>NZ_JBSYGH010000011.1:0-132242 GCF_054121495.1 Salegentibacter haimaensis
GTTTTAAGGGTTAATATTTCTTGTTTCAACTCTTTAAATATAATCCTTAACTGTCAGATTTTATCGTGTCTATTTCATCTAATACAATCGAAAAATAGAGTGCGTTCATTAAACGATTAATTTATAACCATATCCTCGCACATTTACTATCTGAATATTCTCATCCTTTTTTAGTTTTTTTCGTAGTTTGGAAATAAAGACATCCATACTTCGGGCATTAAAGAAGTCATCATTCCCCCAAAGTTTTTTAAGAATGACGGACCTATCCATTACCTCATTTTTATTTTTGCAAAGGTGGTATAGAAGATGGGTTTCGCGATGTGTAAGGAGCTCTTCCTCTCCATTTCGGTGAACAAGGGTTTGCTTCGGAAAGTTAAACACAAATTCTCCTATTTCAATTATTTTCGTTCTTTCGAGAAGTTTTCTCCGATCAAGCAAATTTTGGATGCGTACAATTAATTCTTCCATACTAAAGGGCTTTTTTAAGTAATCATTACCACCAACCCCAAATCCTTCTACAACATCTGCCGGTTGGGATTTTGCTGTTAGAAAAAGTATAGGAATATCTTTATCGCCCTGGCGAATTTCTTTAACCAGGGTAAAACCATCTTTTTTAGGCATCATCACATCAAGAACGAGAATGTGTGGATTATTTTCCCTATATTTTAGTAACGCTTCATTACCATCCCTCGCCGGAACTACTGTAAAATTTCTTGTCTCGAGGCTTTCCTTTACGATTTGCGCCAGGGCCGGCTCGTCTTCAGCAAATAAAACTTTAATCTTTTCAAGCATTTTTTGGAAGTTTTATTTCGAAATTCGTTTTTTTATTCAGCACTATATCGATAGTTCCACCGTGCTTTTCAATAATGCTTTTTGTATAATATAGTCCGATCCCGAAGCCTTTGATATCGTGGGTGTTCCCTTTTGGAACTCTATAAAATTTTTCAAAAATTTGATCAGCTTGAGATTTTAATAGGTTTCTACCATTATCGCTTATTATGATTTGAACCATCTCATTTTCTGAAATCACTTGGACTTCAATTTGATTTCCTCCGTATTTAACCGCATTATCTAAAATGTTGTTAATCGCATTCTCAATATGGAATGGATCTACTTTAATAAAAAAATCTTTTTGAACAGTTAGAGTGAAATTTTTATCAACTGTCGCTATTTTGTATTTTTCAACTAAATCTGAAATGAGATTAGTTAAGGAAATTTCTTCTTTTTTTAATTCCAAGTTATCTCCATCAAGGGTAGCTGTTTCCAAAAGTTTTTCCACCATAACCTGTAGCTTGTTGAGCTGGTTGTTTGAGACTTGAAGATAAGTCTTTGTCTTTACTGGATCATTCTCTGGGTTAAAAAATTCAATTCCTTCTAAAGCTACTTTTACCGTTGAAATTGGAGTTTTAAATTCATGAGTTATATTGCTTATAAGATCGTTTTTAAGCTCTGCAAGATTTTTTTGGCGATTGATGATCTTCAAAAGAAACAGTAATGAGCCAAAAACGGCCATTATTAGCATTGTTGATAAAAATAATCCTAAGAGATTCCGCTTAATAACAGTTGCTCCAATGTTTGTGAAATAAAAATCAAAATGACTTTTTTTTGGAAGGTAGGCTGAGTTGGAGGTTATGTGTAAGGTGTCTTTCTTTTCCAAAGCCTGATTAAAATCTTGTTTTTCCTTTGATGGGTTCGTATATACAAAGTAATATTTAATGTCTAGGTTCTTCGCTTCCAACTGTTTCTTTATATACTCATTAATTACATCTAATTCCAAAGTGTCTGTAGAAAGAGATAAAATCACCCTACTGGCTAATTGTACTGCTTCAGAAGAATGAGTAGCCTTTAAGAGTTTATTAGAATCTCCTCCATTCTCATCAATAGGCAGTACAGAAGCAGATAAGGAGTCCTGTATTTGAGTTTGAGACCCTCTAATAACATTAATTTCGGAAATTCTTTCTGGCTCTATGTTTTCAATAGCTTTTAAGCCATTGTCGGAATTATCTATGTATTTAAAAAGGTTCTTTACCTGAGCGTTTTCCATTACATTTTCGTCGCCTTCCTTTAATGTTATGGCTAAAGTGTTTTTTTCGGCTAAATCTATAAAGTAGGAATCTATTGCACTGTCAAGGCTGCTTAGTATTTCATTGGATAGCTGTTGCTTCCCTTCCTGATAGTTCCTGTAATTCCAATAAAATTGGATAACTATTGTACATAAAGTCACAAGACTAATAAAATAGAGAATCGTTCTGTAACTGTTAATCTTCATACCCAAAAGTAATTTAAATAGAACAACTTTAAATTTCGGGTTAACACTAGTTAACACTAAATAACAGCAGGTAACGGTGAAAACCTAAATATTCTTGGAGATTTACCATTGTATTTAAAATCCCATGAATAATGAAAAATAATATATTACTAATCTTGGCATTCCTTCTTGTTCAGGCCAATCTTTTATCTCAAAACCAAGAGGAGGTGGAAGGTCTTTTTCAGTATAGGGTCATATATGATCTTCATTATCAAACAGACTCCACGGATGTTGATTCCAGAAGAACAGAAGAGATGATTCTATATTTAGGAGAAAATTTTTCCAGATTCTCAAGTTTAGGTAAAACCGTAAATGATTCTTTACAAAAAAGTTTAAAAAAGCCTTCATTTAATCCTGCAGATTTTCAAAGAATCCAATCTCAGATGCCGAAAACAGATTTCAATTACAACATTTATAAGAAAAGGCCAGAAGGAAAAACTTTCTACACTGAAGAAATTGTAATGGATAATTTTGAATACATTGAAGATGAAAAATTAAATTGGAATATTCTGCCCGAGGTCGACACCCTTGGAGGGTACTCCGTTCAAAAAGCAACCGTCGTTTTTGCAGGTAGAAGTTATACTGCCTGGTTTGCCGAGGAAATTCCAATACCTGAGGGTCCATACAAATTCTATGGATTGCCCGGGTTAATTCTAAAGATAAGCGATGCTAAAAATCATTATGCATTTAAGATGGTTGAGTTTAAAAGAATTCCCCAGCCTTTTCCTTTTACATTTACTGAGAAAGATTACATCCAAACTACAAAGAGCAAATTTTTAAAAGCAAAAAATGAATTCGAAAGAGATCGTATAGCATATATTAACAATATTCCTGACGTGTCCATCTCTGTATCTTATGACTCCCCGGCAGATAAGAACAGAATTGAAAGTCGACGGAAAGAAAAACGGAAGAAAAATAATAACCCTATTGAATTGGAATAGGCTACAGGAAATTACCTTAAATTTTACATTGTTCAATTTTTAATGACTTTAGCATCTAGTATATTCCTGAGTAGGAATTCTAATTCTTAGAATTTGAATAATAACTTAAATTGTAGTTTAATCACTATTTTTGTAGTTCATAATTTGTTGGTTAGATATTTTTTCCACATATTGTGAAAAATTTTCAGATTTTTCAGTCATCTATTCTAAATCTTTCATCTATGCGAGTTTTATTTTTGCTTTTCTTTATTATAATCTTTTTCGATTTTTCTGCTCAGTCTCAAAAAAGTTCAAACCTGGATTATAAAATCACCTATGATCTAACTTATAAATTAGATAGCACTAACCTGGATGATGTTAAGAATGAAAAATTCTTTCTTTACCGGGGTGGGAATAGTTCTATGTTCGCAAGCGAAGGCAGAATCTTGCAGGATTCTCTCAAAAGAAAAGGAACAGGTAGCCTGGATATTAGTGAAAGAATGGAAAGGATTAGAACGAACTTCAAATATGTGATCTATAAAGGAATTCCTGAAAATAAGATTTCCTATACCTATAGAATAATTCGGGATAATTTTAGATATGAAGAAAATCTGAATCAATTCGCCTGGGAAATTTTGCCAGAAACCAAGTTAATAAAAGGATTTACTGCGCAAAAAGCTACAACTTCATATGCAGGGAGAGATTATGAGGCCTGGTTTACTTCTGAAATTCCGATTCCCGACGGGCCTTATAAATTCAACGGTCTGCCGGGGCTGATTCTTGAAGTCGCCGATAGCCAGGATCACTATGTTTTTACTTTCCTTGAATTGGAGAAACTTAAAAATACATCGCAGCTGGAATTTAATACTTCAGAATTAATAAAAACAGATAAGGATAAATTAGGATCACTCATTCAAGATTACAAGCTTAATCCGTTTGCCACTCTGGAGCGCAGCAATACTCCAGATAAAACCATAACAATCAATTTTAAGGAAGGCCAGAAGGAAAAGCTTCTCAAGGAGGCAAGAGAGCAAGTTGCCCGGGAGAATAATCCTATTGAACTAAATTAGATACTATGACAAGTAATTACAGCCTAACCTTGATCTTATTGATAATTTGCCAGACGGCCTTTTCGCAAGGTTCTGTGAAAGATGCGTTTAAATACAAAGCAACTTATCAAATTACCTGGCAAATTGATTCTACGAATGTGGAATCAGTTCAAACTGAAGTTATGGACCTATACCTTGGAGACAAGGTTTCCAGGTTTTCCAGCCGGGAGCGATTGGCCGGGGATTCCTTATTGCAGGCACGAAGAAAAAACCCCAAAGAATTCACCGGAAAATTCAGGGGAGCACCTCAAACAGAATTTGATTATTATATCTACAAGGGAGTAGGCGATGGAAAGCTCGCATTTACTCAAAAGATAGTCAAGGATAACCTGATGTACACCCAGAACCTGGATCAATTTGAATGGGAAATACTTCCGGAAACGAAGGAATTTAAGGGATATCAGGTTCAAAAAGCCACCACAAATTTTGCCGGGAGGAATTATAACGCCTGGTTCACTCCGGAGATACCTATTTCAGATGGCCCATATAAATTTAACGGGTTGCCCGGGTTAATAGTGGAAGTAAGTGATGATCAAGATTATTATTCCTTTCGCTTAACCGATTTTAAAATTCTAAAAGAACCGGTTCCATTTGAGTTTGAGCCTAAAGATTATATTGCTACCAGCAGAGAAAAATACCTTCATGCTCTATCAGAATATGACCGGAGCCCTATTGATGCCCTGGAACGTGTTGGGATCACTATGAAATTCAAACCAGGCCAAAAGGAGAAAATGATGAAGGAACATAAGGAAACACTGCAGAAGCGGAATAATCCTATTGAAATTGAATAAAAGCGCGGTTTTACTCATCCTGTTTTTTCTACTTCTGACGTCCCAAGCAAAGTCGCAGTCGATTCTTTCAGGCAAGGTGCTGGGTGAAAATAACCAAAGCCTTAGTGGCGCAACAATAATGATAAGCCGGGATTCCACAAGCTCTATTCTGGCCTACGGAATTTCAGACGGCAACGGAAACTTCAGCATAAAGCTTAAAAGCGATATTGAATCCCTTTTTCTAAAAATCTCTTACATAGGTTACACCACTTCGCAGCAAAGAATTCAGAATAAAGATCAACATCTGGAGATTAAGCTTTCCCCATCATCTGAAGAATTGAGGGAAGTCCTGGTCGAATCAAAAATTATCGAACAACGGGGCGACACCTTAAATTTTTCGGTAGCGGCCTTTAAAGATCAGAAGGATAGGGTAATTGCTGATGTTTTAAGGAAAATGCCGGGGATTGAGATCCTTCCCGGAGGACAAATTGAATACCAGGGAAAACCCATTCAGAAATACTATATAGAGGGACTGGACCTTTTAGAAGGACGCTACAGTCTTGCTAATAATAATATCTCGGCCGATGATGTTTCTAAAGTGCAGATTCTGGAAAACCACCAGCCGGTGAAGCTCCTGGATAGTTTGAAATTTTCAGAAAGAGCTTCCCTGAATATTAAACTAAAAAAGGAGGTCACCACCAGTGGTACTGCCGAATTAGGTACCGGCTTTTCACCTTTGCTCTGGAAAGTCAAAGCCACCCCAATGATCTTTACAAAAAAGAACCAGGCGATTGTCACTTATCAGGCAAATAATACGGGCCACGATGTCTCGAGAGAAATTCGGGATTTTTCGTTTTCCGATTTTGGGCGGGAAGAATTCAATATCAATAAAAGGGATTGGCTTTCTATTCGAGGTCTTGCAGAACCGCCTTTTTCCCAGCAACGCTGGCTGGATAACAATGTTCATCTGGGGTCAGCCAATTATCTTATCCGATTGAAAAAGGATGTGGATCTAAAAACCAATATTTCCTACCTCAATGATGCGCAACGGCAAATAGGGAATACCCAAACCCGCTTCTTTACACCTACCGATACTATTGATCTGGTTGAAAACACAAACAACGACTTATTCTATAGTACCCTTCAATCTAAATTCATCCTCGAGCGAAATTCAGATGAAAATTACCTGAAGAACGAACTGGAATTTAACGGTCATTGGGATTCCCATAGAGGATTTATAGATATCGGGAATTCAGAAGTCCTGCAGCGGCTTTCCAATCCCTTTTCTGTAATACGCAATAAACTGCGTATGCTAAAACCTATTGGAAAGCAGCTTATAACCTTTAGGTCAAATACCGGCTATACCAAAGCCAACCAAAACCTGAAGGTACAACCAGGCCAGTTTGAAGCTCTGCTCAATTCGGGACAATCTTTTACTGAAGTAGGACAGGAGGTAAGCTCTACCGCCTTTTTTACCGATAACTCTGCCGGAATGACCAAAAAGATTAGTGGGGTAACCCTTTCACCTGAAGTTGGTTTTTCTCTACAAAATCAATATCTCAAGAGTCAACTCAGCATTTTTGATGAGACTGAAATGGAAACACTCAATGGAAATTTCAGAAATAACCTCGACTTTCTCTCCTCCCGAATTTACTTTACCAGCAGGTTTGCGTATGAAAAGGATAACTGGAATTTCAGACTAAATACTCCGGTCAACTATAGATCTTTTAATATTGAAGATCCCACTTTGAATGAGAATCAGCAATTGAACCGTTTGACTTTTGAACCCGATATTTACATTCGCAATAAACTCTCAGCTTTTTGGGAAACCAGTGTTTCTGCAGGAGTGAGTAACGAATTTGGTGAGATCAACAGAATGTATTACGGCTTTATCCTCAATAATTACCGAAGCCTTCAGCGTTATAATTCCCCCCTCCCCGAAGATCTAAGTCAAAATTATAGCTGGCGTCTTACCTACAGGAATCCGCTTACCTCCTTTTTTGCCAACACCTCATATTCCCATAACCGAACCAGGAGAAATTTATTATATAGCAATTTAATTGGTAACAATGCGGCCACAGTTTTGGAGGCCGTTGAAAAGGAAAATTATTCATTCTCCCATAACTGGAATATAAAGGCCAGTAAATATTTTAGTAAATTAAATACTACCTTGAGTCTGGGAGCTACATTTTCGATTTTTGAAAGAGAACAGCTTTTAAATCAAAATTTGGCTGAAGTCTACAATGAAAATCTAAGCTTAGATCTCGACCTTGAATCTGAATTGACGGATTGGTTAAGCGCTTCTTATTCCGGGAATTTAAGCTTTTTACAAACCAGCATTGAACAACGGAATATAGATGCAATCAAAACCCAACAGCACAGCCTGGATTTGTTTTTTTACGTGGCAGAGAATCAATATTTCAGTCTTAATTCAGAATATTACTTCAACAATATTTCGGCTCTAAACCGTAACAATTATTTTATGAATCTCAATTACCAGTATACTTTTAAAGATTCAGGAATAGATCTCGAGGCGAGCTGGAATAATATTTTAAATACTGATGAATTTGTGCGAGTGGCCAATAATGAATTTGCATATATTCAAAGCACCTATAGGCTGAGGCCCAGCCAGATACTTGTAAGTTTGAAATTTTCTTTTTAGAGAAATTAAAAATAAAAGAAACCCTTAAATTGGACTGCCCTCTGGTATTCCCATTTTGAATTTAATTCGAAAAAAGATGCCGGTTAAATTTATGTAACTTAACCATATGCGAGTTTATAGCTAGTTTAAGGTTAATCGCTATTCTAATTGAAAATACTAATTAAAAAATGTGTGGTTTTTGAGATTGACAGAACCTGCGCTTTTTGAATCCCAATTAAAAATGAAAAGAATTCTAATTTATTTCGGTTTTATCTTCTTTGCGGTAAGCTGTGAATCTATAGATGAAGATAAAACAGTTGTTGAATTTCAAATTGCAAATATAACCACCGAAAAAATTCAAATATCAAATCGATTTTATGATTATCAACAAAAAATTAAAAGTAATAGTAAAGGAACAATTACTTTAGTGGATACACTTAACCTGCCTTCCTCTGGATACTACAGGCTTTATTTTAACCAAAACAGTATTCCCTTATACTTAAGGCGCGGAACAAAAACTAAAATTCAAATTGATCCATATTTCTATAACAAAATCTCATATTCAGGAGATTCTAAAGAAGAAAATGAATACCTGCTTAAAAAATTAAAACTAAAAAAGGCATTTAATGAAAGGCCAATTTTTGCTAAAAAAGAGGCTGAATTTTTAGAGGAATTATTTAAGTACAAGGAAAATATCGTTAAATTTTTGAATGATGCCGATGTCCAGACTGATTTTAAAAAGCAGGAAATAAAGGAAATTGATTATGAAATAGCTACACAGCAACTTCTATATCCAAAAATACAAGCTCACCTAAAAGGTGCATATCCAGACTTGAGTGACGATTTTTATAAGAACCTGACTTCACTAAACTTCACTGACACTTTGAATTATTCCTCTTCCCAGACCCGTAGATATCCTTCGATGGTGAAGTATTATTACGAGAAAACAGCAAAAGATAAACGCAAAGAATACGGGAATAATGTAATTCTTGCTTACCTAAGAGAAATAGATAAGGATTTTCCAAACGGAGATGTAAAAGATGATCTATTTCGACATATGATGATTTATGATTTGAAAAAGGGGCCAAACCTGGATAATATTTACAATACTTATAAAAATGCACTTAGAAATCAGGAATACATCGATAATATTACTGCACAATATATGGCCTTAAAAAACTTACATATTGGCGAAGAGGCTCCAAATTTTGCTTTGGAAAGTTTGAATGATGAAATTATAAGTTTAGAGAGCTTAAAAGGGAAAAATGTTTATATAGATGTTTGGGCCACCTGGTGCGGCCCCTGTATTAAAGAACTCCCTGCTTTTAAAAGAATGGCAGAAAAATATGAAGATATAGAGTTTGTATCTATATCAATCGATAAAAAGGAACATTATGAAAAATGGAAGAGAGTGATTAAAAAATATGGCTTAACCAATACCCAACTGATAGCTTATGATAAATCCGATTTTCAAAAACAATATGCCGTCGTAGAAATACCCAGGTATATTTTAATCGATAAAGAAGGAAAAATAGTGTCTTTAGATGCACCTAAGCCTTCCAATGTAGATTTTGAAGGAGTTTTTAATTTAGGATTAAATTAATTCCAATTCTCCCGCTTACCCCATTTCCTTTTGTTACACTACAGCCAATGCGGTGCGCTACCATATCTTGAACCAGACTGTTCCAGTCCCGTTCGCTTATACTGCTATAAGAACTTTATAGGTTCACCAAAAACCCTTGCCTATAGTTGCCTCCCCTTTAGATGCCAAATAATCAGTAATTGAAATTACCCGGAATGCATAAAGCCGGCTAAAGCCTATTTATAATTCCTCTGTAATTTCAATTCCTGAAAGTCGAATGCATCTAAAGGTAAGGCGAAGGCTCTGGAAGAAGTAAATGATTAATTGATTTTGATGTTCAGCTATTAAGATTTCAGTACGTATTTTTTGGAAATTTCTAAAGGAAAAGGCTCAGGATGAAAAAAGTAAATGATTCAATTTTGGATTATACTTTAACCCGGATTATTTTTTATCAACAATCCTTCTTTATCCAAAATCCATCAAATCAGCACAATTCAATACAATTAAAATTAGCCTTCATTTTATTTGTATTCTGTTGTTGTAAATTGCATTTAACAGGCTTTTTATCAATAAGTTATCAACATAGACAGGGTTTTTTATTTGTTCGGATTAGGCTAATTTTATTCGATGGACAAGAAATCTCTGCATCCTTTTTTACTTAGTCTGCACGCCTTAGAGCGTAAGATGGAAGAGCTTATAAGGCTTCAAAAGGTTCATCCTTTTTCACAAACCGAATATCTTCTGCTGGATAACGCCGATTTTATCCAACTGTTTAAGATTACGCCTAAAACGGCTAAGCATTGGCGGGAGTCAGGTCTTATTGAATACATTCCAATTAAGGGAAAGATCTATTACAAAATCAGCGATGTTAAAACCTTTATAGACCGGTATCGCCAACAACGACGACAGCCTTGAGTTCTTTTCAAATTTCTGTGCCTATTCAAATGCTTATAGACGCTCAGCTAAATGGCTACCTTAAACCTTTGCGGTTTTTTCTATTTCTAAAACTTTGCTTTTCCCACGGGAAAACTGAATTAGCAGATTCTGATCTTTGCGCCCTGCAGCATTACTCGATGATTAAATCTAATAAG
Organism: Salegentibacter haimaensis; assembly: GCF_054121495.1. Classification (NCBI taxonomy): domain Bacteria; kingdom Pseudomonadati; phylum Bacteroidota; class Flavobacteriia; order Flavobacteriales; family Flavobacteriaceae; genus Salegentibacter; species Salegentibacter haimaensis. The sequence goes on from NZ_JBSYGH010000011.1 coordinate 10,422, forward strand.
ACCACAAAAAAGTACTTGAACTTTCTAATGGGAAAGGGCTGGATACGTAAAAATGAGAAGACTGGCTATTACATTCTTAAATCCCTGGATAAAATCAGGGAAGAGGAAGACTGGACGGTTAGAAAAGCATTTCCTATTGATATTTTCAACTACCATGACATTAAGGCTATTACCGGAGCGGCCATCTATGCTTATTTGCATTTGAGTTTCTGGAGAAAAACCAGGAGGAAGAAAAGCGTACAGATAAAAGGCAGTACCTATCATTTTCTCTCCCCCAGGTTTAATTTTTCAGAACAGGGAGCTCCTATTGCCTTATCGGGTTTGGCGTCTATATTTAAAGTTTCAGAAGCTACTGCAAGCCGGCTGAAAAAGCTGGCAGATACTTCCGGTTTAATCGAAGTAAAAAAGCAGTATTCCAAGGAATCTTTAAATCAAAAAGCAATGCAGCGCTGTTTGAAGTATAATGATACTTCAAAAAACCTGGTATATATCGATGGTGGTTACAGACTGCAGCTAATTGACACTATTTTCCCTCTATTTCCCTTTATTACCAGGAAAAAACTGAATGCATAAAGAAAAGGCTATATATAAATATCAAAAAATATTAATTCCTTTTACTTACAAGGGCGAAAGCCCTGTTTGAAAGTTTAAAATTAAAAGTGGGGGTCAAAATGGGATAGGGCAGTCCCGGAGCTTATTCTAAAATGGGACATAGCAGTCCTGGAGCTTATTCTAAAATGGGACTGCGGAGTCTCTTAGCTTGTTCCGTATATAGACTCATCCTTTGGGAATATTAATATAAGAGGAAGTATTATTTACATAAAGGTGTATATTTGTAAAAAATATTTTACGTTATGCCTGGAAAGAATGTAGCATTATTGCCAAAGAACAAAAAGCTTTTAGAAGCTGTAGGTGAAAATATTAAGTTAGCACGTTTACGAAGGAAACTAACAATGGATCAGGTTTCAGAACGGGCAGGGATATCTCGTCCCACACTATCTTCCCTGGAGAAAGGAAGCCCGGCGGTTTCTTTAGGCATAGTTTTACAGGTTTTAGTGGTATTAAATCTCGAACAGGATATATTGTTTTTAGCCAAGGATGATGTATTAGGTAGAAAAATTCAGGATGCTGATTTAACTATTAAAGAACGTGGTCCAAAACACAACAGGAAATAATGGCACCGCAACGAAAAGAGATATTGGTTTTTGCACATTGGGAAGGAATTGAATCGCCATTCTTAATGGGAAGTTTATATGCAACGCCCTCCAGAGGAAAAGAAATATTTTCTTTTGAATACAATAGAGAATGGTTAAAATCAGAATATGCACAGATCATAGATCCCGATTTACAATTATTCGAAGGAGCGCAGTATCTCAATGATGAGAAATCTAATTTCGGTATATTTTTAGATTCCTCACCTGACCGTTGGGGCCGGGTATTAATGATGCGCAAAGAGGCTGCTATAGCAAGGGAAGAAGACCGTCGCCCTAAAACTTTAATGGAGTCGGATTATCTATTGGGGGTTTTTGATAATAACCGAATGGGAGGCCTACGTTTTAAAACAGCAAATAGTGATGTTTTTCTTGATGATAATGAAGCGATGGCCGCCCCACCTTTTGCTGCACTTAGAGATCTTGAGTTTGCGAGCTTAGAGCTGGAGAAAGAGGATGCCACTGATAATCCTGAATATATCAAATGGCTTAATATGCTAATGGCACCAGGATCTTCATTAGGAGGAGCAAGACCTAAGGCAAATATACAGGATACAGATGGTAATTTGTGGATTGCTAAATTCCCCAGTCAAAACGATCAGCAGGATATGGGTGCCTGGGAAATGCTGGCTTATCAATTGGCTATTCAATGCGGTATTGAAATGGCACCTTCAAAAATTGAAAAATTTTCGCATCATCAACACACCTTTCTGACCCAACGCTTTGATAGAAGTAAAGATGGGACTCGTATCCATTTTGCCTCAGCAATGACTCTATTAGGTTATACCGATGGCACCGACTATCAAGATGGAGTTAGTTATTTAGAGCTTCTGGAATTTTTAATGCAGAACGGGGCCGACATCGACAACGATCTCAAAAAATTATGGAGTCGCATGGTTTTTAATATTGCCATTTCCAACACCGACGATCACCTCCGTAATCACGGGTTTCTTTTAACTGATTCCGGATGGATACTTTCTCCTGCTTTTGATATCAATCCGACTCCAATTGCTTCAGGTTTAAAATTAAATATTTCAGAAACCGATAATGCATTAGACTTCGAATTGGTACGCGAAGTCGCACCTTATTTTCGGTTGAAGGAAAAGGAAGCTAATGCCATAATAAATAAAATTCAGAAGAATGTGGGGGAGTGGCGACAAGTAGCTTTAGACCTGGGTATTTCAAGAAATGAAATGGAATTAATGGAGAATGCATTCAGATTTTAAAATTTTTAAATACTATTATTTTCCCGAAGCTTGTTTTATTAAGGAAATGCGGAGTCTCCTTGACTTGTTCTCCAAGATAATTATTCTGCACAGTTTTAATTATTAAGAATTTGACAAACTCAGAATTAGATAATTTCAAAAAATTATCTAACAAAAATAATTATTATACATTTTTAAGGGTATGATATTGATGATTAATCAATAAAAAAAGGTGAATTTAAAGACCTTGTTTCAAAATTCTGAACTTTATCAACATTCAATATACTGTTAAACAGAATCTTACAATAAAAGTACGGTTTAACCATACTTTTATTACGGTTAACTTTTTTGCTTATTTGATTTATTCCGCTAAGTTGCAGTATATAATTGATCAATTATTAAGGAGAAACCTGAAAATCCTTTAAAGAGTAGGGATTATTTTAAAATTTTTATTATGAAAAAATTAGTTTTACCCTTAGCTATGACTTTTTTTATGGCCCCGATGTTCAGTTCAGTTAATGCAGCTGAAGAAGAAAGCAGAATTTGTCATGAAATAGCTGTAGGTTACGCCGAGTACCAAGGTAATGAAGGTTTAGAATACAGTAATGACTATATGGAGGCATATAATCAATGTGAGAACCATATGTAGTATTAAATTGAGGTTATTTAACTTAATTAAATAACCTCAAACTTTAAATTTCAAATTATCATGAGAGTGTTAATATTACTTCTTATTATCTCATTTATTCAGTTAGATATCGAATCAAAAAATGTTGAAGCGATATATAAGGTGAGAATCAATCACGATGAATTTGGTTCTATTCCACCGAATGCTGCGGGGAAAATACGCAGGGTTCAAAATACCATTCCGAACATAAACTTTATTTTATGGTCCACCCCAGATGAGAGTCTTTTTAAAGTAGAGGATAAATTAGCTGCAGATTTTGAAGAAGGTGATAGACGTTCAGCAATAATTACTTTAGGCGGAAACGGTATATTCTATAAAGATGAAAATAGGAAAATTCGTAATATGGATATCTTAGGCGATCCAAATGTAAATGTTTTAAATACTGAAAAATTTGTATGGGATATCAAAAAAGAAACAAAAACCATTCTGGGCTACAAATGCTTTAAAGCATTGACGACTTATAGCATTATTAGTAAAGAAGGTAAATCAATTGAAAGAGAAATCACAGCCTGGTTCACACCCGAAATAAATATTTCTTCCGGGCCCCTAGACTTGGAAGGCCTTCCAGGTCTTATCCTGGAAGCTACAAAGAACAAAAGATATACTTTTTACGCCAGTAATATTAGAATTACTAAAAAAGATCTTGATATCCAGGTGCCGAAAGCTAGAAAAACAATAACTCAAAATGAACTTGATAACCTGGTTAGGGAAAAATTAAAACAAATAAGATCACAATATTAATGTGAATCTACTATATGTGATTCCTAGTTGGTAAAGTACAGGTAGCAATAAAACCTGATAATTATGAAATTCAAATTTTGTCTATTAATATGTTTAGTTCATAATTTATGTACTGCTCAATTAAATGGTTCAGTTTTTTACGAAAAAGAGTGGGTCGATTTATTTACGGCTTCGAAGGATGGTAAAGAATTAAAAAATAGGGATCCTAAACTTTATAAAGAATATAAAGAAATTGAAAAGCAACAGGCAGAGCTAACCAAACAGCTAAAGTATAATTTGCGATTTAATGAAAGTGAATCCTTATTTTTTCTTGATGACATGATGGAAAAGGATAATTCTCAAATTTTAGCTTTAGCAACGGGCCCTTTTCAAGGTTCATATTATCAAAACAACAAGTCTGGAAAAATATTATGGCAATTAGATTCTTATGATGGAACATATCTCATTTCCCTTAAATCTCCTGAATGGCAGCTTGTAAATGAGAATAAGATAATTAATGGTTATTCCTGTTATAAAGCAACAACAAAAGTTAACAATAATATTATAATTGCCTGGTATTCTTCCGAAATCCCTCTTAATTATGGGCCTTTGGGTTATAATGGATTACCCGGCCTAATATTAAGTTTAAAAATTAGAGGAGAAAAATTCACATTTCAAAAAATTGAGTTTTATAAGAATTTTCAAAAAATTGATGCACCCCATACAGGCAAGCACTTTACAATAGATGAATTTAATGAGAGGTTCAGCAAAATGAATTCCAGATGATTAATTCTGCTAACTGAAAGGCAGCTCTTTTTTACTTCCAATTATAACTTTTAAAGCGTTTAAGATGAGATATTTTTATTTTATAAGCATTTTTCTTTTTGGGATTTCTTCCACAATTAATGCGCAAATTAATCAGGCCATAATAAAATATGAGGGGGCTATTAATGAAAAGTATGTTGAAAGTTTTTTAAATGAGTTAAAGGAAAAAGATATTCCTATGAGTGCAAAACAAGGTGTTATTAAAATGTATGAGAACGCCACTCCAGACCACTTTTTTCTAAATATAGACGGAGATCAATCCTATTACTATTTGGATAAAACTCTTGAGTCTGACCTATCAGCTGAGTCCTACAATGTTGGTAGCAAAGCTGGGACGACTGCTTATTTTACAAACAATTCTAATGATCTTATAATTGAATTTAGCAATGCTCTGGGAAATATTAATCACCAAGCACTTGAATGGGAGCTAAGCCAGGAGAAAAAAAATATAATTGGATTTACCTGTTATCGAGCTACATCAACTGAAAAACTCTACAGTAGACAGGGGCATTTCTATTATAGAGATGTAGTGGCCTGGTTTGCACCAGAAATTCCATTGAATTTCGGACCTAAACACTATAAGGGACTTCCCGGGCTTATATTGGAAATTAACAGAGATGAATTTACTATTTCGGCGACCGAAATTAATCTCAGTCCAGAAGAAGAAAAAGTGAAAATTAAAGGTATTGGGAATAAGAAATATATATCACAAGAAGAATCCTACAAACAAATTGAAGAATTTATGGAGGACAATCGAAATTGACATTAATTTGCTTTAATTGATCTGTAAACAAACCTCTTACAGATGGGTTAAGACTTATCTCAAATGTTTCTATTTTTTAAAATTTTAAAGCATACAAGCTATATTGACTCCAAGATTCTACTTCCTGCTATTAATTATATTTTATTGCTCAACTACTTATGCTCAGAGCGAACTTGCCGGCAAAGTAACCGATTCACTTAATAAACCACTTTCCGGGGCCAACCTTATTGCTATTCCAGTGAGTGACCAGCTATCGATGAAATTTTCGATAAGCGATGAGCAAGGCCGTTATCGAGTCAACCTTGAAAGAGACAGTATATATATTCTCGAATTAAGTTATTTAGGCTATCAAAAAATCACCGATACACTTAGGCTTAACGAGGATGTATCGCGCAATTTTCAAATGCAGGCCAGCAACGAGAGTTTAGATGAAATTTTCATTAAACAAAAAATGGCTGTCCTGGTTAGAGAAGATACCATTACATACAGAACCGAGGTTTTTAAAACCGGTGAGGAAAGAAAACTTAGAGAAGTGCTTAAAAAATTACCGGGTGTAGAGGTAGACCGGGATGGTAATGTAACCGTAAATGGCAAAAAAGTGGATAAACTAATGGTGGATGGGAAAACTTTTTTTACAGGTGATACCAAGCTCGCGGTAGAAAATATCCCTGCAGACGCGGTAGACGAAGTAGAGGTTTTAGATAATTACAGCGAAGTTCCATTTCTAAAGGGATTGGAAGACAGTGATAAAATGGCTATGAATATTAAACTCTCTGAGGGAAAGAAAAAATTTGTTTTCGGAGATATTGAAGCCGGTGGCGGTCCTGAAGAACGATACATTGTTCACCCCACCCTGTTTTACTACAGCCCCAATACTTCAGTAAATGTAATTGGTGATTTTAATAATATAGGAAAGCGATCATTCTCTATGGATGATTATATAAATTTTGAAGGTGGTATTCTTTCGCTAATGGATAACCCAGGAGGTTTTAGTATTTATAACGACGATTTTGCTCGTTTTCTGAGTAATGAAGATTTTGTCTTTAGTAAAAATGATTTTGGAGCTTTTAATGTAGTTCAGCGAATTAGTGACAATTTAGATCTAAACGCTTATACCATAGCTTCTAAAAACAGAATGGAAATGCTGCAGGAGAATAATATCACCTATGTAAATAACGACGGATTTAATGAGTTTAGAGAAACCAGGACCAATAATAATCTATTCTTTTCCCTGAGCAAATTACAATTGCGATTTATCCCTCACTCCGAATCAGATCTTACTTATGATGCTTATGTGAAAACCTCCCGGGCAGATGGTCTGGAACAAATCAGCTCTCAAAGCCCCCAAGGCACAACCTTCGTAAATACTCAAAATGAGCCAGATGCTATTGACTTCACACAAAACTTAAAGTACAGCAAACAATTTTCTTATAAGCACACTACCACAGCTACTGTAAATTACAAGTACAACAAAGACAGTAATTACCGGAATTGGAATTTCAACCGTCCCCTTTTTAGCGGGATTTTACCTTTACTAGCTGAAGATGACACCTATGAATTACTTCAAAATACTTCTTCTCAAATAAATAAAGCTGCCGTAGAACTAAAGCATTATTGGATTTTAAACAATACCAATCATATTTACCCAGTCGTAGGATTTGATTTTTTAAATCAGGAATTTAAAACCTTTGATGCTCAGGTTTTAAATGAGGGGGAGATAAATGATTTTTCTCAGGCTGGATTAAATAATGATTTGGATTTTAGAATCATAGATCAATATTTTGGTCTTCAGTATAAAAAGAAAGTAGGCGATCTTATTATTAAACCCGGACTTTTCTACCACTTTTATTTATGGAACATCAATCAATTGAATGAACAAATTACCAATAAAACCAAACCGGTTTTACTTCCCGAATTTGAAGGAGAATACGAAATTCACAAATCAGAAAAGATAAAACTTAAATACAGGTTGAATTCTCGGTTCACAGATGCCGGAACCTTTGCCAATAGATTACGTCTAATTAGTTTTAATAGATTATTTCAGGGGAATCAGGACTTAGAGAATGAACTCTTTCATTCTGCCTCTTTAACCTATTATAAATTCAGTTTATTTAAAGGGCTTTTTCTCAATACCAGTATCAATTATATCAAACGCTTAAGATCGGTTAGAAATACCACGATAATTGAGGGAATAGATCAAATCACTTCCTCAATTTATACCAGTTTACCCGAAGAAACTTATAGTTTTAGTGGTTCATTTTCCCAAAAAATCAGTGATTATAAGTTTACGCTTCAAACCAATCTAAATTTTTCAGATTATTCCAGGATAATTAATGAAGAGGTTTTGGACTATGAATCTCAAAATTACGCATATACTTTAAAGGCGGAAACCTCCTTTAAGAATTTGCCAAACCTGGATCTGGGGGTTGAGCAGCGTCTAAGTAAGTTCGGTAATGATAATTTTAATAATGATTTCGTACAGTTAAATCCCTATGCCGTTTTGGAATACGATTTTTGGAATGGCTTTATATTGAAGGCAGATTATCAATATAACTACTTCGAAAATAAAACTTCAGGGGATATAAACCGATTTGAAATTGGGAATTTTTCATTGTTTTATAATAAGGAAGATAGTCCCTGGGGCTTTGAACTTGCCATCCATAACATCTTTAATGCCCAATTTCGACGCAGTAACTCATTCACTGAATTCATCATCACCGATCAGAGAATTTTTATACAACCCCGTGTAGGTTTACTAAAGATAGTATATAAGTTATAACCAGTTAAAGAAATGAATCTGAATAGCAAGAGGGTAACACGCTGCGCGATGTTACAAAATTTAAATTGCTGATTATCAATATATTAAATTAATTATTTTTTTGCAATATTCGTATTTTTCCGTGAAAAGCTGCTCTTAGCCCTTATAAATTGCTAAATTTTTCACGGAAAAATGAGAAATATATAATTTTAATTTCAACAAGATCAATCCAGAAATGGATGTTCTTAACCCCTAGTTTATACGTTTTTTATGAACAAACTCTCCCAGCTCTGAAACGACGGGAGATTTTTTTATGAAAAATTTAATTTGGTGATATGAGATTTCCCTCCGCTATATACATCTGAACGTCTAGAGAATGCCAGAACTGGCTATAGGGTAGTGCCTTAATTATCTTAATCCAGATTTCTTTTTTGCTCTGAGTGTTTGGTTTCTTTCGATTCTAGCTTTATTCTCAATGCCTTCATATCATCACTAATCTTCCTGTCCACAATCTTAGCATAATGCTGGGTAGTTCTAAGGTCCTGATGTCCCAACATTTTACTTACAGATTCTATGGGAACGCCATTGGTAAGGGTGATTGTAGTGGCAAAAGTATGCCGGGCCAGGTGGGTAGTTAATGGTTTTGTTATTCCGCACATCATAGCGATTTCCTTTAAAAATGCATTGGATTTTTGATTGCTAAGTACGGGGAGCAGGTATTTGCCATTTTGAACTTCTGGATGATCGGCATATCGATCCAGGATTTCCTGTGCTACTGGAAGGATAGGAATACTGCTTAAAGACTTTGTTTTTGTCCTCTTAATTCTAATCCATTTTCCCCCATCTATTCCGGTTACTATATTGTCTTTACCAAGATTTTTTACATCGGCATACGCCAGTCCCGTATAACAACTAAAGATAAACATATCCCGAACCAGCTTAAGCCGGTCGAAATGAAGATCTTTTTCCATGAGGGATTGTACTTCATCCTGTGTTAAAAACTCCCGTTCTACAGTTTCGAACTGCACCTTATAATTATAAAAAGGATCGCGATCCATCCACTGGTTCGCCAGGGCAATACGAATAATTTTTTTAAAATTATTTACATATTTCAAAGCAGAGTTATGATTACACTCACGTCTTGTCTTGAGAAAGTATTCAAATTTTGAAATAAACTGATGGTTAATATCATTCATCGGGTAATCAGAAGCTCTGTATTCTTCTGTGATGAATTGTTTCACATGATTATAGCAGGTCCAGTAACGCTTAGCGGTGCTTTTAGTGATGCTTTTTCCTGAAAGACGGTCTACCTGCTCATTATGTTCTTTAAAGACCTCTAGAGTCATCTTTGGCCGCGGTTTGTTAGCGCCTTTTAATTCAGCGATCATTCCTTCGGCAGTAATTGTTTTATCGGTATCAGAAAATATTTGATGAATTTTATTCAATTTATGCCGAAGGTTATTGATATGGGTGTTGATTTCCTTTTCATTTGGATTATTACCCATAACCTTTTGCAACTTAGAATTCCAGATTTCTGGCTGTATCCTTCTGGAAATACTATATTCTTTCCTTTTTCTGTCAACAGTAAGTCTCAAATAAATTGGTGCTAATCCGCGTTTATTTTTCTTTTTTCCTAGTAGGTGAAAGTGGATGTGAAAATCAGTTCTCATAAGTTTTTCTAATTTTAGGTCTCGCTTGGTCTCGCAAAGTACCTAAAAAGTGTATATAATTTAAAACTTTAACTTAGTGTAAAGATTTGAAAAACAATTACTTGAAGGCTTAGCGAGACCCCTTTTTTTATTTTAAAATAGGTCACCGTATTGGTCTCGCTTAAGATGATTTTATTTGATATTAAATGACATCCTTAAAAATGAAAAACCCCGTAAACACTAGGATTACGGGGTTTTAGATTGAGTTTGATGCTCAAAAAGTGGAGTCGGAGGGGTTCGAACCCTCGTGCAAACAAGCAATTAAGCAGCTTTCTACACGCTTAGTTTTCGTTTGATTGTCGATGCAAGACCGGCCGAAAACCACCAATCTTACACGTATCCTTACTTAAATTTCAAAACCGCATCAAGGCCCTGCGGTCTCTATATTTACTTTATCGGTGCCTCTAATGTGAATGCCGTAAATCAAGGCCTTCACGAGACATCTTGGCTCCCTACCTTGTAGGGACTAAGCAAAACCTACTATGATTCGGTTACGCAGCCAAGGCGTAGTTATTCTCGCCGTTTAAAAAAGTGTGAAATATGAGATTTACGAGCTATATCCCAGCGCTCGACGTGCTTACAACTCAATTAGACTCGCTGTCAAAACCAAGTCGACCCCATTATTAAAAGAACGTCATTTCCGTCAAAACGAAAATCCAATCTATCAGGTCATTCCTATGACCTGAGCCTGCAAAGATACCAATAAAATTATATCTTTGGAAACTCAGCTTAAACTACACAAAACGCATACCAGAAATGATAAAATTTGCCCTTATCAAAGAGCGCAAAACCCCGCCCGATCGCCGCGTGGTTTTTTCACCCGAAAAACTCAAAGAAGTGGTTCAGAAATTTCCTGAAGCCAGCTTCAAAGTCGAAAGTTCTGATATCCGCATTTTTTCGGATGAAGAATACCGCAAAGCAGGTTTTGAGGTATCAAATGATGTTTCAGATTGTGATGTGTTCCTGGGCGTAAAAGAAGTGCCGCTGCCAGCGCTAATTCCAAATAAAAAGTACTTTTTCTTTTCCCATACCATTAAAAAACAGGCCTATAATCGCGATTTGCTGCGGGAAATTCTGAATAGAAATATCGAGTTATATGATCACGAGGTAATCGTCAACGAGAAGGGTCATCGCTTAATCGGATTTGGTCGTTATGCAGGGTTGGTGGGTGCCTATAATGGTTTTCGCGGAATTGGCTTAAAAGACGGCCTGTATGAGCTGCCCAAAGCTGAAAATCTTCCCGATCTCGATGCGATGTGTGCCGAATTGGATAAGATTCAAATTCCGAAGCTTAAGATCCTGCTTACCGGAAGCGGGAAAGTGGCCCACGGCGCTAAGGAAATCCTGGATCATTTAAAAATCAGGCAAGTTGAGGTAGAGGAATATCTGTCTGAAAACTTTGACGAGCCTGTGTACTGTCTCATCGATGTGCTGGATTATAATAAACGCAAGGACGGCGGCCAGGGCTCAAATTCAGAATTTTATACCCGGCCAGAATTGTATGAATCCAATTTTATGCGGTTTGCAAAGGTTTCAGATTTCTTTATAGCCGGACATTTTTACGGCGATAATGCTCCCGTGTTTTTCACTGCTGAAGATGCCAAATCAAAAAACTTCCGCATAAAATATATAGCCGATATCTCCTGCGATATTCATAAACCTATCGCCAGCACCATAAGACCCTCAACCATTGCTGAACCATTTTACGGTTACGATGCACAATCTTCAGCCGAAGTAGATTTTAGAGAGAAAGATAGCATTTTGGTTATGGCCGTAGATAATTTGCCCTGCGAACTTCCAAAAGATGCCAGTGAAGGCTTTGGAGAGATGTTTGCCCAGCACGTAATCCCGGCATTTTTTAATGAAGATAAAGATGGCATCCTGGAGCGGGCCCGAATGACCAGGGATGGCAAACTTTCGTCCAGGTTTTCGTATTTGCAGGATTTTGTAGAAAATCGATCCTAATTCGTTTTTAAATTAAAATCCTTCAAAAAACAGATTGAACTATCTGTCTGTTCCCCGATGATGAACATTGGGACGGAATCCGGTAGATTGTTCGTTAGTGTTCATTTTTTGATTGATTTAAGTGATTAAGAAATAGGAGAATGATCCATAGACTTGATTTGTTGTTTATATTCTGAAGGCAGCAGAGCAGATTTTAGCAACCCGTCAAGGCTGAATTTCCTTAAGGTCTTATAAAAAAACAGAAGTGGTCTTACTATTGAAAAACTTTTAAAAGGAAGCATCTTTCTAACCTGCCCGGGACAGATGAGGGCCTGGGTTTCTATCAAAAGCCGGTATCGCAGCCAGCCCAGGTTTTTTCTATATTGTTTATAAAGTTGATGCGAAAACTCCCCGAATCTTAAATCTTGTTCAAGATGCTTCTTTCTCATGATTTCATATTGATCAAAAGTGGTAGGCAAATCTTTTAGCTTCATCTTTTCGCCAACCCGGGTAAATACTTCAAAAACTTCCTTTTTTTCGGCTTTAGTTAGAGGTCTTTCCAGGACTTCGTAAGACCTGATGGAATAATCTATAAGCATAAACAAAACATCCCTGTAAGCCCAGTCTGGAATTGCTTTACCCCGGCTTTTTTCTATGGAAGCGTGGATTGCGTTAATGTTTTTAATCGCTCTTATGGCCTGTGAGTAGGAAGCAAATACAATCTCCCGGGCATAGGTGACCGTAGAGAATAATCTACCCAAAGGATCCCTTGGTAATTTCCCGGTATAGAATAACCAGTCTACCGCCTTGTTCAGGGCAAATTCTGCCGAAGCTCCGGCGAAAATGAACAAAATGGTATCGCTTTTTCCCCAAATCTCCCTAACAACCGAGTTTTGATTTACAAAATTTTCCATGAGCTTTTTAATTAACTTCCTGCAAAAGGGGTTCCGAAGATGCCAACGGCCAGTTCAGCCCAGATCAGCAAAAATATTCCCAATATCACTAAACAGGCGATAATTTTATTTTGGCGGGTTTTCAATTTGCCTAAAGCAAAATTGATCGCGAGCCCTGTGAAGAGAAGCAGCGTTCCCATGACCAAAAAGTCAAAAATTGACCAGTTTACTTCATTCGAAAATTGCATTCCTATAAAAGGAATTAATAACAGGGCCGCTACGACCATTAGAATTGTAAATAATCGGTTTGCATTCATAATTCATTGATTTATTGTTGATGTTTAATTTTAAGTACTTTGAAATACAAAGTGAATCGACAAAAAAATATAGGAATGGTTTAGTTCATTTTTTATTGATTCAATTCATCCCCCGATTTAAAAGTTTTTCCAGCGCGTTCAGGTGTTCCTGGAATGCCTTTCGGCCTTTGGCTGTGGCTATATATTTAGTATTCGGTTTGCGGTCTATAAACGATTTTTCCACTTTGATATAATCCTCTTTCTCCAGGGCTTTGGTATGGCTGGCAACATTCCCGTCGGTAGCTCCCAGCAGCTCTTTCAGGGTTTTAAAATCGGCGTGATCGTTCACCATTAGTACGCTCATGATCCCCAGCCTAATTCTGTGATCGAATGCCTTATTAATATTACCTATAATACTCCTCATTCAGCAGTTTTCCTGTCATATTTATTATGCATCCAAATGCCGTAAATAATATGAAAGATTCCAAACCCGATTGCCCAGAATAAAATGCCATAGCCTATAAATTGAGTGGCGATAAGTCCCAGAACAAGGTTGGCATAACCCAGGCTTTTCAGGTCTGCAAAGGTATATTTACTGGCGTGAATTAAAGCAAGTCCGTAAAAAATTAGCATAGAGGCAGCGATAAGCCCTACCAGCCCGTATTGCAAAAGCACCAGGCAAAAAAGTCCACCCGCAATTAGCGGGGTAAAAAAATTAATCACCAATCTTTGGCTGGTATGATCCCATATTTTTTTATCATTTTTCCGTGCTTTTCTGGTGGTGAGAAAAATTGCTGTTCCAATGGCCAGCACTAAAACTGCTATGGCTATAAAGATCAACTGCTGTATCACTTCGGCATTCATATTTCCGGTCGTTAAGGAATGCTCATATACAGATTCTTTCTCCCCCAGGACCAGTTGCGCAAGAATGGCACCTGCTATCGCATAACATCCTGCGAACACCCCGGCAAGCCCGCTTAGTGAGATGAACCGGGAAGAGCGGTTCATCATATTCCTAATCTCACTAATGTCTTTAAGATACTTTTCGTTTTCCATTTTAAAGTACTTTGAGATACAAAGTAAGTTAAAAATTCAATACCAATTGCATTTCAGGCTAAAATTTAGGTTCTTGTTTAAAAATTAATTTTATCTGCTATGAAATTTATTCTAGTCTTTATCGCGCTACTGTCTTTTCAGGTTAACCTGCAGGGGCAGCACCTGGAAGTAATGACCTATAACATTCGATTTCAAACCGAAAATGACGGTGAAAACTCCTGGTCTAAACGCAAAGACCACCTTACCAATCAGATCAAATTCTACGAACCTCAAATTATGGGGGTGCAGGAAGCGCTTGTAAGCCAGCTAAAACATTTTGAGGCTCAAATGCCCAATTATAAATATATAGGTGTTGGCCGTGATGATGGGAAAGAAGCCGGAGAATTCAGTGCTATTTTTTATGATTTGCGAAAGGTAGACATTCTTGACCAGGGTACTTTCTGGCTTTCAGAAAGCCCCGAAAAAGTTTCGGTAGGTTGGGACGCCGCCATGGAGCGGGTTTGTACCTATGGAAAGTTTAAAGAGAAAGAATCTGGAAAGGCATTTTGGGTTTTTAACACCCACTTCGACCACGTGGGAGAAAAAGCCCGTGAGAATAGTGCAAAACTTATCTATGATAAAATTTCTGAAATGAATTCTGAAAATCTTCCGGTGATTTTAATGGGAGACCTTAATCTGGAACCCGATGCCCCCGGAATTCAATATCTTTCAGAAAAACTGAATGATTCCAAAACAGTGGCCGGCCTTGATTTTGGACCAGAGGGGACTTTTAATGCCTATAATTTCGGCAAACCGGTAACCCGTAGAATCGATTACATTTTTACCAGTGATGACATCAAGGTGTTGAAATATGCGGTTTTAAGCGATAACTGGGATTTAAAATATCCATCAGATCACCTTCCGGTATTGGTTAGCCTGGAAGTGGAGTAATTGACCTTTGGAATTATAAAAAAACCGGAATCGCCAATTAATCGATTCCGGTTTTTTTATGGATTTTTCTAGAGTTTAAATTCAAAAACAATATATCTATTTACTAACCCAAAGCGGTGCCGGGAGTTGTTCGTCAAAAATTTCATCGGTTACACTGCCCACCATCATAGCTGAAACAGCGTTATTCCCCCTGTCGCTTATCACCAGCAAATCGGCATTATCTTTTTTTGCTTCTTTCAAAAATCTTTCCCCAATACTGGCCTCCCGACCCGGGAAGATTTTTAAACTGCTGTTATCTTCTGCGTTCAGTTTTCGTTGAAATTTCAAAGCTTTCTCTTTTATATGGGATTCAATTTTAGGCGCGATCTCTTCTTTGATAAGGTAGGGGGTGAACTGAACAGGAATATTATAGATATGTACCAAATTAACCTGCGCCTGGCTAAGCTCCTTTAATTGAAGCCCGGTTCGAAGCGCTTCCTGAGAAAATTTTGAAAAATCTGTACCCACCCAAATATTTGAAATTTTGGAGGTGGCATTTTGCGGTACGCTTAATAAATCACATTTAAGCATTCTCAACAATTTACTGCTAACCACCCCGCTTCCTTTTCCGGCAGATTTATTGCCTAAAATGGCAAGATCTATGGAATATTTATGGGAGATGTAATTGATAAGCGACTCGGTGTAGGGATCTTCTGAAGTTAAAACTTCCCAGGGGGTACTCCCTTTAAAAGTAGTGGAAATTTTCTCTTCCAGCTCATCTCCAATCATTTTGTCGAGGTTTAGGTTTTTTAATTCTTCCTTAAATAGCTCAGAGATTTCATATTTTTTGATATTATGAACAAAGTATATTTTTTCGGCACCAAGTAAATCTGAAATAAACGAGGCGTATTCAATTAGATTATGATCCAGGCCCGTGAGATCCAGGCCAACCAGTATATTTTTAATTGTTTTCATTGCAATAGCTTTTATTTTTTAGAAATCGAATCTTCCTTTCGTTTCTTAACGATGTTGGCTACTATGTCTTCGTAGTTTTCAAGCTCTTTTTGAGATTCTTTCTGCTGAATTTTTTTCATGTCTTCATTAAGGCCTTTATACAAAGAATAACACATAAACAGCAGTATGAATGCGAAGGGGAGCCCTGTTACTATAGAAGCGGTTTGCAAAGCCTGCAGCCCTCCTCCAATCAATAAAACAGCAGCTACGGTACCCTCGGTGATGGCCCAAAAAACACGTTGGCCTACCGGGGCATCTATTTTTCCGCCTGAAGTTAAACTGTCTATCACCAGCGAACCAGAGTCTGAAGAGGTCACAAAGAATCCGGCAATGAGAAGTACAGCCACCAAATTTAATACAATGGCCAGCGGATATTCTTCCAGGAAGATAAAGAGAGCGATGGCCACATCTTCATTAACTGCATCTACAATGGCATTATTCCCCAGCAGTGCCTCCTGAATCGCAGAACTTCCGAAGGCAGAGATCCAGAAAAAGGTTACTAGCGATGGCACAATCAATACTCCCAAAATAAACTCCTTTATACTTCGGCCCTTTGAAATTCGGGCGATGAACATCCCCACAAAGGGTGACCAGGCGATCCACCAGCCCCAGTAAAATACCGTCCAGCTATTTTGCCAGTCCCTGCCGGTATAGGTCTCGGTCCAGGTAGAGATTTCCAGGAAACTATAGAAATAATTGCCTGTATTCTGAACAAAGGACTTAAAAATAAAAATTGTAGGGCCCAGTACCAAAACAAGCAACAGAAGTAGCACAGCTATGCGCATATTCCATTCGCTAAGCACCTTAACTCCTTTATCTACCCCCAGCACTACAGAAATCGTGGCGATAAGGGTGATCCCGGCGATTAAGAAAACCTGGGTGTTAATCCCTTTGTCGATATCAAACACATGTTCCAGGCCGGCAGCGATTTGTTTTACTCCCAGGCCAAGAGAAGTGGCCAGGCCGAATAGGGTAGCCAGAACCGCAAATATGTCTATCACATTTCCAATTTTTCCATAGATTTTATCTCCCAGAAACGGGTAAAAAACCGAGCGTATGGTTAATGGAAGTCCCCGGGAATAGGCGAAATAAGCCAGGGCCAGGCCCACCAGCGCGTAGATGGCCCAGGCGTGGAAACCCCAGTGTAAAAAGGTGAAATTCATTGCCTGCCTGGCCGCTTCAGGCGTGCCTCCCTCGGCCATAGGAGGGGTGTTGAAATGAAAAACAGGTTCAGAAATACTCCAGAATAAAAGACCTATTCCCATTCCGGCACTAAAAAGCATGGCAAACCAGGACAGGGTTTTAAATTCAGGTTTTGCCTTAGGACCTCCTATTCTTAAACTTCCGAATTTGCTAAAGGCCAGGTAAAGCATAAAAATCAGATAGACATTTACAGAAAGTATAAAAAACCAACCTGCATTATCGGCTACAAAATTTTGAATTTTATCGAAGTAAGCTTCAGCCTGTTCTCTGAATATTAAAGTAAGTACTATGCTTACTATAATGATAAAGGCCGAGGTGAAGAAAACCGGCCCATTGAGTTCCAGGCCAAATATGCTTGTTCTTTCGTCGCTTCTTACTACTTTTTTAGTCATACTTCTTGATTTCGTCTTTTAAAATTAAAAATAATAGCCAATGTTTATATTAAACCTGGCTTCCCATTTGGCATCGGGTTTTCCTGCGGCAAATTCGTTGGTGAAGTCTCCCCCCAGCCAGGAATGGTTAAGCCCGGCGGCATAATCTACATAAATAAAAATAGGCCCGGTATTTATTAAAACTCCAACTACATTCATAAAGCTGTCGTTGAACTCTGCTTTTTGTTTGTTCATATAGCCAAAATCATTATAAATTTCCAGGTATTTTATCACGCCTTTCTCAAAGGGCAGTTTCTTAGCCACTCCCAGATTATAAATTTCGAAATCGGCCGCTACTTCATAAGGGGCTCCATAAGCACCCATCGTTACTACATCCCTGGATTCTCCCTCGGCATTTTTTGGATTGAGTTTAGATTTAGTTGCCTGGGTTTTTACAGACCAGTCGTTACTTTGATATTCATAATGCAAGGCAAGTGCATAATGATTGCCGGTATCTTCGGTATCTATATTATATAGGCCGCCATACTGTCCTGAAAAACCAATTTTATGGGTGTTATCAGATAATGGTTTGTAAATGATTTTTCCGTTGAGTTGATTCACTTCCTTATTTCGGCCTACCACATCATAGGAATACCTGCTTGAAGAGGAGGGGGTATTGCTTCCAAAAGCGAATTCTTCAGCATTTTTAAAAAAACCGGCGTGAATTTCAAACCTTTCGGTATCGTAGATATAATCTACTCCCATATCGTAATCATCTTCCAAACCTACGTAATAAGGCAGGTTTAAAAACCAGTTGTGGGAATTATAGCGCTCTATCCCAAACGGAACTTCGGTAAGTCCTACCTGTATACGTCTCTTTTCGTCGATTTGATAGCCAACATAGCCAAATTTCAAAAATCCACCTCCAAATGCCTCGGAGTAAAGCCGGTATTCGGCATTGAGAAAAACGCCTTTATAACTGGCGTCTACATTTACAAAGAAGACATCATACCCAAAATCACCGCCTCGAGCCTGCTGGCCGGGTTTCCAGGAAGATAAATTGTAGTTGAATCGAACGGCCCCACCTATGTTTGCTTCCACTTTGTCCTGGGCTAAAGCGCGGGGCAGTGTTGTGAAAAAAAATAACAGGAAAATCACCCATACAATTGTTACTTGTGAATTCATAAGCCCCATTTAGAAATAGACTTATCAATTTACAGCATTAATTTATGGTGTTAAATTCAGCGGAATTTTTTTGGGAAAATATTAAGTTTTGATTAATCTGTTTGCCTGCCTGGTTAGGAACAGCAAGCTTATTGTTATGATGTGGGTTTAAAATTCATTAATCGTTTTACGGATGGCTACCAGGCGACCAAGCAGGCCTTCCAGGTGATTTAAATCCAGCATATTCGCGCCATCGCTTTTTGCATTGGCAGGATCGAAATGCGTTTCGATGAATAGCCCGTCTACCTTATTCACTACCCCGGCGCGGGCAATGGTTTCAATCATTTCGGGTCTCCCGCCGGTAACGCCGCTGCTTTGATTTGGTTGCTGAAGAGAATGAGTCACATCCAGTACGGTGGGGGCGAATTCGCGCATAGTGGGAATTCCTCTAAAATCTACTATCATATCCTGGTAGCCAAACATAGTACCTCTGTCGGTCACCATTACCTGTTCATTATTACAGTCTTTTACCTTGGTTACGGCGTGTTTCATACTCTCAGGACTCATAAATTGTCCTTTTTTAAGATTGACTACCTTTCCGGTTTCGGCCGCAGCCACCACCAAATCGGTTTGCCGAACCAAAAATGCAGGAATTTGCAGAATGTCTACATATTCTGCAGCCATCGCCGCATCGCTTACCTCATGAATATCGGTAATAGTTGGAATTTTGAAAGTTTCTGAAACTTTTCGCAGAATTTTAAGCGCCTTTTCATCGCCAATTCCGGTAAAACTATCAATACGGCTTCGATTGGCTTTTTTAAAGGAGCCTTTAAACACATAAGGAATTTCGAGTTTATCGGTGATTTTTACCACCTTCTCTGCGATGCGAAGGGCCATTTCCTCACCCTCAATGGCACAGGGCCCGGCAAGCAAAAAGAAATTATTGGATTCTATATGTTTTAACTGCGGAATTTTTTCAAGTTTCATTATTGTAAAATTAATAAGCAAAGATAAAGCAATGTATTGGTAGTGGCAATGAATACCTTAAACAGCTTCAGCATATTCGAGAAGACTTTGAATGTTAGATCAATATGATCTTAGTTTTAACAAAATTAAATTATTGATAATAAATTTTTCTCGATTAATACCATTCTAATTTCATGTTAAAGATTCAATAATTTTCTATTGACACCAGCCCGGGGCGCCAAATCTATATTTGCGACAGTAAAATTCTACTAAAATGTCTTTCAAATATTTCATAAGTCTTACGGTGTTTGTTTTCATATGGTCTGGATTATCTGCTTCTAATGTAAAAGGTGTAATTACAGATAGAGATAGTGGAGAGTTGATGACAGGGGCCACCATAACTTATAAAAATATATCTACTGGTAACTTGTATCAAACTGTTTCAGGTTTGGATGGTTCTTATACAATAAGGAATGTGCCGACTGGAGAATATCAACTTAATGTAAGTTATGTAGGGTACCTCCCCGTTCAGGAAAAATTAAACGTTTCAGGCAATGAATTCTTTAGAGATGTAGTCCTGCAGGCAAACGATGAAATGTTAGGGGAAGTTCTATTAGTATCAGATAATAGGGGTACAGATGCCCAGGCAAGAGCATTGGAAAGAAAATCTCCAAATGTGATTAATATAATCTCAGCAAAGCAAATTGAATTATCGCCAGATATAACTGTGGCAAATGTAATTCAACGGGTATCAGGTCTGTCTATTGAGCGTAATGCCAGTGGGGATCCGCAATATGCGGTTATAAGGGGAATGGATAAGCGATATAACAACACTCTTATTAATGGTATTAAAATTCCATCTCCAGATAACGAAAATAGATTTGTACCCCTTGATATTTTTCCAGCTGTTTTTCTGGAACGCCTGGAGGTATATAAATCTTTAATTGCCAATATGGAGGCCGATGCTATTGGTGGAACGGTTAATATGGTAATGAAAGATGCACCCATCAAGGAATATCTTGATGCAGATATACAAATTGGAGTGAATCATTTAAACTTTGAAAGAGGCTTTGATACTTACGACAGGTCAAATTTAAAAAGGCTTTCTCCCAGAGAAAGATTTGGTGACGATTATCGAGCTACTCCTGCCGATTTTTCCGCAGAAAATATGATCCAGGAACGAGTAACTCCGCTTCCCGACATTTTTGCGAACTTATCTTATGGAAATAGATATTTCAATAATAAGCTTGGGATTATGGTTGGTGGGAGCTTTCAAAATTCTTACCGGCCAACCAGCAATTATTTTTATGACCCCTCGGTAGATTTTCGGGAAGGAGTGGGAAATCCTCTTATAATGCAGGAACTAATTGAAAGAGAGACCAGTTCACAACTACAGCGAATAGCCTTTCATACAAAGGTGGATTATAGATTCAATGAAGACCATAAACTAGATCTTTATTTTGGAAATTATTATTTGAATGAATTTAGAGTAAGAGATCAGGAAAGAAGAGAAAGTTTTGTCGCAACAGATAATTATGCGGTTTATCCTGTCACAAGATTCAGCAATATTTTTCAGGATATTATCACACTAGACTTAGGGGGAGAGCATAGGTTGTTCAATTATTTCAATTTTGACTGGAATGCCATCTACTCTGTAGCCAATAATGACAGGCCAGATGATGGTGTCTTTTCAAGGGCCGGAAATTATAATGTAGCTCAAGACAGAATTCTTAACGAAATTGTATACTTCCAGGGCACTAATAATTCCAGAGCCTGGGAACGTAATAGAGATGATGATATATCCCTTTACTTCAATCTTAGTTTTCAGCCAAACATTATAAATGAAAATACCGAGTTTCAGTTTGGCGGTGTACTGCGTAATAAAGTGAGAGATAACTATTACAACTATTATAATTATGCTCAAATTTTTGGTCAATTTAAAGGCGAAGACTGGAACAATTTTGGGGAGGTGAATTTCAATGCTATGGCCAACCCCAGGGGTAGCGGTGATAGAAGTAATCTTGTCTACGATGCTGCTGAAGATGTATATGCCGGGTATTTTAATACAAGTTGGAAATTGGGAAATACTGAAATTCAGGCCGGGATTAGGGCTGAACTAACTTACCAAAGTTATGAGATCAATGAATTATCTGCTTCTTCAAATGATGTAGAAATTAGCCAGGAGCAGGAATACCTTGATCTTTTCCCTTCGATAAGCCTGAAGCATAGATTAACCGATAAATCAAATCTCAAAGCCACCTATTTTAAGGGTATAAGTCGTCCCGGTTTTTATGAGATAGTGCCCACAGTAAGAAGTGCCGGCGGAGGGGATTCCTTTTATAGCGAACGCGGAAATTCAGATTTACGGCCATCGTATGGGCATAGTGCAGATATGCGCTATGAGTTTTTCCCTAATTCAATAGACCAAATTTTACTAGGGGTCTTCTACAAGAGAATAAGAGACCCAATTGAATATGGTTTTCCTTTGGTTAGCAGGGAAGGGGAAAGACCGGTCACCAATAGAATATTACCGCAAAACTATGATGATGCCACAAACTTTGGAGTTGAATTCGACTTTACAAAATACATAAATAAGTTTGGACTACGGCTAAATTACACCTATACCAACTCTCAAATAAGGACTGATAAAATTCTTATCGATGAAGACAGGTCCAGAACTCTGGTTAATCAAACCAGACCATTACAAGGACAGTCAGATCACATTGGTAACATAAGCCTGCTGTATAAGGATCTTGAGAAAAGATGGGATATTCAGCTGGTTGTGAATTACAC
The DNA here is from genome assembly GCF_054121495.1 of Salegentibacter haimaensis. Classification (NCBI taxonomy): domain Bacteria; kingdom Pseudomonadati; phylum Bacteroidota; class Flavobacteriia; order Flavobacteriales; family Flavobacteriaceae; genus Salegentibacter; species Salegentibacter haimaensis. The sequence continues at coordinate 32,910 of NZ_JBSYGH010000011.1, forward strand.
AGGAGAAAGAATTGCCTTTGTTTCTCCATTCCTGGACGCCGATCACTATATGAGACCTATGACACAAATGGATTTTTCCTTGGAGAAAGGTTTAAACAAGAATTTTGTAATCTTTTTTAAGGGGAACAATTTATTAAATACCCCATATAAGCTTGTTGTGAATAAGCCTTTGGCAAGGCCTGAAGATCCATATCCATACCAAACAGACCCAACCAGAATGGGATTAATAAGGAGAGACCTTTACGGGGTTTCCTTTAGAGTAGGTGCCAGATATAATTTTTAATAATCAATAATAAACCATTAATTTAAAATCAACTTAAAATGAAAAAGTTAACAATGCTATTTTGGATATTTTCGATAGTTTTTTCGGTAATATCCTGTTCCAACGATGAGGGTGATTTACCTACAACAGTTATAACAGATCCAGATGATGACGGGGGAGACATCATTCCCGATGACGAAGGGATTTCAGGTAATATGACTGAAATCGGTTTTGAAGCAAACGCTATTTATGAAGTAACTGGAGATCTTTATGTACCCGAAGGAGAATCTGTAACTATCCCAGCAGGAGTAACCCTCGAATTCCAGGAAGGTGAAAATGGGGAAGCCTGGTTTATAGAAGTCTTTGGATCTCTGTATATAATGGGAGAAGAGGGTTCCCGGGTGAAATTAACAGCTTCCAATCAATTGATAAATTCTGCAAAAAATCAGGGTATTGGTCAATTATGGGGTGGTGTGATAGGTACTGTGTCAACAGGAGACCTTGTTATAGAACATACAGACATCTTTTATGCAGGCGGTACTACCAGAGAAGAAAATGCAATGGCTCAACCTGCTACTGGTGGTGATGGAGAATTAGACGCCGGTGATGCAAGTTATGCTCTCTATTTTGTTAGAGAGGATGGTTTGAGACAAGATGGTATTTTTGTGTTGAACCACTCACACATTGCCTTCACTCCAGATGATGCTATTAGAATTAATGGAGGTAAAACTTTGATGACTTATAATACTTTTGAAGTTACTGGTGGTACAGGTGGTGACGCAGTAAATATCAAGGCTGGTTCTTCAGGTGATTTTGCTTTTAACCTTTTCTACAATCTTGCAACCAATGCATTAAAAACTGCCGATACAGGTCCAGGAGAGAGAGGAAGAGCCCAAACAAACTTCTACAATAATACTGTAATCAGTTCAGGTTATAGAAGAGCAGAATCTGGTAGAGGTGCAGGATTAAATTATGAATCTAATGCCTTTGGCGATGTTTACAACAATCTTTTAGTAAACAATAGATTTGGTTTAAGGCTTGTAGCCGGTGAAGCAGAACCGGACGTAAGTAGAATCAATTACGGGTATAACTGGTACTACGGTGCTGTACAAACTATAGTGGATGAATTTTATCCTTCAACGAACACATCATCGGTTGGGTTAATTGGTAACGACCCAAGAACTCCAATTCCAGATTCAGATGTAACCGGGGAGCCTGGAGAAAACGATCCGATGTTCGTGAATTTTGATCCTTCTGGATTTACCTTTTCAGGTAGCGATAATATAAGTACAGATCCTTTAAGAAATAACATAGACCCTATCCCTGCCGGATCCGATTTTAGATTGCAGCCTGATTCACCTGCATTAACCGGAGGTTTCACAGATTTTGATTTTGTGCACGAGTCCTATACTACTATAGATGGTAGTATGACATTTACCCCTCCTTCTCCTCAAGAATTCTTTGGAGCCTTTGGAGCTAATTAAGTAAAAAATCAAATTGGGGCTAAATGCCCCAATTTTTTTATATGAAAAAAAATTACTACGTTTTTGTTTTGCTAATCTTGTTTCTCTCCTGCGAAAAGGAAAATATTTTAGGAAAAGAAAACCAGGAAGACTTTTACTGGGGAAACCACCTGCCCTTTACTACCTCATATCAAACCTTTGGAATGCCGACTACTGATGATTATTCAGGAATTCCTGAAACATTGGGAGAAGTGATCTTATCTGAAACTTCAGGCCTGGCCTATTCCATTAACAACCCTGGAATGATTTGGGCACACAACGACTCGGGCCATCCAAATGTTATTTTTTTACTTGATGCCAACAATGGTAAAATTAAGGCAAGATATACAATTAAGGGATCTAACAATATAGATTGGGAAGATATGGAGATCACTATTGATTCTCAAAGCGGGGAGGCATATTTGTATGTTGGAGATATTGGAGACAATATTGAAAAAAGACAAAACTATGCTATTTATAAATTTAAGGAGCCGGTATATCAGGAAGATCATACCGCTACCGGATCTGTTAATTGGGATCCGGAAGATTTTTCAATAATAAATTTTCAGTATCCAGATGGCAGTCACGATGCCGAAACATTATTTGTAGACCCCTTTACACTGGATGTTTTTCTTGTTACCAAGCGTGATGTGCGATCAACCATTTATGTTGTGCCCTTTCCGCAAAATGCTTCAGCAAAGAATACGATTTATAAGGTAGGAGAATTTCCCTTTAAAAATGCATCAGCAGGAACGGTCTCCTTTGATGGGAGTAAAGTTCTTATAAAAACCCGACAGGAGATATTTTACTGGACAAGGCAGGAGGGTGAAAGCATTGCTGAATTATTGCAACGTATTCCCGTAAAGGCCCCTTACGCAGGAGAGCCACAAGGGGAAGCTATATGTTTTGACCCATTATTGAATTATTACACTCTTAGTGAAGAGCTAAATAATACTATCTCCCCAATTTTATATAAGTATAATTACTTACCTCATTAATTTTGAATACCTAAAGATTAATTGTTTTTGAATTAAATATCTACTAGATAGATTATTCAGTATAAGAACAAAAGCATTGTCAGGTACTACTTTGCTTATAAATATAAAGCACATGAAAAAAGCAGCACGTGTTATAATAATTTTCTTTTTTTTATTGACTTCCTGTAAGAGGAATAACCAAAGTATTGCTGAAAAAAACACTCAACTTAGGGTGAATACAGAAAAAGGTATGGAGTATACCATAATTGGAGAAAAGCATTTTATTGATGGCTATCCGGCTTTAAGTGCAGATTCATTGATGAATGTTATAGTTGAAATCCCTGCTGGTACCATTGAAAAATGGGAAGTTGAAAAAATCTCTGGGCATCTGTCTCTAGAAAAAAGAGGGGGAGAGTTACGTAGAGTTAATTACCTGGGATATCCAGGCAATTATGGTATGGTTCCCCAAACATTACTTAAAGTTGAGGACGGAGGAGATGGGGATCCGTTGGACGTTTTGATACTGGGAGAATCTCTGGAAAGAGGTTCTATGGTTAAAACAAAACTAATAGGAGTTTTGAAATTATTAGATAAGAATGAACAGGATGATAAGTTGATTGCTGTGGTAGAGAGTTCAGCCTTTTATGATCTTAACAATTTAGATGAACTAAATTCGAAATACAAAGGAGTAACCGCTATTATTGAATCCTGGTTTAATAATTATAAAGGTGGAACGAAGATTGAAATTATAGGATTTGGAAATCAAAGAGAAGCTAAAGAGATTTTGATGGCCGGGATTCGAGGGTATAAGAATAAGTGAGTTTTATCTCTTTTAATGCTAAAAACCAGTATTTTCCCTTAGGTTTTATTTTAAATATACATCGGAATTTTATGTAATTTCAATTGCATATTTTAAAACTATGAAACTTCAGGACCTTCTTATTTCTGAATTGCAACACGAAGTAGTGCTCACCGAAAAATTTCTGGAGCGAATTCCGCAGGAGAAAATGAGCTGGAAACCCCATCCAAAATCTATGAGCCTGCGCCAGCTTGCCAATCACCTGGCCGAAATTCCCAGCTGGATTAGCGCTACCATGCTGATGGATGAAATGGATATGAAAGATTATAAATCTCCCGATTTTGAAAAGCTGGAAGACATCATCGAATATCTGAAAAACAATACCGCCGAAGCCGAAGCAGCCCTTAGAAAACCAGATTCAGAATTCGAGAAAAACTGGAAAATGACCCGCGAGGGAGAAACCCTTATGGAAATGCCAAAATTTAGTGTGCTGCGCACTATGGTGTTGAATCAAATCCCGCATCACAGGGCACAACTCGGGGTTTATTTCAGGTTGCTCGATCTTCCGGTTCCGGCCACCTACGGCCCCTCGGCCGATGAGCGCTGAGTTTAGTTTTAAGCGCTATCTTAGCACAAAAATTAAATTATGCAGGGCCTGAAGGAACCATTTAAAAAATATTATACACCAAAACGCTGCCTAATCAACGCGCTAATTATGTTTGCTGCGGTGGCTTTCTTCATCACTCAAAGGGCAGAGCAGTGGTGGCTTTCTGCGATTTTTGGCTGTATAGGGCTGGCCTATACAGCTGCATTTTTTTACCTGCGCAAAGCTCAAAAGGTCTGAGAGATAGGGAATTTCAGCAGAAAAATAATATTTTCCTTTTTAGCCTATAAAGGGAACATTTCTTCAAAAATAGCGTACATTTGCAGCCTTTTAAAAATGAGGCGCTTATATGACAGCTATTAGAAACATCGCAATTATTGCACACGTTGACCACGGGAAAACTACCCTGGTAGACAAAATAATGTACCACTGCCGCTTGTTCAGGGAAAACCAGAACACCGGAGATCTTATTCTTGATAATAATGATCTGGAACGCGAACGCGGTATTACCATTACTTCCAAAAACGTATCGGTGGTGTATAAAGACACCAAAATCAATATTATAGACACCCCCGGTCACGCCGACTTTGGTGGGGAGGTAGAAAGAGTATTGAATATGGCCGACGGTGTTTTGCTGTTGGTAGATGCCTTCGAAGGCCCTATGCCTCAAACCCGTTTTGTGCTTCAAAAAGCCATTAATTTAGGCTTAAAGCCCTGTGTGGTAATTAATAAAGTAGATAAACCTAACTGTACCCCCGATGAGGTTCACGAGAAGGTTTTTGACCTGATGTTCGAACTCGGTGCCGAAGAATGGCAGCTGGACTTCCCGGCGGTTTATGGTTCGGCACTTAATAACTGGATGAGCGAAGACCCGGCGGTAAAAACCGAAAATATCGAGCCTTTGTTGGATATGGTTTTGGAACACATCCCGGCCCCAAAAGTTGAAGAGGGAACTCCTCAAATGCTCATCACTTCTCTTGACTTTTCTTCATTTACAGGAAGAATCGCCATTGGGCGCGTTCAAAGAGGAATTCTTAAAGAAGGAATGCAGGTTTCTTTGGTAAAGAGAGACGGCACAATTAAGAAAACCAAAATAAAAGAGGTTCATACTTTTGAAGGTCTTGGCCGCAAAAAAGTAGAAAAGACCGAAGCAGGTGATATTTGCGCCCTGGTAGGTCTTGAAGGATTCGAAATTGGCGATACCGTGGCCGATATCGAAAATCCCGAAGCTTTGGCCACCATCGCCATAGATGAGCCAACGATGAGCATGTTATTCACAATTAACGATTCTCCTTTCTTCGGAAAAGACGGAAAATTCGTTACCTCACGTCATATAAAAGACCGCCTTACCAAAGAGCTCGAAAAAAACCTTGCCCTAAGAGTTGAAGAAACCGATAGTGCCGATAAGTTTTTAGTCTACGGAAGAGGGGTAATGCACCTTTCGGTATTGATCGAGACTATGCGAAGAGAAGGATATGAACTTCAAATCGGGCAGCCTCAGGTAATCATCAAAGAAGTTGATGGGGTGAAGATGGAGCCTGTTGAAGAATTAACCATAGACCTTCCTGAAGCTGTTTCAGGGAAAGCCGTAGAGATGGTAACTATGCGTAAAGGCGAAATGCTAAGTATGGAAACCCGTGGCGAACGAATGATTATTCAGTTTATCATTCCATCAAGAGGAATTATAGGTTTGAGAAATCAGCTGCTTACGGCTACTGCCGGAGAGGCGATTATGGCTCACCGTTTTAAGGAATACCAGCCTCTTAAAGGTGGAATTCCAGAGCGTCAAAATGGTTCTCTTATCTCTATGGAAAAAGGAAAAGCTATTCCTTATTCGATAGATAAACTTCAGGATCGTGGTAAATTCTTCGTAGATCCGGGAGACGAGATTTATGAAGGGCAGGTAATTGGAGAGAATTCGCGCCAGGATGATATGGTGGTGAATATCACCAAAACCAAGAAGCTTTCTAACGTGCGATCTTCAGGAGCCGACGATAAAGCCAAAATTGTACCTGCGATTAAATTCTCTTTAGAAGAGGCACTGGAATATATTCAGAAAGATGAATATGTAGAAGTAACTCCAAATCATATTCGACTTAGAAAAATTTATCTAACCGAAAATGATCGTAAGCGTAATAAAATAGTATAAAGTAAGATGGAAATCCTGGGTGTAAGTCTTACCGAATGGATTGGCTATTTTGCCTCCTTTTTTGTGATGATCTCGTTCATTATGCGCGAGATCACCACACTAAGGATAGTAAATACCATTGGTTGTATTAGTTTTATAGTCTATGGAGTCTTGCTGGATTCCTGGCCAATTATCATTACCAACGCCGCAATTACCGCGGTGAATTTCTACTACCTTTTTATCAATAAAAAGAAACCGGTAAAAGCCGACGAAGTGCAGCCGTAAATTCGGGAGTCGGGAGTTGGTAGTCGTTAGTTTGTGAGTTGTAGAAACCTGTCCTTATGTTTCTTTATATTCGACCTAACTTTGTGCTTGAAACTCTCACCCTGCCATTATGGGAATTCGTGAGTTGGTGATACGGGAGTAATTAATTCGGAATTGGGTTGATTTTAACTTCGTACCTTGAACATTCAGCCAGATTACAGCTTACTGAAAGCTGCCTACTGAACCAACTTCTAACTTCATACTTCTAACTTCGTACCTCTAACTTCGTACTTCTAACCTCGTACCTCTCACCTCTTTATCGTCAAGATAAAAATCAATTCGGCCTAAATAAAGGCCATAGCAGCCCACCTGATTTATTAAAACCTCTTTCCCGGCCCGGTTGGTAACAATTTCGGGTTTTTCCAGAAATGTATGGGTGTGCCCGCCTATGATGAGGTCTATATCCTCGGTCTCTGTGGCCAGTTTTACATCTGAAATCTTATCGTGATTATACTTGTAGCCCAGGTGAGACAGGCATATCACCAAATCGCAGTTTTCATCCTGCTTAAGTTTACGACTCATATCCCGGCTAATTTCAACGGGATCCAAATATTGGGTTTCCTTAAAAAGTTTTTTATTTACCAGGCCTTCCAGTTCTACTCCCAGTCCAAAAACTCCTATTTTCACTCCGTCTTTTTTATAAATGCGGTAGGGGTTCACTCTTCCGTCAAGAACAGTATTTGAAAAATCATAATTGGCGCTTATAAAATCGAATTTTGCGTGAGGCATTTGTGCCAGCAGGCCTTCTATACCATTATCGAAATCGTGGTTGCCAATAGTAGTGGCATCATAGCGCATTTTGCTCATAAGCTTAAATTCGAGTTCGCCACCATAAAAATTAAAGTACGGCGTACCCTGAAAGCTATCTCCGGCATCCAACAATAAGGTGTTCGGATTTTCCTTTCGTATTTTTTCAATTAGACTAGCCCTTCTTGCCACCCCGCCCATATTTGGATTTCTGGTATCGCTGGCCGGTAAGGGGTCTATATGGCTGTGCACATCGTTGGTGTGCAGTATCGTGATATGCCTGGCAGAATTGCTCTTCATAGCCAGGCCGGTTAATCCGCCCAGACCAACAAAGGCAGTAGCTGCTGAGGTTTTTTCAAGAAAACTTCTTCTTTTCATGTGCTTATTCTTTGGTAAATCTAAGGTCGGATTGGGACTTAATCGTATCGATTTTTGTGAAGTAATCTTTAAGCGCATTGCGCAGCTTATAATCCAGCTCATAAAGCTCTTCAGGCTCTTTAAAAAAGTTCATATTGTCCCCGCCCTGTTGCAAATAATCGGAGGTCGCTACAAAATAGGAAGCTTCAGGATTGATATTCTCACCATTGATTTTTGCAGAAATCAGCTCATAGTTTTTATTCATTTTAATCTCGATACCGTTTACCGGGTGTGCAGTTTTAGCTTTTTCGAGGTAGGCCAGCATTTCCTGAATTTTTTTTCCGCTAAGTTTCACCACTACGATTTCATTTTCAAAAGGCATAAGACCATAGGCGCTTCTCGCAGTAACGGCGCCTTTGTCCAAACCAGATCTAATTCCGCCGAAATTGAGAAGCCCCATATCCATCTCGTTTCCGCTGCGGGACTTAAAAACCGGGTTGGCCTGCTCTACCATAGCATCTACCATCAGGTTTCCCAAAGCCGTGTTTAGTTCGCCGTCCTGTTTATTGAGCCCGGTGGGGTTGTAAGCCAGGCTACTGTCCAGGGTTTTATTGATATACTCCCGGTAGGGTTTTACAAAATTTTCAATCGCCGTGTCGGCCTGGATCTCCTGATCTATGCCAATGCGTTCTCCCGTAATTTGAATCGGGGCGCTTTCATGTTGCTTACAGCCAAAAGCTAAAAACAAGAAAATCAGGCTAATGCTTAGAATTTTAAGTTTCATACTGAAGTTTGATGCTGCAAAGTTAAACTATTAACCCATCTTTCAGAAATGCATTTTTACCCGATTAATTTTGCATTTTATCGAAAATACAGGAGGTAAAATGCGTTTTATTCAGAAATTAATGTTTTTTTGTGGTATTCCTTGAATTATTGTCAGGGTGCCCCAAAATCTTATATATGAAATTCCCCGCCTATTGTGCCATTATGCTGGTGTTTTTTGTTGTGCTGAATATCTTTGCCATACTTTTTGGGGAAACCTGGTTAGTCACCGCCAGTCGAATTGGCTTTTTTCTTCCTTTATTAGTTTGTATCAGAAGCAAAAAACACTTCTATAATCTGAATTTTGCAGCTTTTTTACTTTTTATTCTGCTAGGGGAATTCACTCATATTTTTAGGTCGGAGTGGTATTTTAATATTTCAAGTTTGCTGTTTATAATGGCTTCCTATATTTTTTTAAGCAGGGAAGCACTAAAATATACCCGGCGAAAGGAAGCCAGCAGGTATATGCTGCTCTATTTCCTATTTCTGGTGGTGATAAATTCCTGGTTAATGGGTCTGCATCTCTTCGAACTGGAAACTTACATTTCCAGTAGCCTTGTTTATGGTCTCTACATTCTGTATTACATAAACCTCATGTTGCTTGGGCTGGTGGGGCTTATCTATTATCTCAATTCGTATTCCCGTAAATCGGTTTTCTTTATCTCGGGAGCTTTAGCGATGATTTTTGCCGATATTTTCAGGGATATGGGGCAGTTTTATATGCAGGATACCAGTGTGTGGCTAATCGAAAACCTGCTTAGGTTCGCGATGATTAGTTTTGCATTTTTGTTTTTTATTACCCGCGAAAAGGAGCTGCGATTATTAAACATGCTATAGATTTTAAATCTGTTACTTTTTTTACAAAAAAAATAAAGCTGTTAAATATGCAATATTCAGCTTAAAACTGACTTTTAGAAGGTAAACCAGCTTCTTTTTTAATGATAATTTTGCAGCGATGATTTCCCGATTAAGGTTTAGCCTTGCCGCTAAAAGAATTAAGGATGCCGGGGTTGAAGAAAAACCCGAAATTGGATTTGTCTTTGCTGAAGCTTCTGAAGAAGCTGTGCAGTTTGCAGTAGAAGTGGCCCGGGCCCTGGAAGTTTCTGAAAGTCTGAATTTGCTTTTCTGTGGAAGTGCTTCCGAAGAAGATTTTCAGCTGAAGCAAATAGGAATTAACGGAAAGATTAAAAACCAAAAACTGCTGAAATTTGCCGCGATGCAATTTCAGCACCTGGTGTTTTGGGGAGCTAAAAGCAGCCCTGAACTTGATTTTTTGATAAAAAACCTAAAGGCCAATCTAAAGATTGTGCCTAAAAATCTGCAAACCAGGCAAGCAAATTTGATCATAGACACTGTAGATAGGACGGTTTTTCAACGGGAAGTGATAAAATATTTGAAAATACTAAATACTAAAATTAAGGAATGAGATCATTAACAGGTACCGGAGTAGCGCTTATTACCCCCTTTCGGGAAGATTTAAGCGTAGATGTGGAAGCTTTGGAAAAACTGGTGCATTTTCAAATTGAAAATGGCATAGATTATTTGGTGGTTTTAGGCACTACCGGAGAAAGTGCTACTCTAAACCAGGAGGAGAAGGAACTGGTTAAAAATACAATCAAAAAAGCCAATAATGGCAAACTACCCCTGGTTCTGGGCATTGGGGGTAACAGCACTGCAGGGGTGGTTGAAGAATTACAAACTGCCGATACCTCGGGCTTCGATGCGATTTTATCGGTTTCTCCCTATTATAACAAGCCCAGCCAGGAAGGAATTTACAGGCATTTTGAAGCTGTAGCAAAGGCCTCTCCGCTGCCCGTAATAATTTATAATGTGCCAGGAAGAACGGCTTCCAATATCTTACCTCAAACCGTAAAGCGTTTGGCTGAAGACTTCGATAAAATCATAGGGATTAAAGAAGCTGCGGGAGATATGGTGCAGGCGATGAAGCTTATTAGCCTGGTGCCTTCAGATTTTCTGGTGATTTCAGGAGATGATATGATCACCCTGCCAATGATTTTGGCGGGAGGTAAGGGAGTGATTTCGGTAATAGGGCAGGGTCTTCCGGCCGAATTTAGCCGCCTGGTGAATCTAGGTTTGGAAGGAAATGCTGCTGCAGCCTACGAATTGCAATACCGCATTATGGCTTCAATAGATCTTATTTTTGCTGAAGGCAATCCCACCGGGATAAAATCATTGCTGGCCCATAAAAATATAGTTCAGAATTATTTGCGATTGCCTTTAATTCCGGCATCAGAAAAGCTGGATGGAGAATTAAAAGGCTTCCTGCAAAATTTTTAAACTCGATTTACGTTTAATATAAAGCCCGGTTTTTACCGGGTTTTTTTATGAATTCCTGAAGCAGATTTTCCCGATTTTCAGGCGATTTAGAAATTTTTTTTATACTGAGGAAAAATGTACTTTTGCCAGATGTTTTTACAAATGAAGAAAAAAGCGATTTTAGTAATTGGAGTAGCTTTGCTTAGTCTCTCCTGCAGCGAATATCAAAAAGTATTAAGAAGTGAGGATACCGGTTTAAAGTATACCACTGCCGAAAAACTTTATAATGAGGCTCAGGAAGAAAACAGCAACAAAAAATACCGCAAGGCCGCCCGCTTATTGGAGCAAATCGCCCCCGAATATCGCGGAAAGCCCCAGGGTGAAAAACTGAGTTTCCTTTTTGCCGACTCTTATTATCAGTTAGGGGATTATTATCTTTCAAGCTACCAGTTTGAGCGTTTTATTCAGTCTTATCCCAATAGCCAACGCCTGGAAGAAGCAGCCTATAAAAAAGCAATAAGTCATTATCATAATTCCCCGCGTTACGATCTGGATCAGGCCGATACCAACAAGGCGATTGGAGAACTTCAAAATTACATAGATACTTTTCCCGACGGAGAATTTGTTGATGATGCCAACGAGAAAGTAGCCGAACTGCGAACCAAGCTTGAGAAAAAGGCCTACGAGATTGCAAAGCAATATCATCATACCGAGAATTACGTGGCGGCTATGACAGCGTTCACCAATTTTATCGCCGATTACCCCGGCTCTCCGTTTAGAGAACTGGCTTATTATTACAGGTTTGATTCTGCATATCAATATGCGATCAATTCCTATAGAAATTTAATGGAGGAGCGTTTGGCCCAGGCCGAGACCTATGCCAAATCCTATAAAAAATACTTTCCTGAAGGTGAATATAATACTATTGTTAACACCGCCTCAGAAGACATAAATTCAAGATTGCAAAACTTTTAATCAAGGACGAAGATGGATATCAAAAAGACCGAAGCACCTGTAAACACCACTACCATAGATAAGAATCTGGTAGATGCGCCTACCAACAACATTTATGAGGCAATTTCTATAGTTGCCAAGAGAGCAACTCAAATAAATGGTGAGATCAAAAAGGAATTGTTGGAGAAACTTGACGAGTTTGCCACTTATAATGACAGCCTTGATGAGATCTTTGAAAACAAAGAGCAGATAGAGGTATCAAAATTTTACGAAAAATTGCCAAAACCTCACGCATTGGCAGTTCAGGAGTGGTTGGAAGATAAGATCTACTACCGCAATACTAAAGACAGCGAGGTTTAAGAAGCTATGTCTGTACTGCAGGGTAAGAAAGTTTTGTTAGGAGTTACCGGTGGTATTGCTGCCTACAAAACTACTTTCCTGGTGCGATTATTCATTAAAGCCGGGGCCAAAGTTAAAGTGGTGATGACCCCGGCTGCTAAAGACTTTGTTACTCCGCTTAGTCTTTCCACACTTTCCAAAAATGATGTGATTTCATCTTTCACCAACGAAGAAGATGAAAACGCAGCCTGGAACAATCACGTAGAACTCGGCCTCTGGGCCGATTTTATGCTTATAGCCCCCGCTACTGCCAATACGCTTTCCAAGATGGCTTCGGGCGCTTCAGATAATTTTTTGCTGGCCACTTATCTTTCAGCCAAATGCCCGGTGTATTTCGCTCCGGCTATGGATCTGGATATGTACCAGCACCCCAGCACAAAAAACAGCCTGGAGAAACTTCAGTCTTTCGGGAATATTATGATCCCTGCTGGCTCTGGAGAACTGGCAAGCGGACTGTATGGTGAAGGTCGTATGGCCGAACCTGAAGAAATCATCGCTTTTATTGAAGCCGATCTTTCCAAAAATCTTCCGTTAAAAGACAAAACCATACTCATTACAGCAGGGCCAACATACGAAGCCATAGATCCTGTGCGTTTTATTGGAAATCATTCCAGCGGTAAAATGGGCTTTGAACTTGCCCGAAAAGCTGCCGAAATGGGTGCAAAAGTAATCCTGGTTTCTGGACCTACTGCGCTGCAAACAGATCAAACTAATATCGAGCTACACAGGGTGGTGAATACCAGGGAAATGCTTGAGGAGGTAAATGCACACTTCGATAATTGCGATGTAGTAATTGCCGCGGCTGCAGTTTCAGATTATCGCCCGGCCGAGGTTGCTTCAGAAAAAATAAAGAAATCAGGGGACGAAATGAGTCTTAGGCTGGTGAAAAACCCCGATATTCTGGCCTCATTGGGAGAGCGAAAACAGCAGCAAAAACTTATAGGTTTTGCCCTTGAAACCACCAACGAGCTTGAAAATGCGCGAGACAAATTAAGACGAAAAAACCTTGATTTTATTGTTTTAAATAGTCTTCGTGATAAGGGGGCAGGATTTAAAAACGATACCAATAAAATAAGCATCGTTTTTGAAAATGAACAAAAAGACTTCGACCTGAAACCAAAATCTGAAGTGGCTGCCGATATTCTAAACGAAATCGTACATTTACTCGATGATCGGGATCTACAGAACTGAACCTGAGCTTACTTAGAAAATTGATTTTATGCCTAAACTGCTGCTCATACTGTTGTTTTTTACCGGCACGTTGTTTACTACGGCCCAGGAACTCAATGCCGAGATCGTTTTAAATACCGAGCAAACCGGCCAGGCAAATTTGTCGGTTTTTCGCACCTTGCAGCAGAGTCTTAATGAATTTGTAAACCGTACCAACTGGACCAATCGTGAAGTAGGGCCGGCCGAGCGTATTAGCTGCAGCTTTTTTATCACGATTAATAGTTTTGAAGAAGAAAGCTTCAGCGGGACCATACAGGTACAGTCTTCCAGGCCAGTTTATGGTTCTACTATGATTACCCCAATTTTCAATTTCAACGATAACCAGTTTGGATTTACCTACAGGGAATACCAACCTTTGGAATTCAGCCAGAATACTTATACCAATAACCTGGTTTCGGTAATTTCGTTTTATGTGTACACCATTTTGGGAATGGACGCCGATACTTTTTCACCTAATGGTGGCACTCAATACTACCAAATGGCCAATCAGATTTTGACCAGTGCACAATCCAGCGGAAACCGCGGCTGGCAGGCATCTGATGGAACCAACTCCCGCTTCAGGCTAAATACCGACTTACTGTCTAATACTTTCGCTGAATATCGTACCACGCTATACGAATACCATCGCCTGGGGCTTGATGTGATGCATCAGGACACTCAGCAGGGAAAAATCGCTATTGCCGATGCTCTTGAAAAGTTGCAAAATATGAACTCTCGCAGGCCCAACTCCCTGCTATTGCGCACATTTTTTGATTCAAAGGCCGATGAGGTTAGCCGCATTTTTAGTGGTGGCCCCGATATCAACCGGCCGGGTATTAAGCAAACCCTTAATAGCATTGCCCCGCGATATTCCCGAAATTGGAACAATGTGCAATAGGCATTTTTGTGGTTGATTTGCAAACTTATCTCCCGTATATTTAGCGCAAAATCCAAACTACATTGCTTACAGCTTTATCGATTAAAAATTACGCCCTTATCGAAGATCTTAACCTTAATCTCAAGGAAGGTTTTAGCATAATTACGGGTGAAACCGGCGCCGGAAAATCAATTATGCTGGGCGCCCTTGGAATGCTGTTAGGAAATCGTGCCGATTACGGAGTGATAAGAGATCCCGGCAAAAAATGCGTGATTGAAGGCAGTTTTAAAATTGCAAATTACAGGTTGCAGGATTTCTTCACTGCCGAAGATTTAGACTATGAGGCCCAAACCATAATTCGCCGTGAGATTTTACCCTCGGGAAAATCCCGGGCTTTTGTGAACGACACTCCGGTTAACCTCAATGCTCTTAATGCATTAGGGAATTTTTTGATCGATGTGCACAGCCAGCACGAAACCCTAAGCCTTGGGGATGCAGGTTATCAATTTAATGTGATAGACACCATAGCCGGGACCGAAGGCCGTTTGCTGGAGTATAAATCAAACCTGAAAGAATTTAGAGACTTTCAAAAACGGCTTGAAAACCTTAAACAGGAGCAGGCGGCCGCCACCAGGGAGTATGATTATAATGCGTTTTTGTTGAAGGAACTCGAGGAAGCCCGCTTAAAACCCGGGATGCTCGAAGATCTCGAAACCCGTTATGAGGAGCTCAACAATGTTGAAGAGCTCACCACACAATTAAGTGCTGCTCTGGAAAATATTCGCCGGGAAGATTTGGGTAGTATGGAACTGCTGAAAGAGGTGCGCAGCTCTCTGGCTAAAATTTCAGGATTTTCACCGGTCTATGCCGGGCTGCACGAACGCCTGCAGAGTCTTATCATAGAACTTGACGATATAGCCGATGAAACAGAAGCTGCTCTTGACAGGGTAGAAGCTAATCCTGAAGAGCTGGAAGCTACTAACGCCAAACTGCAGCTTATATATGATCTTCAGAAAAAACATGCTGCAGCAGATATTGAAGAACTGCTTCAGATCAAGGAGGAGCTTCAGCAAAAAGTTTCGATCAGCGAAAATGCAGAGGCAAGTCTGGAAGAAATTCAGCAGCAAATCTCAAAAAAGCGGGAAGAGCTGGAAAAACTTTCCGAAGAAATTCATCAGCTTAGAAAAAAGATCATTCCGCAGTTTATCAAACAGGTGGAAGCCATTCTAAGCGATCTTGGAATGCCCAACGCCCGGTTAAAGATTGAGCTGGAAACACAGCCTGAATTTTTAAGCAACGGGAAAGATAAATTAGGCTGGCACCTGGCTGCCAACAAAGGCGGAAGTTTTAAAGAGATGAAAAAAGCTGCCTCGGGTGGGGAGATGTCGCGAATTATGCTTGCGGTGAAAAGTATTCTGGCCGCCCAAAGCAAGTTGCCTACCATTATTTTTGATGAAATCGATACCGGGGTTTCGGGAGATATCGCACAAAAAATGGGGGAGATCCTGCAACAAATGGGAAATTCTATGCAGGTGATCGCCATTACGCATTTGCCTCAAATCGCCGGGAAAGGCAGCAGCCATTTTAAGATTTTTAAAGAAGATACCGGCCAGGTTACCAGCACGCGCATCAAAGAGCTCGAAGGAGAAGATCGTGTAGATGAACTGGCGCTTATGCTTGGAGGAAATACCAAAAGTGAATCGGCAAGGGCACACGCCCGTGCGCTTATTGAATAGCAACCAAAAAATGCCAAAAGCCGTGCAGATGATTTTGCTATCTTTACCGGCTCTAGCAACCTTAAAAAACCAAATAATATGTCATATAACCTGCTTAAAGGAAAAAGAGGGATCATCTTTGGAGCCCTGGACGAGAATTCTATCGCCTGGAAAACTGCCGAGAGGGTACACGCCGAAGGTGGAAAATTTGTGCTTACCAATGCTCCAATCGCTATGCGAATGGGTAGCATTAAAAACCTGGCCGAAAAAACCAATGCCGAAATCATTCCGGCCGATGCTACTAAAGTAGAAGACCTTGAAAATTTAGTTGAAAAGGCTACTGAAATTCTTGGCGGAAAACTCGATTTCGTTTTGCATTCTATTGGGATGTCGGTTAACGTTCGAAAAGGAAATCACTATACCGATATGAATTACGATTTCACCAACAAAGGTTGGGACGTTTCTGCGGTTTCTTTCCATAAAACCATGCAGGTTTTGTATAAAAAAGATGCGATGAACGAATGGGGAAGCATAGTAGCTTTAAGCTATATGGCTGCTCAGCGCGTTTTTCCCGATTATAACGATATGGCCGATAACAAAGCTTATTTGGAGTCTATCGCCAGAAGTTTTGGGTATTTCTTCGGAAAGGATAAAAAGGTAAGGGTGAATACCATTTCTCAATCGCCAACGCCAACCACCGCGGGGCAGGGAGTAAAAGGGTTTGACGGCTTTATCGCCTATGCCGATAAGATGTCGCCGCTGGGTAATGCATCAGCCCAGGATTGCGCCGATTATACCGTGTCGCTTTTCTCTGATCTTACCAAAAAGGTTACACTTCAGAATCTTTTCCACGATGGAGGCTTTTCGAATATGGGAGTAAGCCAGCAGGTGATGGAAACTTTTATGAAAGACCAGGAGTAATTTTCCTGAATAATTTGCGAGAAGCTGCCGCGAAAGTTGAAAATTCAGCTTTCAGGCAGCTTTTTTCTTTAGTATCTTTGAGCCTATGATGCCCCGGTATTCTTTCGTAATTCCAGTTTACAACCGTCCCGATGAGATAAGGGAGTTGTTGCAGTCTATGCTTGAGCTGGATTTTCAGAAAAATTTTGAAGTGGTAATCGTAGAAGATGGCTCGAGTCTTACTTCTGAAAATATTTGCAAGGAATTCGGGGTCTCCCTCGATATTCAGTATTTCTACAAGAAAAATTCCGGTCCCGGCGATTCCCGTAACTTCGGGATGAAAAAAGCCCGGGGAGACTGGTTTCTTATCCTGGACAGTGACGTGATTCTGCCAGAAAATTACCTCAGGGAAGTAGACAGCTTTTTAGCTTCAAATGCCTGCGATTGTTTTGGAGGGCCAGATGCGGCTCATAAAAATTTTACCAGGATCCAAAAAGCTATCGATTTTAGCATGACCTCCTTTTTAACCACCGGCGGAATTCGCGGCGGCGCCAGGGCCGTAGATGAATTTCAGCCCAGAAGTTTTAATATGGGGATTTCCAGAAAAGCTTTTGAAATAAGTAAAGGTTTTGGCCTTATTCATCCCGGCGAGGATCCCGACCTAAGCCTGAGGTTGAAAAAAGCAGGATTAACTACCTGCCTTATTCCCGGGGCGAAAGTATATCACAAACGCAGAATTGGTTGGTCTAAATTCTATACCCAGGTATATAAATTTGGCCTGGTAAGACCTATACTTAACCAATGGCACCCGGGCTCGGAAAAAATCACCTATTGGTTCCCATCCCTGTTTAGCGGCGGATTAATCCTTTCGGTATTACTGCTGAAACCTGGAATTTGGTGGCCTTTACTGCTTTATGCGATGTATTTTATCTTAATTTTTACGGGTTCGGCTATAAAGAATAAAAGTCTTATTATTGGAGCATTAAGTCTGCAGGCAGTAATTATCCAGTTTTTTGGTTATGGCTATGGGTTTTTAGAATCGACCTGGCAGGTAAAAATTTTACAAAAACAGCCGGAAAAAGAATTTCCGCAGTTATTCTTTAAACATGCGAAATCAGTTTAGGATACGAAACTTTCGAGTTAGAAAATCCAGCCTAAAGACCTTTGGGGTATTTTTGCTGTTTTCGACCATTATCTGGTTTATGGTGCAAATGTCTAAGGAATACACTCAAATTATCAAAGTTCCTGTGAGCTATGTAAATGTTCCGCTAGATAAGAGTTTGGCCGAAGATCGCCCCAGGAGTCTGGACTTACGCCTTCAGGATCGCGGATTTAATATCTGGTACTATAAAATGTTTACCCCCAAACTCGAATTAAATATGGGCCGCGCCGAAGAGCAGGGGCAGAGCCTGGTATATTATCTTGAAGAAAACAGCGAGGCGGTTTCCAGAAGCCTGGGTCTCGATCTTGACAAATCGCGGTTTTTGGTGCCTGAGGTGGTGGTAGGTTTTCAGCCAAAAACAAAAAAAGTGGTTGTGGTTAAACCGCAGATTCAAATCAACTATGCAGTGGGTTATGCGGCCGATAAAGCCCTGGTGTTAATCCCCGATTCTGTTAGCATTAGCGGCCCCGAGGCGATGATAGACAGCTTGGAGTTTGTAAATACCATACCGAAAGAATTTAATAACATTAGCCGAAATCTAAGCGGCGAAGTAGCCCTGGATACCAGTGGGCTGGGTCGCCTGAGTTTCTACCGCAGTTCGGTGAGCTTTTACCAGGAAGTTGCCAAATATACCGAAGGCCAGGTGAAAATCCCGGTGAAGCTAATCAATGTTCCGGCCAATACGAATGTGAGTATTTTTCCAAAGGAAGTTATTGTGAATTATCAGGTGAGTTTGAATAAATACGATATGGTAGAAGCACAGGACTTTAGCGTGGTATGTGATTTTAATAAGCTGGAAGAGGGGGAAGATTATTTGCTGGCCGAACTGGTGAAAAAGCCCGAGTTTGTAAATAACATCAGGTTAAGCGAACGCAAAATTCAATTCGTGATTAAGCGATGAAGGTAGTTGGATTAACTGGAGGAATTGGGAGCGGAAAAACTACCGTCGCCGGATTTTTTAAAGAATTGGGTATTCCTGTTTATATAGCCGATGAAGCGGGGAAACGACTGCTGGCCACTTCAAAAGCAATAAGACAGGAAGTTATTGATATTTTTGGTGAACAGGCCTATAATGGTATAGCACCTAACCGGGCCTATATCGCTTCCCGGGTTTTTAAAGATGCTGAACAACTGGCAGCTCTCAATGCCGTAATTCATCCTGCCGTGGCCAGGGATTTCGAGACCTGGATTGCCGCGCAAAACTCACCTTATGTGATCTATGAAGCCGCTATTTTATTTGAAACCGGTGGATATAAAAAATGCGATTACAATATTCTGGTAACTGCTCCTAAAAAGGAGAGGGTAAAAAGACTTCAGAAACGGGATAAAAGCAAAATCGAAGAAATTGAAGCCCGAATGGCCAATCAATGGTCTGATAAAGAAAAGCTAAAACTCGCCGATTTCGTCATAGAAAATACCAGCCTAAGCCTTACCAAATCTAAGGTTGCCGAATTACACGGCATTCTCTTAAAGTGATTTAAAAATTCCGGATTCTTTTGTTAACTTTTGGTTAAACCAATAATGCTCTAAATGTTAAAATCATACTTTTGGGGCTATGAATAGAAAGCTTTTTTTCCTACTCGTAATTTTGATGAGTTTGTCCCTTATTGGAATTATTTTCGTTCAGGGGTATTGGATTAAGAGCACCGTAGACGACAAAGAAGAACAATTTTCATATAACGCAAAACAGGTTTTACTATCGGTCGCCGACAAGATAGAAAATCAGGAAATAGAAAATTACTGGTTTAGTTTTAAAGATGTAGATACCACAAACAGTACTCTTGAAGGCGTGAGCCTTACCGAGTATTTCTTTGTAGATGAAGATCGATTTAAAAACCAGTCCTACTTTAGCAGCGATGCGGTGCTGGAAGAAGAATATAAGGTTGAGTCGGGTAGTTTGCAAAATAGAGAAGGAGATAGCCTCAATTTTACAAAACTAATTAACCGTAAGGTTACCAATATAGTTAATAATAATATTGATGGCGACGGCCTTTCGGCTGAACAGCGCATTCAACGTATCGTGCGTATGGATGAATACGAAAAAAATATCCTGAAAAACGAAATTGCGGAATATACCCGTCGTTTGCCTGTGCACGATAGGGTGAGCAAAGAGACCATAGAGCGATTAATTTCAGAAGAATTAAGAGAGAATGATATAGAAAGTAGCTTCGAGTATGCGGTTTTTAGCAACTCTATAGCTACCAATCTTACTTCAGATGATTTCGACATTAAGGACCCCGCGACCTATGCGGTGCCGCTTTTTATAGATGCTGCAGGGAATACGCCTTATCAGTTACTGGTGAATTTTCCCGATAAGAAAAAGCTGGTATTATCGTCGGTTACCCTAATGGCGGCCTTATCTATAATTTTCACCTTAATTATAGTCATCGCCTATTCGAGCGCATTATCTCAGCTAATTAAACAGCGCCAGATTTCGCAGATCAAGACCGATTTCATTAATAATATGACCCACGAGTTTAAAACTCCTATAGCTACCATCAACCTGGCTCTTGATGCGATTAAGAATCCGAAGATCAATAGCGATCAGGAAAAGGTGAGTAGGTATCTGGGAATGATTCGGGAAGAGAATAAACGTATGCACGCCCAGGTTGAGAATGTGCTGCAAATCTCAAAACTCGAGAAAAACGAGCTGGATCTTAAAAAAGAGCGGCTTTCTATGCACGAGTTGATTGAAGAAGCCATTGCACACGTAGATCTAATCGTGGAAGATCGCGGCGGTTATGTGCAAACTCATTTTGGAGCCCTTCGCTCCAGTATTTTAGGGAACCGGGATCATTTTACCAATGTGATCGTGAATATTTTGGATAATGCGGTGAAATATTCTACCGACGCTCCCAAAATTGATATTTATACTGAAAATGTAAAAAACTATATAGTGATGCGGGTGCGGGACCAGGGTGCCGGAATGAGCAAACCCGTACAGCGAAAAATATTTGAAAAATTCTATCGTGAACATACCGGTGATATTCACAATGTGAAGGGACACGGGTTGGGTCTGGCTTATGCCAGGCGTATTATAGACGACCATCACGGGACCATCACCGTAGATAGCGAAAAAGGAAAAGGAAGTACGTTTATTATTAAATTACCACTAATATCTTAAATATATGGAAACTGAAAACAAGAAAATTCTGTTAGTTGAAGACGATCCGAACTTCGGAACGGTTTTAAAAGATTACCTGGCTATGAACGATTACGAAGTGACCCACGCCAAGAATGGTATGGAAGGCTTCGAAAAATTCAAAAAAGACGATTTCGATCTTTGTATCCTGGATGTAATGATGCCATACAAAGACGGATTCACCCTGGCCAAGGAAATTCGTGAAAAGAACGAAGAAGTGCCAATCATCTTCCTTACCGCCAAAGCGATGAAAGAAGATGTACTTAAAGGCTATAAAGTTGGAGCCGATGATTATTTGAATAAGCCCTTTGACAGTGAAGTGTTGCTTATGAAGATCAAGGCGATTATGCAGCGCAAGGCAACCGACAGTGTGGCCGATAGCAAGCAGTTTGAATTCCAGATTGGGGATTTCCACCTTAATTCAAAACTGAGATTCTTAACTTTCCAGAACGAGGAGCCGCAAAAGCTATCTCCAAAGGAAAACGAATTGCTACGACTGCTGGCGCTTCACGAAAACGATTTGATGCCAAGAGAGCTTGCTCTTACTAAGATTTGGAGAGATGATAACTATTTTACCTCCCGTAGTATGGACGTATATATCGCCAAGCTGCGTAAATATTTGAAAAAGGACGAAAACGTGGAGATTTTAAACATCCACGGTGAAGGCTTTAGACTGGTTGTAAAAAACAGCGAGAACGCCGAGGCTTCATAGAGAAGTAGATAAACTTTTTCAGTTTCTGAAAGATGATTTCGTGCGGGCTGCAAAGGCGCGCACGAAGTCCTCTCTTTGGGGAACCCTTATATGAGGAAAATTATTCCTCCAATTCATAGCAGGCCGGGATCAAATTTTCAGATTTAAGGCTTAACAGGATTTTGTTCAATTAAGTATATTTACCCGGGTGGGGAAGGATACCTCCCTTTGCCGCGTGAAAACAACTGCTATGAAAAACCATTACCCCCCTATTACTTCTTTCCCGGGCCGTCTCCAGGCTCCCAATTGGGTGGTGTTTTTTGTTGTTTTTTTCTTTGCTTTTTTTCTGAAGGGGTTTGGGCAGGGAGTTGAGATTTCCAGTCCTGAAGAACCAGGACCTACTCAGGCCAATCCTATTCCAATCAATATTAGTTTTGAAGACGGAGTTGATGAATTGACTTCTGATGATTTTGAGGTAACCAATGGGGCGCTACAAAATTTGCAACGAGGAGTACCGGGGTTCGAGATTATAGAAAAAATTAATCTGGACAGTTTTAAAGTTATAGCCAATTCCGTAGATTTTTTTAATTCTGGTTATACATTTTTTGATTTAACAAATCCAGCAAAACTTGCAGAGTATTTAACTGGTAAATTAGCTGATGTTATTATTGCATTTGATTTCGATTCAAATGGCAATATTTTTTATTTAACATATGGTAATGGTGTTTTCAAATTGGGAGAAGAAGACCCAATTATAGATGGAGAAAATTTCGCCTCACCCTTGGATTTAACTATAGATAATTCTAATAGGTTTATTATAGCTGACCCTGAAAACTATCGTGTAAGAATTTTTAATTCTTTAGGAAATCACTTATATGATATTGGTGGGGCCCAAGGAAAGGATGGGAATGAATTTTACGGGCCAACAGGTCTTGCGGTAAATAAAGACAATTTACTATATGTAGCCGATGCGTTTTTAGGAAATGATCCCAGTGGTTTAGACCAAATTAAAATATATCGGATTGAAGAAGATGATGCAGTTTTTATAAGAAGATATGGCGATCAAATTTTAGATGATCCCTACCGAATAGCTGTTGATAAAAATAATAATTTGTATGTAAGTGATGCGGGTGGAAATTCAAATTCTGGAAGGATAGTAGTTTTTGACAATACTGATAATTTAGAGAAAATTATAGCAAACTCTGCTGAAGATTCCCCAGGAAGTATTATAGTTGATGAATTCGGTTATTTATATGTGATAAATTATTTGGGAGAGCTCAATTTCACTGATATTTATCAAAATCCGGAGGTTCTACTAACAAACTTTAATAGCTTTCAGAATGCAAATTATCAAATAGATGTATTTAGTCCAGTTCCTGAAATTGAAAAAATAACCTCAATCAATGAAAATTTAAATATTCCCCTAGATTTAAATATTAATGCTTGTGGAAATTTATATGTCCTAGACATGCAATTTTCTGGTACTGCTGAAAATTTCATACTAGGTTATCCAACAAATGTAGATGTTGATTTCACATTCGATCTCGAAATATTCCAACGCCAGGATAATTTCACCGCTGATGTTTTTCCGGACGGTCCCGGCCTGGTCGAGGTAGAACTAAATGGTGAAAATCTTTTTAAATGTGGGCCCCAACCTGATGGTGAATTTAGCATTGTTTTCGATGATGGAGAAGAAGATCTCCCTCCTCAATTTGAAAATTGCCCTCAATCTACAGTTATTATCCCCAATGATTCCGGAGAATGTGGCGCAATAGTAATAGTTGAAACCCCCACTGCAATTGATGATAATGGGGGACCCTATGTTAACCGTGTCGATAATGGGCCGGAATCTGGCGAATTTTTTCCTGTAGGCATCTATGAAATTATTTTCGAAGCCGATGATGGCGTGAACGATCCCGTAGAATGTCGTTACACCATAAGAGTAGGAGATAATGAAAGCCCCGTTATCACCTGTCCCGATGATTTAGAGTTCGAAATCCCGACAGGGGAGACTACAGTAGAAATCAGCTACCCTGCACCCACCATTAGTGATAATTGTGAAGGTGCTACTTACAGCCGTATTTCGGGACCGGCTTCGGGAACTCAACAAGCTGAAGGAATCTATACGGTTGTTTTTGAAGCTGAGGATGCTTCAGAAAATAAAGATCAATGTAGTATTGAAATTGTTGTAACCAAAGAACAGGAACCCTTCGAAATCACCTGCGTAGAAAACCGTACTATCGAACTCTCCAATAACCAGACTTCGGTTAATATTTCCACCTCAGAGTTTATTCAGGGAGATACTTCGAATCTGGAATTTGACCAGGAAACCCAGGTTTTTAGCTGCGCCGATATTGGTACTTATAATCTTACCATCACTGCCCGTAATCCCGATACCGGCGAAGAAGACAGTTGTGTGGTAGAAGTTACCGTGGTAGATACTTCGGCGCCGGTGATTTATTGCTATTCTGCTCCAATTCAAAGAAGTTTTGCCGAAGGCGAAAGTTTCGAAGTCCCCGAATTTTATGCCGGCCGAATTTCAGATAATTGTACAGAGGAAGAAGACCTTATAGTAACGCAGAATCCGCCTCCCGGTACAATTTGGGATACGCCCGATACCTATACGGTGAGTTTTACCGTGACCGATGCCAGTAACAATTCCACTCCCTGCAGTTTCCAGGTTGAATTATCCGAAGAAGCCGGCCCTATCTTCACCTGTCCCGATGAGAGCGATATTGACCCCATTGTGTTGGATGAAAATTGCGATTTTCAGGTGCCCAATTATACCGGGCTGATAAGCACCTCCAATTTTGAAAATACTCCCAATTTTAAGCAAAACTTCGAACGTATAGATGATGAAATTTTTGTTGAAATAGAAGTTTTTGATGGCCCGGAATATCTCGATTTATGCTATTTTTCAGTAGCTCTTGTAGATGCTACTGCTCCTTCCATAGAATGCCCCAATGATATAGAATTAGTTATTCCAGCCGATGAAAATTCAGCCATAGTCACTTATAGCGACCCGGTGATTTCCGATAATTGTGATAGTTCCCCGCAACTCGAACTCTTCGCCGGTTTTGCTTCAGGAGAAGTATTTCCGGTAGGTCCAACCGAGGTGCGATACAGGGTGATTGATGCTTCAGATAATGAAAGTTTTTGCAGTTTTTTCGTCACTATAACCCGTGAAAACGATCCCGGGCCAACCAACACCGCTCCTGTTGCTAAAGATGATTCATATTCAGTTCCACAGGATGAAAATTTGAATGTAAATGAGGCCAACGGAGTTTTAGCCAACGATGAAGATGAAGACGGCGATGCTTTAATCGCCGAGCTAAGAGATGCCCCTGAAAATGGAACCTTGAATCTTAACCCCGATGGTTCCTTTACCTACACCCCCGATGCCGGCTTTTTTGGCACCGATACTTTTACCTATGTGGCTTTCGACGGGGAGGATTTCTCAAATCTGGCCAGTGTAAGCATCGTGGTGAACCAGGTAGTGCCGGGTAATGACGCCCCGGTGGCGCGGGACGATGAATACGAAACCGAACAAAACACCACCCTCGTAGTCCAGGCAGCCAACGGGATTTTACAAAATGACAGCGATCCCAACGATGACCCGCTTACGGCGTTGTTGATGAACGACGTCTCCAATGGCACGCTCGATCTGAATCCCGACGGTTCTTTTACCTACTCTCCTGCCAGCGGATTTACGGGCACCGATTCTTTTACCTATATGGCCAATGACGGGATCACCAACTCCAATATCGCTACGGTAACCATCAATGTAATCTCCACAAGCAGCGATTTTCAATGCCGGGAGGAAATTGTGGTTTCTTTAGATGCCTCAGGAAATGTGAGTCTGGCCCTGGAAGATCTCTACACCGGCGATGCCTCGGGGCTAAACCTTTCAGCCTCGAAACTGGGTTTCGACTGTAGTGATTTGGGAGAAAATTCAATAGAATTAAGCTGGAGCGGACAAAGCAGCGGGGATTGTGAAATAAAAATTATTGTAGAAGATACTACTCCGCCCGTCCTGGAGGTGAATATCATTAGCATAAGCCTGGATGAAGATGGTTTTGCTGAAATTTCTGCGGAAGAGCTCGATGCCGGCTCCTATGATAATTGTGGAGATGTAAGCCTTAGTTTAAACAGAACCAGTTTTAGTTGTGAAGATTTAGGGCAAAATTCAGTCCTGCTTACTGCCACCGATGTCAGCGGAAACATGCGCAGCACCAATACCATAGTTTTTGTGAACGCCAGCCCCGGAATTTGCAGAAAGCCCGGCGAGTTCGTGGACGAAACTTTTATAAGCCCTAATCCTACTTCAGGAGAAATTGAAATTTTTACTCCTGAAGATATGTTGCTGGAACGGATCGTAGTTTTTGATACCCGCGGGCGTTATATTAAGGAAAAGGAATTCACAAACCGAAGCGATTACCGAATGCAGCTAAATGGCTTGCAGGATGCGGTCTATATCCTGCACATTTTTACCAGCAGAAGGGTGCTGATTAAAAAGTTGATACTTCGCAATTAATCTAACTGCTCCTCGATTTTTTGAATAATTTCCTCAGTGGGCCTGGTATAATCGAACCAAAGTATGCTTTTATCTTTTCTGAACCAGGTAAGCTGCCGTTTTGCGAATCGGCGGGTGTTTTTCTTGATTTCTGAAACAGCGGTTTCCAGGGAGTGTTTTCCTTCTAAAAAGGCGAAAAGTTCCTTGTAGCCCACCGTATTTAAAGCGTTGAGCTGTTTTTTGTCTTCCAGCGACTTTACTTCATCCAAAAGACCTTCATCCATCATCAAATCTACCCGGGTGTTGATACGATCATAAATGATTTTTCTTTCGGCTTCCAGGCCTACAGATACTACTTTGAAATTTCGGCTTTTTTTGGCCTGTTTTAGAAAGGAGCTATAGGTCTTCCCAGTACCCACACAAATTTCAAGCGCCCTGATAAGCCGGTGCGGATTCTCCCGATCTACTTTTTTATAATATTCAGGATCGAGTTTTTCCAGCAATTCCTGGAGGGACTCTATTCCCTGGATTTGGAAAATGTTGTTGAGTTCTTCGCGCACTTCAGGAGCAACGGCAGGAAAATCGTCCAGGCCCTCGGTGATGCTTTTAATGTAGAGTCCGCTGCCGCCTGCCATAACCACCACATCTTTTTCAGCAAAAAGCCGGCTAAGTTTAATAAGGGTTTCGCGCTCGAAATCTCCCACGCTGTAATCATCTTCTATCGAAATATGCTGAATAAAATGATGCTGGGCTGTCGCCAATTCTTCTTCAGAAGGCACCGCGGTCCCAATGCTCATTTCCCTGTAAAACTGCCGGGAGTCGGCCGAGATGATTTCAGTATCAAAATGTAGGGCGAGCTTAATAGCCAGCGAGGTTTTTCCAATGGCGGTGGGGCCAACTACACTAATGAGAGTTTTTTCAGCCATTGAGTTTTTTTCCACAGTTATGGCAAAATTCAGCCTTATCCAAATGTTTGGTCTCATTGCAATGAGGGCAGGCCTGGGTATTGGTTTGGGGTTTGCTTTGGCCTCTGGTCATTTCGGCGGTCACTATTCCCGTAGGCACTGCGATTATTCCATAACCCACGATCATGATAAAGGAGGCTATGAACCTTCCCAGGGGAGTAACCGGGTGAATATCTCCAAACCCAACAGTGGTTAAAGTAACTATACACCAATAAATGCTAATGGGTATACTGGTATAACCGTTTTCGGGACCTTCAATCAAATACATCACCGTCCCCATAATAATACAGATAATAAGTACTGCAAAAAGGAATACAAAAATCTTTGCCCGGCTATGCCTAAGTGCCCGGGCCAGTTTCTCAGACTCGCCTATATATCTGGTAATCTTAAGTATTCGGAATACCCTTAACAGTCGAATGGCTCTTACGGCAAACAGGAAATTAAAGCCGCCAAAAATAACAGCGATATAGGTGGGGATTGTAGATAGCAGGTCGATGATCCCGTAAAAACTAAAAATATATTTGGAAGGCCGGTTTATGGCTATGATTCGAAGTATATATTCTATAGTAAAAATCACGGTGATGATCCATTCTGCAATATAAAAGATCCAAAAGTATTTATCGTGCAGGTAGCCCACACTTTCGAGCATAACCAGGATGATACTTAGCAGAATGACAACGAGCAGGGCGATATCAAAAAATTTACCTGCCGGGGTGTCTGCCTCATAGATGACCTCATGGAGTTTGGATTTCCACCTGGGGGTTGGTTTTTCTTTTTCGTATTCCAAGGGCTGGATTAGCTTAGGATTTCCTCAAATTTAAGTATTTTCTGGAATCGAGGGAGAATTTTCCCGCTTTTAATCAGATTTTCGGGATTCCGAGGGTAGCTCTACTATTTTTAATTTATTATTCCGCCTCAAATAGCTTTGAATAATGTGCTGGGCATCCCGGTCGTTGTTCATTGGGGTGATGATAGAGCGAACAATTTCAAGGTTGTTGATCTGGTGATTCAAATTGAAATAACCTACGCCTCTAAAAGCACCATCTTCTACCAACAGGGCACTTTTTTCATCTACTTCCCGGCCCTGGCCAATCACCAGTAAATTCTGATTTTTATAGGAATATTTTTGAATAAGCTCTCTTACCCGTAAATTGTAATCTTCAGCAGTTTCTTCTCCAACACAGGCTCCCAAACAGGATTTTATAGTATAATTAAAACAGGGCCCCTCACCCGATTCCAGGCTGGTAAATTTTCGGCAAAGTTTATATTGTTCTATCCAGTTTTCTACCGCGTTTCGGGCCGCACTTAAATTGGTGAAAGTCGTAATGCTGTGCTTGTTTCGGGAAGCTTTGCCTATTTTTAAATTGATATAACCTTTATCATCGGTAAACTCGTACAGGGCGTACTTAAAAATATCCTTTTTTAAGGCCCGGTTATATTTAGGTTTGTTTTTTTTGATCTCGGCATTTTCCCTAAGTAAGGCGATTAGTTCATTTCCGGTGGGCTCATAGGTGACCGAATTGGTTTCTAATTGAATTTGCCTGGATTTTGGATGATCGTTCGTAAAATGCTGATTCACCCTTTTTTTGATATTCCGGCTTTTCCCGATGTAAATAATATCTCCGTCTTCATTGTGAAAATAATAGATCCCGGTAGACGAAGGCAGACCTTCCAGGATATAGATGAGCCGGGTGTCGAGGCTGCGTTTGGGCTCCAGCCTTACCGAATCTTTTAAAATTTCCTTGTCCAGGTCTTTATCCAAAAGCATCTTAAACAGCTTTACAGTTGCCTGGGCGTCGCCGCTGGCACGGTGCCTGCTGCTAAGCGGAATTCCCAAAGATTTTACCAGTTTCCCCAGGCTGTAGGAAGGCATATCGGGGATAAGTTTTTTTGATAATTCTACGGTACACAGGGATTTTCTTTCAAATTCGAATCCCAGCCGGCTGAATTCGGTTCGCAAAATCCTGTAATCGAATTTTGCATTATGGGCTACCAGGATGCAGTTTTCCGTGATTTCTACCACGCGTTGGGCCACCTCGTAAAATTTGGGTGCATTTCTTAGCATCTCGTTATTGATGCCGGTTAAACCAACCACAAATGGCTGGATGGGCTGCTCTGGGTTAACCAGGCTAATAAACTGGTCTATTATCTGGTGGCCATCGTATTTGTAGATGGCGATCTCGGTGATCCCTTCCTCATTATACTTTCCGCCGGTGGTCTCTATGTCTAAAATTGCATACATAGGCCCCCTAAAAATGATAAAATTTCAAACTCTTTCTGCTCAATTTTTTCAATTGTAGTTTCTTTCGCCAAAGATACTGCTGCCAATTCTTACCATGCTGCTTCCGCAGTCTACGGCAATCTGGTAATCTCCACTCATTCCCATAGAAAGTTCGGTGAGTGCGGGGTAGTCTTTCTTAAACTCATCGAATACAGTCTTTAAAAAACTGAATTCCTTACGCACCTGTGCCTCATCTTCGGTAAAAGTAGCCATTCCCATAAGGCCAATGATCTTCACATTTTCCATTTTTGCATAAGCTTCAGAAGCCAGGATTTCCCGGGCTTCTTCTTTCGAAATCCCGAATTTTGAATCTTCCTCGGCAATTTTTATCTGAAGCAAACATCGTATCTCCCGCTCGTTCTTTTTCGCCTGTTTGTTGATTTCCTTCAGTAATTTTAAGCTATCTACCGCGTGTATAAGGCTCACAAATGGCGCCATATACTTTACCTTGTTGCGCTGCACGTGGCCTACCATATGCCATTCGATATCTTTGGGTAGCTGCTCCTGCTTCTCGGTCATTTCCTGAATTTTATTCTCCCCAAATATCCGCTGCCCGGCGCGGTAGGCTTCAAGGATATCTTCATTGGGTTTGGTCTTGGAAATAGCAACCAGCTTTACGTTTTCAGGTAATTCGGCTTTATATTTTCTAATATTTTCAGCAATATTCATAGTCTAAAATTCATAAATCGTTAACCCGCTTCTTAGTTTCGGTTCGATATAAGTGCTTTTTGGGGGCATAGTGAGATTCTCATCGGCGGTTTGCTTTATCTCTTCTATACTCAAAGGCAACATTCCAAATCCCACGGCGAATTCACCCTGGTCGATACGGGTTTTTAATTCTATTAGATCGTTCTTCCCGTGAATATAGGAAATGCGCCTGTCATTCCTAAGATCTTCGATGCCCAGTATGGGCTTTAGCACTTTTTGGTAGAGTATGTAAGGGTCTAATTTACTTAAAGAATCGGTAAATTCATAATTGGTTTTTCGCAGGTAGAGGGAATAAAACTCCCCATCCAGGTACATATTAAAATGATGTTTTTTGGATGGTTTGTAAACTTCCATTCCGCGGTTTTCAATCCTGAACCATTCATCGAGAAGAATCAAAAATTCTTCTTTGCTGTGACCATTAAGGTCGGTCACCAGCCGGCTGAATTCGTGAATTTTTAAATTGCTTTCAGAAATAAGGTAGCTCATAAAAAAATTATAGGGCTCCTCGCCGGTATGCTGCGCATTTTCATCTTTTGACTCTTTAGCCAGCAAATAGGAAGAAGAACAACGGTGATGCCCATCGGCTATATAAAGGCTGGGCATCTGGCCAAAAATCTCCTGGATTTTTTCGATTTGAGTTTCCTCGCAAATCTTCCACAAATAATGAATTTCGCGGTTTGAGGTAGCGAATTCATATTCGGCCCGGGTTTGCATAATATCCTGAAGTATCCTGTTTAACTCGGGATTGTCGGGGTAAGTGAGCAAAACCGGTTCTGTATTAAATCCCACAACTTTAAGATACTCTTTAAAAAGTTCTTCCCGGGGGGTGATGGTGTCTTCATGTTTTTTAATGACCCCTTGTTCATAATCGCCGGCACTGGCGGCGGCGATGATTCCGCAGCATTCATTAAAGCGGGTTTTGATGCGATACACATAATAGCAGGGCTTCTCATCACGAATAAAAGTATGTTCTTCCCTGAATTCCAGGTAGCGGTTTTTCACCAGTTCAAATCGCTGGGGCCCGTTTATTTTATGCTGAAATTTATAACCCGGATTGATGATATGCAGAAATGAATACGGGTTAAATTCAAGCTGAGCGGTAAGCTCGGCAGTGCTGTAATCTTCGTAGGGGCGGGAAGCTACCAATCCCGCCTTGGCCCTTACCGGGCGTACCGCTCTAAATGGAATGATCTTAGCCAAATATTCTACTTAAGATTGAAATTGAGCTGAAACCTTTTCAGCTTTCTTGCTTTCTGAATAATCATAAAAACCTTCTCCCGATTTAACTCCCAGTTTCCCGGCTTTCACCATATTGGTAAGCAAGGGACAGGGAGCGTATTTTGGGTTTTTAAAGCCATCATACATCACCTCCAGGATCGAATGGCAAACGTCCAGCCCAATAAAATCGGCTAACTGCAAAGGTCCCATCGGGTGGGCCATTCCCAGTTTCATCACTGTGTCGATTTCATAAACCCCGGCCACGCCATTGTAAAGCGTTTCAATCGCCTCGTTGATCATAGGCATTAAAATACGGTTGGCCACAAAGCCCGGGTAATCGTTCACCTCTACCGGAACCTTATTCAGGTTTTCTGAAAGTTCCATGATGCTTTTGGTTACCTCGTTGCTGGTATTGTACCCACGAATGATTTCTACCAGTTTCATCAGCGGTACGGGGTTCATAAAGTGCATACCAATCACCCTTTCAGGATTTGAAACTACTGAAGCGATTTGGGTGATTGAAATCGATGAGGTGTTAGAGGCCAGAATTACTTTTTTTCCACAAAATTCATCGAGCTGCTTAAAAATTTTCAGCTTCAAGGCTTCATTTTCGGTAGCAGCTTCTACTACCAGATCGACCTCTTTTACTCCTGTTTGCAGGTCGGTAAATTTATGTATGTTGTTAAGGGTAGTTTCCTTATCGGCTTCGCTAATTTTTTCCTTGGCCACCATACGGTCAAGATTGGTCGCGATAGTTTTTAGACCTTTTTCAAGGCTTTCTTCTGAAATGTCTATAAGGTTTACCTCGTATCCAAATTGGGCAAAGGTGTGGGCAATCCCGTTGCCCATAGTTCCTGCTCCAATTACTGCGATATTTTTCATTTTATATGTGGTTTTTTAGTTGTTAAAATTTGCGATTACCTGTTTGGCCACTTCCAGGGCTTTGGTGCCTGCTTCCAGGCTCACCACAGGTTCGGTATTGTTGTGTATGGCTGAAGCAAAACTCTCCAACTCTTCTAATATGGCGTTGTTTGGTGATACCAGCGGATTGTCGAAATAGATCTGTTTTTTCAAACCTTCGGCGTTTTGTAGAATCATAGCAAAATCTGAAGGTTTTTCGGGGGCGTCTTTCATCTTTACGACTTCGCATTTTTTCTCCAGATAATCTACCGAGATATAGGCGTCGCGTTGAAAGAATCTGGATTTGCGCATATTCTTCAGCGAAATGCGGCTGGCGGTTAGATTGGCCACACAGCCATTTTCAAACACGATGCGGGCATTGGCAATATCGGGAGTTTCGCTAATAACCGAAATCCCGCTTGAAGAAACGCTTTTAACTTCAGAATTAACCACGCTTAAAACAGCGTCTATATCGTGAATCATCAAATCCAGGACCACGGGAACATCGGTTCCGCGGGGATTGAATTCAGCCAGGCGATGCGCTTCTATAAACATCGGGTTATCAAAGCGGGAGGCCACCGCTTTAAAAGCGGGGTTGAAGCGTTCCACGTGACCCACCTGGCCTTTAACGCCGTTGGCTTGGGCCAGTTCTATCAATTCTAAAGCCTCCTCAACGGTGTTGGTGATGGGTTTTTCAATAAAAACATGCTTTCCCGCCTTAATTGCTTTTTTGGCGACTTCGAAATGCGAAAGGGTAGGAGTTACTATATCTACCACATCTACTTCAGAAATCAAATCGTCTAAGCTGCCATAACTTTTATAGCCAAAATCGCCATTTACTTTTTCGGCATTTGAAGTATTGGGGTCGTAAAACCCGGTTAATTCATATTTGGAAGATTCGTTGAGTAATTTTAAATGTATTTTTCCTAAGTGTCCTGCACCAAGCACCCCGACTTTCAACATATTTTTGCATTTTTCACAAAAATAGCATTTTGATTGTAAATACTTTATAATGCTGCGGAATATTCGGGGCTTCCCCGGCTTGGATGCTAAGGGGAAGATTGAGTATTTTTGCATTTAAATCGCGTCGAGGTGTTTCAGGATAATTTTAGACATAAAGGTAAAAGGCAACAGCTGGTAAAAACCATTCAGAGAAAAGGAATTCAGGATAAAAAAGTGCTGGATGCCATTGGTAAAATTCCGCGGCATTTGTTCATGGACAGCAGTTTTGAGGATCACGCCTACCAGGATAAGGCCTTTCCCATCGCCGCCGATCAAACTATCTCCCAACCCTATACCGTAGCCTTCCAAACCGAAAAACTGGAAATTGAGAAAGGTGATGCGGTTCTGGAAATTGGAACTGGTAGCGGTTATCAAACTGCTGTACTCTGTGAACTTGGTGCCAGGGTGTATAGTATAGAACGCCAGCGCGAACTCTATAAAAAGACTAAAAGTTTTCTTACCAAACTTGGTTACCGGCCAAAACATTTGAGTTTTGGTGACGGGTATAAAGGCCTGCCCGAATATGCTCCTTTCGATAAAATCATAGTAACTGCAGGAGCACCTTATGTGCCAAAAGATTTACTGGCGCAATTAAAACCTGGAGGACGTATGGTCATTCCCGTAGGAGATGAGGTACAGGTAATGACGCTATTTATTCGAAAATCGAACCGGGAATTCGACAAAACCGAATTTGGTGAATTTCGTTTCGTGCCTTTGCTGGAAGATAAAAATTAAAGTTTCTACACGCTTTTTTGAACCACCTCAAAAACCCGCTGTCCATCGCATTTAAGGGTTTTCGATGGGTATTTTAAAAGCAAGGCATAATCGTGAGTAGCCATTAAAATTGTATTCCCGTTTTTGCTTATTTCCTGAAGCACTTCCATCACCTCTACCGAAGTTTGAGGATCCAGGTTTCCGGTAGGTTCATCGGCCAGGATAAGTTCAGGGTCGTTAAGCAGGGCACGGGCGATAGCCACCCTTTGCTGCTCGCCACCAGAAAGCTGATAAGGGAATTTAAAATCTTTGGTCTTCATTCCAACCTTGTCCAAAACTTCATTGATCTTATGATCCATCGCTTTTTGATCTTTCCATCCTGTGGCTTTCAATACAAAAAGCAGGTTGTCTTTTATATTCCGGTCGGTAAGTAATTTAAAATCCTGGAATACCACCCCGAGTTTTCGCCTCAGGTAAGGAATATCTCTTTCTTTAAGTGTTCGCAAATTAAAATCTACGATATGGCCCTCGCCCTCGGTAAGCGGGAGGTCGCCATAAAGGGTTTTCATAAAACTACTTTTCCCGGTCCCGGTTTTTCCTATAAGATATACAAAATCACCTTTGTTTACGGTGACATCAACTTCAGATAAGATTAGGCTTTCGCGCTGGTAAATGGCCGCGTTTTTAAGTTCCAGTACGGGTTGGGACATAATTTATGATTTATGGGTAAAAGTAAGAACAAATTTATGATGGTCAAATATGGGCTACAAGTTTATTGAACAATCCATTTTCTGAGTTAACGCGGTTGGCAGGAACTTTAGTCTAATTATTTTTTTGCTGAAGAAAATTTTCAATTTTAATCTTGTGTATAATTAACCCGTTAAAGCCACGTTATTAAAGCAAGGTTTAAATTATATTTGAATCACATTTAAAAACCCGATCTATGAATTTGAAGCCTGCCTTATTTTTTTTAGGAGTTATACTTTTAAATTTCCACAGCTTCGCGCAGCAGTCGGCTGCACATACCAATGAGCTCGCAAAATTTAACCGGGCGATGGAATTATATAACAATAAACAGTTCCTGGCCGCCCAGAATCTTTTTGATGAGGTAAAAGACAGTACTAACGATGAAAAAATCGAAGCCGATTGTGCTTATTATATCGCCAATGCTGCGGTAAGGCTCAACCAGCCCGGGGCCGACAGGCTTATGGAGCGTTTTGTAACCCGCTATCCTACCAGCACCAAAACCAATTCGGCCTATCTCGATGTGGCCGATTATTATTTCGAAACAGGAAAATATGCCCTGGCCCGGCGTTGGTACGATCGCGTTGATGAAAACGCGATGAGCCGCGCAGACCGGGAGCGCTATTATTTCAATAATGGTTATGCTTTTTTTAGAGCTAACCAGTTCGACCAGGCGCGTACCTATCTTGAAAGAGTGAGAAACTCTCAGGAATATGGGGCACAGGCCAAATATTACCTGGGTTATATGGCTTATGAAGGCGACGATTACGAAGAGGCCAATGAACTTTTTGAAGAAGTTAGCGACAATTCCCGATATTCTGAAGACCTTTCCTATTTCCAGGCCGATATGAACTTTAAACTCGGGAATTTTGAAGAGGCTATCAAACTAGCCAAACAGCAGCTTAACCGCTCTACCCGCCTGGAGCAATCTCAGCTGAATAAAATTATTGGAGAGAGTTATTTTAACCTGGGCCAGTACGAGGAGGCGATTCCATATCTTCAGGAATACCGGGGAGAAAGAGGGAAATGGAACAATACCGATTACTACCAGATTGGCTATGCCTATTATAAGCAGGGAGATTTTCAGAAGGCGATTTCAGAATTCAATAAAATTATAGACGGGAAAAATGAAGTGGCTCAAAACGCCTATTATCATTTAGCCCAGTCTTATTTGAATCTTGATCAGAAACAGCAGGCCCTTAATGCGTTTAAAAACGCCAGCGAGATGGATTATAATAACGAGATCAAACAGGATGCTTTTCTGAATTACGCAAAACTAAGCTATGAGATAGGAAACTCTTACGAAAGCCCCTCCCGTGTTTTGATGACTTACCTGGAAACCTATCCAGATTCTCCCGCTCGCGATGAGGTTCAGAATTTACTCATAGACTCCTTTATCACCACTAAAAACTATGAGGAGGCGATGAATTTGCTGGAAAACAACCGCAATTTCGCCGACAAGCAGGCCTATCAAAAAGTGGCCTATTTCTACGGGTTGGACCTTTATGAACTCGGCGATTATCACAAGGCCATCGAAATGTTCGACAAGGCTTTAAAAGAGCCGCGCGATCCACAAATCAATGCCCGGGCGACCTTCTGGAAAGCCGAAAGCGAATTTAATATCAACAGCCTTGATAATGCAATTGTAGGTTACAGAGAATTTGCCGGAATGGCCCCCGCCAGAGGCACTCCCGAAATGGAAAATCTCGACTATAACCTGGGATATGCATATTTCAAGAAAAAAGAATATGCCCGCGCTATAGATTATTTCAAAAAGTATACTGCCGATAATTCTAAAAATTCAGTGCGGCGAGCCGATGCTCTTTTGCGCCTGGGAGATAGCTATTTTGTTAGCAGCCAGTACTGGCCGGCTATGGAAGCCTACGATAAAGCTATTGCGATGAATGGTTCTACCAGCGATTATGCAGCCTTCCAAAAGGCTATTAGTTATGGCTTTGTAGACAGGAATGAAAGTAAACTGGAAGAATTGAACAGATTCGTAAGTGCTTACCCACGTTCATCTTACAGGGATGATGCACTTTATGAGTTAGGTAATACTTATGTGGCGATGAATAATACTTCCCGTGCTATTGAAGCCTATAACCGCTTGATTAGAGATGTACCGCAAAGCAGTTTTGCGCCCAAAGCTATGCTGCGACAGGGATTGATCTATTATAACAACGATCAGGGAAGTCAGGCGCTGGAAAGACTTAAGAAAGTAGTGGCCGATCACCCCGGGACTCCCGAGGCGATGCAGGCGGTTTCTACTGCCCGAATGGTCTATATAGACCTGGGTCGCACCGATGAATACGCCAGCTGGGTTCGTGGAATCGACTTTGTTGAGGTGAGTGATGCAGATTTGGATAATACCACCTACCAATCGGCTGAAAATCAATATTTCAATAACAACTCGGCGCAGGCCATTAGCGGATTCGAGAAATATCTTCAGAGTTTCCCTAATGGAATTCATTCAATAAACGCCAATTATTACCTGGCGCAATTGTACTGGAGAGAAAACCGCAAGGATGCTTCAGAAAAGCATTACAGGTTTGTAACCGAAAGGCCTAAAAATGAATTCACCGAGCAATCACTGGCAAGACTTTCCCAGTTATATCTTGAGAAATCGAGATACCAGGAAGCCCGTCCGCTTTTAGAGCGATTGGAAAAGGAGGCAGCTTCCGAAGAAAACAGGATTTTCGCCCAGTCTAATTTGATGAAGGTATATGACGAAAGTAATAATCCTACCCAGGCCGCAGCTTATGCCGAAAAGGTGATAGCCAATTCGCAGGCCGATGAACGCGCCCGCAATGATGCCAGGGTGATCGTAGCCCGTTCGGCGATGAAATCTGGTAATGAGAACAAGGCCAAAGCGGCTTATGCCGAGGTGCAGAAAACGGCTTCAGGTGAGCTTGCAGCCGAAGCTCTTTATTATGATGCCTATTTTAAAAATAAGGATGGAAATTACGAAGCCTCAAATGCCGCAGTGCAGGTGCTGGCAAAAGATTTTTCAGGATATAAAAAATGGGGCGGGAAAGGCCTTGTATTGATGGGGAAAAACTTTGACAAACTGGGAGATGCCTACCAGGCAACCTTTGTTTTGGAAAAAGTGATTGAGAATTTCAGCAATTACCCCGAGATCGTTAATGAGGCCAAAGCCGAGCTATCCCGAATCAAGACCAGAGAAGCCCGTACCAACTCATCGGTAGAAACAAATAACTAAAAACTTAATCTAACTTATCTATGCGAATAGTTTCAATAAAAAGATGCCTGGTATTTGGAATGCTCCTTACCGGCGGAACTCTTTTTGCCCAGGATCCCATAGGCAGTGAAACCGTAACCGTTATAAAGCCGTACACCCCCGAGGTTGGCGATGCCAATAAATTGAGAGAAATGCCAACCAGAGGCGATTCCTTGGGCGAAACCAAGAAACCGGTGCAGTATCGAATTTTCTCGGTGCCCGTGGCTTCTACTTTTACGCCGGCCAAAGGCCAGGCCAGTACTGTAGAACGAAGAAGACCGGAACGCGTTTTTGACAATTATGCCACCCTTGGTTTTGGAAATTATACCAATGTTTTGGCTGAATTCTACAGCAACCTGGAAGTTAATCGCACCGATAACTTCGGAATTTTTCTTACCCATAATTCTTCCCAGGGGGGAATAGACGGGTTGATTCTGGATGATAAATTCTATGATTCAGAACTAAACCTGAGCTATAATTCCAGAAATAGAAACCTTAGCTGGAAAACTGAAGTAGGAGGGGAACATCGCCTGTTTAACTGGTATGGCCTTCCTGAAGAGCTGTCGCAGCCTGAAGAATTTTATTACCAGCTAGATCCACAGCAAAACTATTTTTCGGTCTATGCCGGGGGAGAACTTGATCTTTATGACAGCTTCTTCGATACTGCAAAGGCCAGGTTCAGGCATTCGGGAGATTCGTATTCTTCAGCCGAAAATCATTTTAACGCCAATGCGATTTTTGAACTGAATATCGCCGATGAACTTATTACGACTAACCTCTATGCCGATATCGTAAACGGGAAATTTGAAGAAAGCCTGTTAGGCGGAGGTTCAGATTATACCTTTATGAACTTTGGAATTGCCCCCAGTCTTTTGATCTTGCGTGATGATTTGAGTTTAAATCTTGGATTAGGCCTGTTTTACAGCCTGGATGCCGAGAATTCTTCTAACAGCTTTTATATTTATCCGCAGGTCACTGCCAGCTACAGGCTTGCCGGTGATTATTTCACCGCTTATGCCGGGCTTGAGGGAGATTTAAAACAAAACACCTATTATCAGTTTTTTACAGAAAACCCCTATCTAGCTCCCGGTGTTGAAATTATGCCAACCGATAGCGAATACAATGGCTATCTGGGTGCTAAGGGGAAGCTCGGGGAGTTTTTTGGCTATAATTTCCGCGGAAGTTATATGTCTGAATTCAATAAAGCTTTATTTCAGCGCAATGCCTATTATCCTGCATCAGGAAAGAATTATGGCTACGGAAATTCTTTTGGGTTGGTTTACGATGACGTGAGAACTCTTTCCTTTTTTGCTGAATTGAATGTAGATGTAAACCGTAATTTCAGAATGAGCCTTAACGGCGAATTTTTAGATTACAACACAGACCAACAGGCTGAAGCCTGGAACCTGCCCACAATGAAAGCCAGCCTTAATGCCGATTACCAGATCACCGAAAAATGGTATGCAGGCGCCAACTTTTTCTATGTAGGAGAACGAAAGGACCTGGATCATAGCATAGAAATAACCAATTCTATGATAGAAGCTCCTCAGGTTATCACTGTTGATTCTTTCCTGGATTTAAATGCGCATCTAGGCTACCGCTTTAATGAACAACTTTCGATTTTTGCCAAAGGCAGCAACCTGCTCAACAATAATTACCAGCAATGGACCAACTTCCAGGTGCAGGGCATACAGGTACTCGCCGGCGCAACCTACAAATTCGATTTCTAGCAGAGGTTCAGAGTTATGAATTATGAATTATGGGTTATGGGTTAAGTGATAAGGCTTAATTCATAACCCATATTTTTTGAACCCTGAACTTTGAATCCTGAATCTTGAACTTAGAACCCTTAATCTTAAATTTATTAATAGACCACAGATAACGCAGATTCTAAAGATTTTGCGCAGATTATTTTATCAGCGAAAATCAACAACATCTGCGTTCTCAGCGTTCCATTGCCGGTTTACCAGTTCTTTAGATAAACTTGAACTGAACTTTGAACATTGAACATTGAACTTTGAATCTTGAACTTTGAATCTTGAACCTTGAACCTTGAACCTTAAACCTTGAATCATAAATTTTGAACTTTGAACCAGAAATAATTACTTAACAATAAAACAACATAGAAAACCTAAATTTAATCTTATAAGTAATTAATATTGCAGCGCTAAAAACCCAAATCTAAGCTACTACATGGCAAAGGGAAAGAAATTTAAAAGAGAAGACCGGAGTAAACCCTATTTGAATATTCTGGATGTTCTGGTAAAGGAAAAAACCTTCCTTGCCATTGTAATTATAGGTATAATTTTGGCCGGAATCGCTACAGGCTATGGCCGGGCCGGGATGTGGCTGGGCTTTTTCTTTGCCGCCTACGCCACGGTTGCTAACGATAGTATCCAATCCCTGGGTACTTTCATCGAATCCAACAAAGCGAAACGCTGGTGGATACTTTGGCTGTTCGTGGGAACCATTTTTCTGGGAGTAGTGAGTTTCAGCTGGATTTATTTTGATGGAGATGTTACTTATCAGCGTCTTTTAAGCCCCGATGGTACCTCCAAATACCCTCATCCTGAGAGTTTTAGTTTCTGGCAAATCATAGCGCCACTGGTGCTTTTAATTCTTACCAGAATGAAGATGCCGGTGTCTACTACCTTCCTTATTTTGAGTGTATTTAGTGCCGATACCTCGGGAATCACCTCGGTGGTTTGGAAGAGCTGGAGCGGATATATTATGGCCTTTATCCTATCTTTCCTGGTGTGGTATTTCTCTTATAATATGATCAAGAAGTACTTCAAAAGTCGGAAGGCTCACGCAGGTTGGACAGCAGTGCAATGGACGGTTAGTGGTACACTTTGGGCCGTTTGGGTGATGCAGGATGGGGCCAATATCGCGGTATTCCTTCCCAGACAACAAAGTCTGTTTGAATTTATAGTGTTTGCCCTTACAATTTTCTTTGGGCTGGGTCTGCTTTTTTACCTAAGGGGAGATAGAATTCAGGAAGTGGTGAGCGAAAAAGCACGAATTTCAGATATTCGGGCAGCTACGCTGGTAGATTTGACCTATGTGATTCTACTTATCTACAAACTCTTTATAAGTACTGTACCAATGAGTACTACCTGGGTTTTCCTGGGGGTTATCGGAGGTCGTGAAATAGCCATAAGTCTTGCCCGTACCAAGAAAGGCAAGAAACACCGCAAAAAAGCCGGAAAAATGATTTTCAGGGATTTTGCTTATGCGATGTTAGGACTTTTTGTATCGGTGGCCCTGGCCGCTGCTGCCAACCCCGATATCCGTATCGCTATAAGCGAGGCGGTTTCATCCTGGTTCTAAACAAAATTTAAATCCTGCTGAAAATGCGCCTTTTCCGGGCGCATTTTCTATTTTTATACCAAATCAAATTTTTATGAAGAAAATATACATTTTTGCCCTGCTGGGTTTATTGCTTGTTGCCTGTAACGAGAACGCCCGTGAAGAGGTAGACCTACTGGTGATCAATGCTAAAGTCTATACCGTAGACGATGCTTTTTCTAAAGCTGAAGCTTTTGTAGTGAAAGACGGGAAATTTGTAGATATAGGCACTTCTGATGCCCTCGAGGATAAATACAAAGCTAAACAAACCATCGATGCCGGTGGTAAACCGGTGTATCCCGGGTTCATCGATGCTCACGCTCACTTTTACAGGCTGGGCCTTCAGCAGCAAAAAGTAGATCTCACAGGGACTAAAAGTTTTGAAGAGGTAGTACAACGCATTGTAGATTTTCAGGAAGAACGCAACGCCGATTTCATCACCGGCCGGGGATGGGATCAAAATGACTGGGAGGTGAAAGAATTTCCGAAGAAAGATACCCTTGATCTTCTTTTTCCCGATACCCCCATCGCAGTTACCCGTATCGACGGCCACGCACTTTTGGCCAACCAGGCGGCGCTGGATCGCGCCGGGATCACCACCTCAACTCCCTTTGAAGGAGGTGATATTGAACAAAAAGATGGAAAATTAACCGGGATTTTAGTCGATAATCCTATGGGTCTAATCGCCGATGCCGAGCCTGCCCCCACCTTAGAGGAACAAATAAATGCGCTTTTAGAAGCTCAGGAAATCTGTTTTAGTTATGGTTTAACCACCGTAGATGACGCCGGGATCGATAAGGCCACTATTGAACTTATCGACAGCCTGCAGCAGGCAGGTGAGCTTAAAATGCGTATTTACGCGATGCTGAGCAATACTGAGGAAAACCTGGATTATTACCTGGATAAAGATCCCATTAAAACCGAAAGGTTAAATGTTCGTTCGGTGAAATTCTATGGCGATGGAGCTCTGGGTTCGAGGGGTGCCGCCTTAAAAGAGCCTTACAGCGATCGTGCAGGTCATTTCGGAGCTTTGCTTTCATCTCCTGAAGATTTTAAACAAACGGCTGAACGGGTAGCGAATTCTAAATTTCAGCTAAATACCCACGCGATAGGAGATTCTGCAAATTATTTGGTGCTGGAAACCTATGACCGCTTGCTGAAAGACGATGAGGACCGCCGCTGGAGGGTGGAACACTCGCAGGTTATCGAGGAGGAAGATTTTAAATATTTCAGCAAAAATATTATTCCATCAGTGCAGCCTACCCACGCCACCAGCGATATGTACTGGGCTGAAGATAGATTGGGGGAAGAGCGCATCAAAGGCGCTTATGCGTTTAAAAAACTACTGAACCAGGCCGGAATAGTTGCCCTGGGCACCGATTTCCCGGTAGAAGAGGTGAGCCCGTTTCTTACTTTTTATGCTGCTGTGGCCCGGCAGGATACCGAAAATTATCCTGAAGGCGGATTTATGATAGATCAGGCGCTTTCCAGAGAGGAAACCCTTAGGGGAATGACGATCTGGGCGGCTTATTCGAATTTTGAAGAAGACGAAAAAGGCAGTATAGAACCCGGAAAATTTGCCGATTTCATCATCCTCGAAGATGATCTTATGGAAATAGACCAGAACCAGATTCCCAACCTGAAAGTAAGACAAACCTGGCTTAACGGGGAGAGGGTTTATTAATGAAAATGGTATCTTTGCCGCTCAATAAAATTTAAAGAAAATGAACGACGGATTATATGCAAAATTCCATACCAGCAAGGGTGAAATCCTTGTCGAATTGGAATTTGAAAAAACCCCGGGAACAGTAGGGAATTTTGTAGGTCTTGCTGAAGGAAAACTTGAAAACAAAGCTTTTCCGCAGGGAAAAGCTTACTATGACGGATTAAAATTTCACCGGGTGATCCCCGATTTTATGATTCAGGGGGGAGACCCTCAGGGCACCGGAGTTGGTGGCCCAGGATATCAGTTTGAAGATGAAATTCACCCCGATCTAAAACACGACGCCCCGGGAAAACTTTCTATGGCT
This sequence comes from Salegentibacter haimaensis, assembly GCF_054121495.1. NCBI lineage: Bacteria > Pseudomonadati > Bacteroidota > Flavobacteriia > Flavobacteriales > Flavobacteriaceae > Salegentibacter > Salegentibacter haimaensis. The sequence goes on from NZ_JBSYGH010000011.1 coordinate 76,419, forward strand.
AATGCAGGTCCAGGTACCAACGGGAGCCAGTTTTTTATCACTCACGTAGAAACTCCCTGGTTAGACGGGAAACACACGGTTTTTGGCAGTGTGGTTGAAGGTCAGGATGTGGTAGATGCCATAAAACAAGGCGATAAGATAGAAAAACTGGAAATCATTAGAGAAGGTGAGGCTGCGAAAAATTTCAATGCCGTAGAGTCTTTTAGAGTATTTGATGGTGCCAAGGCCGAGCGGGAAGCTGCAGCCAAAAAGCGCGAAGAAGAACTTTTGGGAGAATTATCCCAGGGTTTCGAAACCACCGAAAGCGGCCTGCATTATAAGATTGAAAAGAAAGGCGATGGTGCTAAAGCCGAAAAAGGAAAAACCGTAGCGGTACATTATAAAGGAATGCTAAGCGACGGGACCGTTTTCGATTCGTCTTACAAAAGAAATCAGCCTATCGAATTTCCTATTGGAATGGGTCACGTAATTTCTGGCTGGGATGAAGGAATTCAGCTATTGAGAGTTGGTGATCAGGCCCGGTTTGTGATTCCATCTCACCTGGGTTATGGTGACCGTGGCGCCGGAGGTGTAATTCCGCCGAATGCCAGTTTGATATTTGATGTGGAATTAATGGAAGTTAAGTAGTTTTTTTCTAAAAAATTATATAGTAAAACCCCACAGGTATCTTTCTCCTGTGGGGTTTTTTATTAAATAGACTTTATTCCCGACTATGCTCAGGATGACAACTTCCAGGAAATTTTTCAGGTGGACTGAATAATTATTTATTGTCAATTAGAGCGGAGTCGAGAATTAGAGTCAATTAATAATAGCTTTCGACTGCGCTCAAGATTACAACTTTATCATTTTCAGGCAGCTTTAATTCTATAGCCTATTTCGAATCGGGCTGTGGGGTCATTCTTAAATAAGACCTTATTTTTTTGAATCCCTTCGGAAACATTTTTTCAGCATCTTCATCTGAAACCGATGGGCTAATCACCACATCTTCTCCCTGTTTCCAGTTTGCCGGGGTTGCCACTTTTTTATACTCTGTGAGTTGAAGGCTGTCGATAACCCTTAACAATTCTTCAAAATTTCGGCCGGTACTGGCGGGATAGGTAATCATTAACCGAATGGTCTTATCGGGACCAATCACATATACCGAGCGCACCGTAGCTGTTGCATCGGCATTAGGGTGAATCATATCGTACAACTCTGAAACCTTGCGGTCTTTATCGGCGATTATCGGAAAATTCACTCTGGTATTTTGAGTGTCGTTGATGTCTTCAATCCAACCTTTATGGGACTCCAGCCCATCGACACTAAGGGCCATCACCTTAACATTACGTTTTTCAAATTCGTTCTTGTATTTCGCCACGGCGCCCAGTTCGGTGGTGCAAACCGGGGTGTAATCGGCCGGGTGGGAGAACAAAACTCCCCAGCCATCGCCCAGGTAATCGTAAAAATTGATCTTTCCATCTGAAGTTTCTGCGTCGAAGTTCGGGGCTTTATCCCCTAATTTAAGTGTACTCATCTTTATATAGTTTTAGCGGTTTCTGAATCTAAATTTACCTGTATTTCAGTATTAAATCCTACTAAACCCATAGGAATATTATTTCCTGAAATAATAAATTTCTATGTTAAAGCAGGTTGCGGAGTTGTAATTTGGGGAGGAGATTAAATTTACACAATTGTTGGTCTGGATTTTCAGTTTTAACTATTTTCAACATAAAAAAGAGATGGCCTTAAGTTGGGAAGATTTTCAAAAAGTAGAAATGCGTGTAGGTACCATAATCGAGGTAAAGGATTTTCCCGAAGCCCGCAAGCCTGCGTACCAGTTGCATATCGATTTTGGCAAAAAACTGGGGGTGTTAAAAACATCGGCCCAAATCACCAAACGCTATGCTAAAGAAGAGCTGCTTCAACGGCAGGTGGTGGCCGTGGTTAATTTTCCGAAGAAGCAAATTGCGAATTTTATGAGTGAGTGCCTCGTGCTGGGAGCTATGGGAGATGACAACGACATCGTCTTGCTACATCCCGGCATAAAAGTGGAAAACGGCCTTAGGGTAGGTTAATTACCAAACAAAGCAGGTCAATTTCTAGTCTCCATTTTGTCGTTTGTTTTTTACTTCTGATAGGCTTAAACCTTTATCTTTTCCGTAAAAAATATGTTTCGGACTTCCGATGATTTGAGACGAATATATCCCTGAATGCCCAGAAAACAAATAAGCGGTGATACAGGCCAGGGCGATAAAAACCCCGCTTTCAATTCCAAAAAGTTCGATGCCCATAAGAGTACAGGCGATTGGGGTATTGGTGGCTCCGGCGAAAACAGCCACAAAGCCCATTCCGGCGAGAATTCCCAGTGGTAAAGGGAAGATCCAGAACAGGGCATTTCCCAGGGTGGCTCCTATAAAAAACAGGGGAGTTACTTCCCCGCCCTTAAAGCCGGCCCCTAAGGTAAAGGATGTAAATAAAATTTTTAAAAGGAAGTCGTAGGAGGGAAGTTCTGCAGAAAAAGATTCTACGATGGTAGGGATTCCCAGCCCAATATATTTGGTAGTACCCATACTAAAAACGAAGATAGCGATAACGGCCCCACCCAGTACGGGGCGCAGCGGCGGATATTTTATTTTACTTCTGAAAAGCCTTCCCCAAAAATGGGTGCTTTTAGAGAACAGGCGTGCTGCAAGTCCAAATAGAATTCCTGCCAGCAGGGCCCACAGGAGATTGGCCGGATTCATTTCCGGAACCAGATCTATTTGGTAGTGCGTGTGCGACACGTTCCAGATTTTTACTACATAGTCGGCCAGAATCGCTGCCATAAAACTGGGCAGGATGGCATCCAATCTAATTCGCCCCAGGACCAAAACTTCCAAAGCAAAAATAGCACCTGCCAGGGGGGTCCCGAAGACCGAGGCAAAACCTGCACTTATCCCGGCGATGAGGAGGATTTTTCGATCCCTGGTTTTTAATTTGAAAATTCGGGTAATCCTGTCGGCTATAGCGCCGCCTACCTGTACTGCCGTGCCCTCTCTCCCGGCCGAGCCGCCAAAGAGATGGGTAAGAATCGTACCAAACAACACCAGCGGTGCCATTCTGAAGGGTATAATTTTTCGGGGGCTATGAAATTCTTCCAGTAGCAGGTCGTTTCCTTTTACTACAGAATTTCCCCAAAGATGATAAGACATTCCTATAATTAATCCGCCGAATGGGAGTAGTGCGATAATCCAGAGATTGCTTTCCCTGGTTTGGGTGGCCCATTCCAGCGCTACCAGGAAAAAAGCCGAAGCCGATCCTGCCAATAAGCCTAAAAGGCTACAAATAAGGAACCATTTAAATAGATAAACCAGGGCCGGAATCTGTTCCAACCTGCTCAAATAATCGAATAATCTGGAGATCTTCATACTGCCTTAAATAGAAAAATTAGGGCTTATAGCCCGTTTGCAGAAGTCATTAGCCAATTATGGCGGTTCAAGGCAGACATCATTGCCAAATGTGGAACAAATTTAATTTTATTAGCGGAATATGCCAATTTTTAATTTATAAAACCCGGGAATTAGAAAGTATGGCCCAAAACAAAGAAGAACTGGTTGCCTTCATTAGATTTCGCGTAATCGAATCTTAGAATTGTAGCCTGGTTCCAGGCAATTCTGGCTCCCAGCCCTCTACTGGTTTTAAAGTTTTTAAGGTTCATCTCTTCAAGGCTATCCCAAACTCTACCGGCATCAAAAAACGGAACTGCATAAAAGGCCAGGTGTTGGTTTAGAATTCGGGTTTGGTAGAACCGGGCTCTGATCTCCCAGTTGGTAAGCCCGGTAAGCATTCCTCCAAATCGTGACTCTCTAAAACCACGAAGGGCTTGAGATCCTCCCAAAACAGGGATTCCTCCCCCTTCCGAAGAACCCCAAAGGTCCATAACTTCAGTAAATGGAATATTGCTTCCACGAATATAACCCAGGGCAAATCTTCCTGTTAAGACGGTTCTCCCTAGATGCTGCGGAAGCAGTTTTTTATAAAAAATCCCCTGAAGCAAATGTTTGGTGAAATCGAATTCAGATCCCATCCAGGGAGCAGAAATTTCCTGAGCCAGCTCGGCGAAAACTCCGCTGGAAGGATCGGGTTCCAGATCGCGGGTATCCCACATAATCCCAGATTGGGCCAGAATGATTCGGCCTCCATGATAACCTCCAATACCCTGGCGGGCCCAATGGGAATTAGCCGGATTATTTTGAGATAATAAATAATCCTGGGTTAATTGGGTGCGCCCCTGTATTGCTGTAGTTCGTTGCCCGGTTTCGGTATCTATGGCTTCTTCAACCTCATTAAAATCGTAGGTGTCTATATTTATTTTTAAATACTCCAGGCCAAACATAAGTCGCAGGCGCCCTTCATAAAAGGATCTTTCGGCAGCAAGGCCTACCAGAAATTGGGAATAATCAATCTCATTGAAGTGATAATCGGTATAAATTTGATTGGGATCTTCCCCTCTTCGGGGCATTCCGTAACGCGTGCGCTGCAAATTTTCCTCATAATCATCGTATTGTGCATTGGTAAGCCTTTGGCCTGTTTGCTTGTCTATATAAGATAATGGGTTTAAAGTTTGAGCGCCCAATCCAAAATACTGCCAGTGCGGGTCGTTTGCAAAAATTATATCTCCTCTTAACCGCCATTTAGTGTTAAATGCAAATGGAATATCGATGTTAAACTCACCGTCTATTCTTCCGTTCTGAGCTACCCTGGCACCCACCGCATACCTAACCCGGTAGGGGGTGTAGTAGAAGAAAGGATCGTCTTTCGTAAGATTGTTGAATAAACAAGCATTGGCGCCAAAGGTAAAACCCCGTATAGGGTCGCTGCTTAATTCGGGTAAGCCGGTGAGATATCTCCCTTCTTTTTTAATTTCTATATCCTCGAGAGACAGGCGCTTTTCTGTAGCGATAGGAAATGGCAGCCTTAGGGTGTCGTTTTGGAGAATTATAGCCTCATCCTGATGTGCATTCCCCAGAAATTTTATTTCCTGTGCCTTAAGAGGCAGAAAGATGATTAAAGCAAATAGTGAAATTAAACCTCTAAAACGCATAACCTGAATTTTTGGGTTTGCAAAGTTAGAAGCTGCCTAAAAAGAGGATTTTAAAAAAGCATTAAAACTTATTAATCTGAAATTAAAATAGGGCTGTAAACCACGGTTCACAGCCCTATTATGATTTAAAAACACATTTTGAGTCTACATATGCTCCCCGAAGAAAACCGCATTCATCAGCAATTTTTTGGTGCCAAACCAAAAAGCTCTAAAGTTGGTGTTGTCCGTAAACAAAATCACATCACCCCGACCCATTTTTTTATGTTTAAATGGCACGGTGCCGGCCAAAGAATCCAGGTTGGGTTTGCTGATGTATCCGCTTAACAGAGGATCTTCAGTATAGGTTATGGGATTTTTATAACTCTGTTTGTCGGCTTCAAGAAATAAGGTAGTATTTCTGAACAATGGGAGTTTATCATCTTTGTAGCCAAAAGCTATGGGATGAGATCGATCGAGCCTGGCTTCAAAAATCGCCCCGCCTATTCCCTGAGCGCCGGTAAAATCGCCCCGGTCTTCGAAGCTAATATCTTCGGCAACTAACTCCTGTTCTTTAAATTCCAGATCCATAAAATTGTGCCGGTCCAGCCATTTGGCGGTGTTTCGGTAAGCGATAAGGCTACCACCCGCGTTTACCCAGGTTTTCAATTTATCGGCTTCGGCTTCTCCAAGAGAACCGCCCCAGGTGGCCGGGATGATGATGTCGGTATATCTGTTAAGATCGGCTCGTGAAAAACTGCGCAGATCGAGTTTGGTAAGTTTCATCTCGAAACGCTGGTCGAATAAATGCCAGATTTCTCCGGCGTCGTACGGATTTATACCATCACCTACCAACATGGCGACTTTTGCAGGTTGCAGGGCTTTAAACTCATTACTGCCCAGGTTAATTCCCGTGGTAAGCCCGGTTTGTAATGCGTCTATTTGAACATTGGATGCTTCTGAAACCTCCTTCAGAAAACCAAATAATTCTTGCTTATCTAAACTCTGATTTTGTACGGGAATAAGAATACTTCCGTAGTCATAATTTTTGGTTGAGCTGCCAAAATTTTTCATCGCCACTTTCGCCCGTAATCCTTTTTGCAAAATCATATTAAGAGCTTTTGGCGCATAGAAGTCGTGCCATTGCATCACATAGGCATAATTGCTTTTCTCCAGATTTTTGATGGCTGGTTTTTCAAGTTCTTCAATTTTATCGCCGGCCATTCGCATATTACTTTCTTCAGTAAAATCGAGATTGAAGGCCAGGGGAAAGGTCCAGGCAGAGATGTCATAAAATAAACTATCCTGAAACTCGGTTCTCCTTTCAAACATCGCCTCTACTAATCGGTGTTGTCTCTGATTTTTGGGCACCAGGTAAGCGGAATTTCTTCGGAAATTTCTCCCGTTTTTTTCGAAATCTTCCTTTAGCTCATGAATTTCGATTTGATGCTTTTTTAGAATTTTGGCCAGTTCCCAGGCCGAAGAGGCATCCCTGGAATTTCCGAAGATCCAGGCTCCGTTTTTTGCTGAATTTCGCGCATTTTTATAAAAATCCCGCTGGTAGTTTAACAATTTCACCCGCATATTTTTTCCTGCCTCCAGGGTAGAGAGAGCTGCGGTAAATTGATTGCGAATGGTGAACGGAAATGTGAGCACGCCATTGTCGGTTTCCTGGGCGTGACCGCGGGAGCTTCCCTGCTCGAAGAGAATCCCTATGCTTCCGTTAATATCGGGAAAGGTAGAGCCTTTTCCGTAGTAAAAATCATCATAATTTTCTTCGGTATAATAAAAGGAGCCCAGTTCATCGAAGGCCGCAGCGTGATAAGTCCCGATCTCCCGGGTAAGATCCTGATTGATTTGCGGGGTGAGCGGATGGGTTCTTGAAGGAATTCCTGGCTGGAAGAAGAAACTGGAATTTGATCCCATCTCGTGATGATCGGTTAAAATATTGGGATACCATTTGTGAAAAGTTTCCAATCTTGCCTGCGACTCGGGTAATTGTACCGGCAGCCAATCGCGATTCATATCAAACCAGTAGTGATTGGTTCTTCCTCCCGGCCAAACCTCGCGATATTCGCGGTCTTGCGGATCGGGATTGATATTTTTGCTTTTATTGGTATTGGCCCAATAAGCAAACCGCTGCAGGCCATCGGGATTAAACGAAGGGTCGAATAAGATAATGCTGTTGTCGAGCAATTCCTGGATATCCTCCCCCTGGGCGGCGGCTAAATGATAGGCGACCAAAAGCGCGGCGTTAGACCCGCTGGGCTCATTTCCGTGAATCGAAAACCCCTGGTTTACCACAATGGGCATATTTGCGATATCGATATTTTCTGAACCCGATTGGGTAAGCGCCAGGTGCTCCTCTCTTATATTTTCGAGATTTTGATGATTTTCTTCTGAAGTGATGGTAAGCAAAATTAAAGGACGGCCTTCATAGGTACTGCCCCGGTTTTCCATACTTATTCTTGGTGATACCCGGGCGAGTTCACGCATATAAAGTAAAAGCTGGTCGTGACTTACGTGCCATTCTCCCGGCACATAACCTAATACCTCCTGCGGGCTTGGGATTTCCTGGTTGTAGGTGGTTCCTTCCGGAAGATAGTAATCCAGGCTTAAACTGTCCTGTGCCTGCAGGCTAAGGCCACAACATAAAAACACTAATAAAAATAAAATTCTCATAATTTGGGATTTGGTAGGGTAATATAAAAAAACCGTCCAAATTGCTCGGGACGGTTTTATGATTTAAAATGTAATTTTTCTAGATATCGTCGAAACTAACATCGGTGAATTTTTCGGCAGCCGGAGTTTTTTCCAGGCTTTCATCGGCGGTTTCGTACTCCTTTTTAAAATCTTTTTGGTGACGCTCGCTAATTACCTCTTCTCCTTTTTCATTCACGATAAAATCGGTCATTTCATTAAGGATCTCCTGGAAACCGGCAAAATCTTCTTTGTAAAGGTAGATTTTGTGTTTCTTGTAATAGAAAGACCCGTCGTCGTTGGTAAATTTTTTACTCTCTGTGATTGTAAGATAATAATCGTTGGCGCGGGTGGCTCTAACATCAAAGAAATAAGTTCTGCGGCCGGCCCGTAATACTTTAGAGAATATTTCTTCTTTCTCCATCATTCCATTGTCACTCATAAAATAGAATCTTTAGTAGTTTATGTTTGTTCAGCTCAAAAATCTAAAAATTTTTAACATCTAACAAAAATTTTTCACATTTCTTTTTCATTTAACTGTTTATTATACAGTTCCCGATAATAGCCTTTTTGTGCTATAAGTTCGCTATGAGAGCCTTGTTGAACTATTTCTCCATCTTCGAGAATAATGATTTTATCGGCATTTTTTGCTGAAGAAACCCTGTGGCTTACAATGATGGTGGTTTTATCTTTTGAAATTCTGAAGAGATTGCCCAAAATTTCTTCTTCAGTCTCTGTGTCTACAGCTGAAAGACAGTCGTCAAAGAGTAAAATTTTCGGATTATGAATTATAGCCCTGGCTATGGAAACCCTTTGCTTCTGCCCTCCCGATAGGGTAATGCCGCGTTCCCCGAGTACAGTATCATAGCCTTTGCTGAAGCCTACAATGTTTTTATGTACCGAAGCATTTTTAGCGGCTTCATAAATCTCCTCATCACTGGCGTCAGATTTCCCGAATTTGATGTTATTTCGAATGCTGTCGCTAAATAAAAAGGCATCCTGGGGCACGTAACCAATGCTGCGTCTTAATTCTTCAAGATTTAATTGATCGATAGCTCTTCCGTCGATTAAAATTTCACCTTTTTCAATATCGTATAAACGACCAATAAGTTCCAGAATCGTAGATTTTCCCGCCCCGGTTTTTCCGATAATCGCCAGGGTTTCACCTTTATTTATTTCAAAAGAAACATTTTTAAGAGCGGTGATATTGGTATCGTCGTAAGTGAAGGTCACATCTTTAAACTCGATTTTTCCGTCTATGTTTTCTTTTTCACGGCTATGGCTAAGAATTTCTGGTTTTTCATCCAGAAATTCGTTGATTCGCTCCTGCGAGGCCTCGGCCTGTTGTACCAGTGAAGTAACCCAGCCAATAGAAGCTATTGGCCAGGTAAGCATATTTACATAGAGTAAAAACTCAACGATTACTCCCAGGTCTATTTGCCCGTCTATATATTGGCGACCTCCTATGTAAATTACTAAAACATTGCTTATACCAATAAGTAAAATCATTAAAGGGAAAAAGAAAGCCTGCACCTTTACCAGGTCTATATTTTTATCGCGGTTGTCATTTGAAAGTTGGGTGAAATTGCGATGAGATTGTTCTTCAAGCCCGTAGGATTTTATCACTGCAATTCCGCTAAAACTCTCCTGGGTAAAGGTGTGGAGTTTTGAAAGATATTGCTGTACCACGGTACTTCTTTGGTGAATAGCCACACTTACCTTGTAAATGGCATAGGAAAGAAGAGGAAGCGGAGCTACGGTATACAGGGTTAAAACCGGTGCCGCCTGGATCATAAATACCAATACCACCACGGTGGAGGTTAAGGTGGTCACACTATACATTATAGCCGGGCCCAGGTACATTCGCACTTTAGAAACATCTTCGCTAATGCGGTTCATCAAATCGCCGGTGCGGTTTTTTTTGTAAAAATTAAGCGAAAGCTCCTGATAGTGTTTATAGACTACATTTTTTAAATCGAATTCAATATCGCGGGAAACCACGATAAAGGTTTGCCGCATGAGAAAGGTGAAAAATGCGGCGACCAGGGTGGCGCCAACCAGCATTGCGATATTCCAGAGCAGGCGGCTGCGAACTTCGCCTATCGAGCTAATCTCCCCGGCCAGGTAAAGTTCTATGGCCTTGGTAGAATCGCCGATGAGCGGTACATAGATGATAGCGAAAATTCGGGCGGCAATGGTAATAATAAGCCCAATTAGCAATTTCCACCTATATTTATAAAAAAATTGATTGAGCGATTTTAAGTGTTTCATTCCCTGGAAATCCTTCTAATTTTATGGATATCATATTTTAAGCGGCTAAAAAAAGCTATTGTTTAAAATATTCACTAATTTTGCTTATCGATTTTCGTAATAATTGAAAATCATAATTCTATAAAAACACAACACTTATGCAAGTTGACGTTCTAAACGCTAAAGAGCTTAAAAAAGCCGCTCCGGTATTCGGGCAGCTATCTTTCGACAATCATGAACAGGTGGTTTTTTGCAACGACAAAGATACAGGATTAAAAGCAATAATCGGGATTCATAACACCGTTTTGGGCCCGGCCCTTGGTGGAACCCGTATGTGGAATTACAGCAGCGAATGGGAAGCCGTTAATGACGTGCTTCGTCTTTCCCGCGGAATGACCTTTAAATCTGCCATTACCGGGTTAAACCTTGGAGGTGGGAAAGCTGTGATTATTGGAGATGCGAAAAAGGACAAAACCCCCGAATTGATGAAAAAATTCGGAGAATATGTGCATTCTCTTGGCGGAAAATATATCACTGCAGAAGATGTTGGAATGGAAACTTCAGATATGGATACCGTGCGTGAGGTAACTCCTTACGTTACCGGTATTTCTGAATCTAAAGGAGGCTCCGGGAATCCTTCGCCTATCACTGCCTATGGGGTGTATATGGGAATGAAGGCTTCAGCTAAATATAAATTCGGAAGCGATAACCTGGAAGGGAAAAGCGTTTTGGTTCAGGGAATTGGTCACGTAGGTGAAACCCTTGTAGATTATTTAACCAAAGAAGGGGCAAAGGTTTATATTAGTGATATAAGCGAAGATCGTCTGGAAGCGGTAAGCAAAAAATATAATGCGGTGATTTTTACCGATCCCGATGTGTACAGTGCCGATGTAGATATCTATGCACCCTGCGCCCTTGGAGCTACCATCAATGATGAGACAATTCACCGGTTTAAGGCCAAAATTATTGCCGGGGCAGCCAATAATCAATTAGGTGATGAGCTAACCCACGGTCAAATTTTAAGGGAGATGGGCATTGTTTATGCTCCCGACTTTTTGATCAATGCCGGTGGAATCATTAACGTGTATGCCGAATTGGAAAAATACGGGCGTGAGGAGATCATGAAAAAGACAGAAAATATTTACAATACAACTTTGGAGATTCTTCAAAGCGCCGAAAAAAATGATATCACTACTCATTTCGCCGCGCTTAAGATCGCTCAACAAAGAATTGACGACAGAAAAAAACAAAATTTGAAGTAGTCAGTTTTAAAAGTTTAATATTTTTGCAGGGCGAAAGAATCGATTTCTTTCGCCCTTTCTAATTCTAAAAAAGTTCTTTTAAATTATGTTGACAAGAAGACATATACGGGTTAAGGTAATGCAATCGCTTTATGCTTTTAACCAAAGCCAGAATGATAACCTGGTGACCGAAGAGAAATTTCTCCTTAAGAGTATGGATGAGATGTATGATCTTTTCCTGCTTCAGCTTAGTCTTATTATGGAGATTCGGGAGCACGCCCAGACTTTTTTAGAAAAATCACAACAAAAATATTTACCAACTTCCGAAGATAGAGATCCCAATCGCAAGTTTACAGAGAACAAACTTATTAGCATTTTAAATGAAAATGAGGCTCTAAGCGAGGCTTTGGAAGATCGCAAGATCAATCATTGGAAAATGGACGATGAGTATGTAAGCATACTTTGGGAGGAGCTTAAAAATTCTGAACTCTACGAAAACTATATGGAAACCCGGGAGTCCAGTTTTAAGGAAGATAAAGACTTTGTACTGAAGATGTTTAAGGAAATCATCGCCCCCAACGATAAACTCTATGACTACCTGGAAGACAAAAAGCTTACCTGGCTGGACGATCTTCCGCTGGTGAATACGGCTATCGTAAAAATGCTTCAGAAGATCAAGGAAAATCCCGATAAACCTTTTAAACTCACCAAACTCTATAAAAGTGAAGAAGACAAGGAGTTTGCACGGGAGCTTTTCAGAAAAACCTATGTAAATGATGAAAGTCTTTCTGAAGAAATGCTGGGAAAAACCCCAAACTGGGATAAAGACCGCATCGCCGAGGTGGATATGGTGCTGATGAAAATGGCGATTTGTGAATTTTTGCATTTCCCTTCAATCCCTGTAAAAGTTACCATTAACGAATACCTGGAGCTGGCTAAAGAGTATAGCACCCCAAAAAGCAGCATTTTCATCAATGGAGTTTTAGACAAACTTTCGAAGGAATACAGCAGCAACAAGCGCCTAAATAAAATGGGACGCGGCCTTATGTAGTGTAGAAATTTTTACTAATTTTAAACTTTAATTTAAATAACACTAAAATGAAAAAAGGACTTTTAATGATAGCAGCGGTTGGGGCTCTGCTATTTACATCTTGTAAAGATACCAACAATGCCTCAGACAAGGTGAAAGCCGAAAACGTAGAAGTAGCTGCCGAGCGTGATGCACAAGCTACCGTATATCCAAAAATCCAGTTTGCTGAAGAAGAGCACGATTTTGGAAACATCGCTAAAGGAGAGGCTGTAGAGCACACCTTTACTTTCACTAACACAGGAGATGCTCCTTTGGTAATTACCAATGCCAGCAGTTCTTGTGGATGTACTGTTCCTGAATTTACCAGAGAACCAATCCAGCCGGGAGAAACCGGAGAGATGTTGGTGAAATTTGATGGTTCAGGGAAAGGACAGGTGACCAAAACCGTAACTGTTACCACCAATACCGAAGCCGGAAAAGAAAGAATCCGCATTAAAGCTTTCGTTCAGGACGAGAACGCCAGCTAAACCGGACTTCCGGAAAATAAAATCCAAACCCGTTTTGGAAAATTTTTAACCTCATTTAATGAGTAGATGGATCAATTAACTCAGGTTGCCCCAATTATTTTAATGTTTGTAGTGGTGTATTTTTTTATGATACGTCCGCAAATGAAAAGAGCTAAACAGGAAAAGAATTTTGCTTCCGAATTAAAACGCGGAGACCGCATTGTTACCAAAAGTGGAATGCACGGCAAAATTGTTGACTTTAGCGAGAAAAACAATGCAGTGATTATCGAAACCGGAGCAGGAAAAATAACTTTCGACAGGTCTTCCATCTCTATGGAAATGTCTAAAAAGTTGAATGAACCTGTGAAGGAAAGCAAGTAATCACTTCAACCAAATAATTTGAAAAGCCACCTGAATGAATCGGGTGGCTTTTTTATTAAAGTCCATTTGTGCCTCAAAAACCCAAATTCCGAACTTTTAACCTCGTACTTCTAACTTCGTACTTCTAACCTCGTCCTTCTAACTTAGCACTTATATTTATCGTTCAGTCCCTCGGCATTAAGGATCTTCGGGATTGCTTTTTCCAATCGGGAAATTCTAGTATTTTCTCTTTTTGCTGAAGCTATGTGCTCTGCATATTCCCGTTGTTTTCCGGGGCTTAAACTATGAAAAGCCTTTTTAAGTTTTTTGTCTTTATCAAGGGCATCTTTCAATTCTATAGGAAGAATAGTTTTTTTATTTCTCTCAGCTTTAATCTCTCTTCCTTCCCGCTGATTTTCGATTGCTTCAGCAATATAAGGTTGCAAGCGTTTCGGCTTAATTTCATGCTGTTTTTCAAAGCGAATTTGCCGTAAAGCTTTGGTCTTGTCTTCCTGGGCGTTATACAAAAGCCCGGCGCTATCATTTAGTAATGCTCCGTTGAAAAACCAAAGGGCACAGTGATTTTTAAAAGCAGCCAGACCAATTACATTTTTCCCATCCAAACAATAAACCGGAGCACCCCATTTTATGGTTTCTTCGAGTTCTGTATGTAATAACAGCTCCCTTAGTTCATTTAATTGCTTTTCCCAGCTGGGATGAGTGGCGATATATTCTTCAACAGATTTTACCGGCATATAATTGAAATTTAAGACATAGACTTATTCATATTTCCGGGAAGTAAGTTCGGCAATTTTCACTATAACTTCGGCGGCTTTCTGCATACTTTCTACCGGTACATACTCGTACTTTCCGTGAAAATTATGACCTCCGGCAAATATATTGGGGCAGGGTAGTCCCATAAAGCTAAGCTGGGCCCCATCGGTGCCTCCTCTAATGGGTTTTAGAATTGGCGATATTTCCACACTTTCCATCGCTTCTTTGGCGATCTCGACAATATGCATCACCGGTTCTATTTTTTCTTTCATATTGAAATACTGGTCGGTGATTTCTATTTGAAGGCAATCGCTCTCGTATTGTGCGCAAATCTCATTGCTTAGATCCCGCATCATCTCCTTGCGGGCTTCAAAATGATCTTTATCGTGATCGCGGATGATATACTCAAGTACGGTTTCTTCCACATCGCCTTTAATATTTGAAAGGTGGAAAAAACCCTGCCGGTCTTCGGTATGCTCGGGTGTTTCCAGGCGGGGCAGGGAGTTGATAAAATCCTGGGCGATATAGATCGAATTTATCATTTTGTCTTTGGCGTAACCCGGGTGTACGCTTTTGCCTTTTACTGTAACAAGAGCCCTGGCCGCGTTGAAATTTTCATATTCCAACTCGCCAATTTCGCTGCCATCCATCGTATAGGCCCATTCGGCTCCAAATTTTTGAACGTCGAATTTATGTGCGCCCCGGCCAATTTCTTCATCGGGGGTGAAACAAATTCTAATTTTTCCGTGGGGAATATCGGGATTGTCGAGCAAGAATTGCATCGCCGTCATAATTTCAGTAATTCCGGCTTTATCGTCGGCCCCGAGCAGGGTGGTGCCATCGGTAGTGATGAGGGTTTGCCCTTTATAGTTGGATAATTCCGTAAAATAATCGGGGGAGAGAATGATGTTTTTTTCTGAATTCAATACGATATCACCCCCATCATAATTTTCAATGATTTGCGGATTTACATTAGCGCCGCTAAAATCGGGCGAGGTATCAAAATGAGAAATAAATCCAATCACCGGCACCTGGTGCGCTACATTTGCCGGAAGAGTGGCCATCACATAGGCGTTTTTATCCAGGTCTACTTCGGCCATTCCCATCTCGCGAAGTTCATCGGCCAGTTTACGGGCTAAATCCCATTGTTTTTCGGTGCTTGGAGTAGAATTGCTTTTTGGATCGCTTTGAGTGTCTATTTTCACATAGCTTATAAAGCGATCTATAATATGCTGTTTATTGGTCATTGGTTAGTAGTTTCGATCAAAAATAAACATCTGGCCTGCTGGTTCAAAACCTTTTAAGAATTAGCGGGCTCATTTTATGATTTCATTTATTTTTGCACAAACTTCGATCTATGTATAAAAGCCTAATTCGTCCCCTGCTCTTTAAATTCGACCCCGAAAGCATTCATCATTTCACCTTTAAAATGCTTCGGAAAATGTCAAAAAGCAAACCGGTTTCAGATTTTCTTCGGAAGCATTATCAGGTCGAGGATCCCAGGTTGGAGCGGGAGGTTTTTGGCTTGAAATTTAAAAACCCGGTGGGGCTGGCTGCAGGTTTCGATAAAGACGCTAAGCTTTACAAAGAACTTTCAAACCTTGGTTTCGGATTTGTAGAAATAGGAACCCTCACTCCAAAGCCTCAGCCCGGAAATGAGAAGCAACGATTATTCCGGCTTAAAGAAGACCAGGCGATCATCAACAGGATGGGTTTTAACAATGAAGGCGTGCAAGCCGCGGTAGAACGTCTTAAAAGCAACCCCGGGGTTCTGATTGGCGGTAACATTGGAAAAAATAAAGTCACTCCCAACGAAAAAGCAGGTGAGGATTACAAAATTTGCTTTGAGGCTTTATATGAGTATGTAGATTATTTCGTGGTAAATGTGAGTTCTCCAAATACGCCCAATCTTAGAGAGCTTCAGGATAAGGCACCGCTTACCGAATTGTTGAACTCACTTCAGCAGTTAAATTCAGCCAAACCAAAACAGAAGCCCATTTTGCTAAAAATCGCCCCCGACCTTACCGAGGCACAACTGCTGGATATTATCGAGATTGTGCAAACCACGGGTATCGCCGGAGTGATTGCGACCAATACCACGATTTCACGGGAAGGACTTCAATCCCATCATAAAGATGAAATGGGAGGTCTTAGCGGAAAACCTCTAAAAAACAAATCTACTGAAGTGATTCGTTTTCTTTCAGAAAAAAGCGGGAATGCTTTTCCAATTATAGGAGTAGGCGGGATTCACTCGGCCGAAGATGCCATGGAGAAATTAAAAGCCGGCGCCAGCCTGGTGCAGCTTTACACCGGATTTATCTATGAAGGCCCGGGCTTGATAAAGGAAATAAATAAAAAAATCCTGGCAGAAAACCTCTAATGCCCGAACAGCTGCTCCCATTTTTAACCGCTTCGATTTTGCTTACCCTGTCACCGGGTCCCGATATCATATTTGTATTGGTACAGGGAATTGCCAATGGGAAAAAACCGGCTTTGGCGGTAACTCTTGGCCTGGCCACGGGGATCATCATACATACCAGCCTGGTTGCCTTCGGGGTTTCGGCTGTGATTCGTCAATCTCCAAATCTCTTTCTGTTTATTAAAATTTTTGGAGCATTGTACTTGGTTTTCCTGGCCTGGAAAGTATTTCAAAGCGATGCCAAAATCGCCATTACTGCTGAAGGGGTGATTCGCAAAAAACCATTTGCCCTCTATCGTCAGGGTTTTATAATGAATGTGCTCAATCCCAAAGTGAGTATTTTTTTCCTGGCGTTTTTTCCCGGATTTCTCTGGGATCCCGAAGGGAATACTATTCTTCAATTTTATGTTCTGGGCGCCTTATTTATGCTGCAAACCATCCTGATTTTTGGCAGTGTGGGTCTGGCAGCCGGACAAATTTCCAAATATTTGAAAAAGCATAATAATTCTGGAGTGGTTTTAAAGTATTTACAGATTATTGTCTTTCTGGGGATAGCTGTTTTAATTCTTATTTAAGTCGGTTAAGTTTACCCCTTAAAACTGCGGAATTATTAAAATTTCTAATCAAACGAACTTTATTTTTAAATAATTCCCAAAATACTATCTTTGGGATATGGGTAAAGTGAAACTTATTGAATGTCCCAGGGATGCGATGCAAGGCATACGCCAGTTTATCCCTACCGAAAAAAAAGCGCAGTATATTCAGGCCTTATTGCGCTGCGGATTTGACACCATAGATTTCGGAAGTTTCGTTTCCCCAAAGGCCATCCCGCAAATGGCCGATACTGCACAGGTGTTGGCAAATCTCGACTTAAGTAAAACCCAAAGTAAACTGCTGGCCATAGTGGCGAATACCCGGGGAGCAGAAGATGCTTCAAAATTTGAAGCCATCGATTACCTGGGGTATCCCTTTAGTATTTCTGAAAACTTCCAGATGCGGAATACTCACAAAACCATCGCCGAATCGGTTGAGATTTTAAAGGAAATTCTTGAAATCGCAAATAACAGCAATAAAGAAGTGGTCGCTTATCTTTCTATGGGTTTTGGAAATCCCTACGGTGATCCCTGGAATGTGGAGATCGTAGGGGAGTGGACCGAGAAACTTTCAGCGATGGGAGTGAAGATTTTATCGCTTTCAGATACCATAGGAAGTTCTACGCCCGAAATCATCGATTATCTTTTTTCGAATCTTATTCCGCAGTATCCCAATATAGAATTTGGCGCACATTTACATACTACCCCCAGCAAATGGCACGAAAAGATCGATGCCGCCTATAAGGCAGGTTGCCGAAGATTTGATGGCGCGATACAGGGCTTTGGCGGCTGCCCGATGGCCAAAGATGAGCTCACGGGAAATATGCCCAGCGAGAAAATGCTTTCCTACTTTAATTCTGCAAAGGCCGATACCAATATAAAAATGACCAGTTTTGAATCGGCTTATAATGAAGCTTCAAAAATATTCGGGGCTTATCATTAAAAACTTCAGAAATATTTAAATAAAAAAGAGGCTGTCTAAAAAGGTTAAAAAATAACTCTGTCAGATTGAGCGCAGTCGAAATCTTTTACCTGGAAGAGAATTAATTCTCGACTCCGCTCGCTTTGACAAATTATTTCCTTTTTAGATAGCCTCTTTTAACTTTCTAAGAACTTAATTTTTTTAGAATCTCGCCTGTAGCCCGGCATAAATTCCAAAAGGATGACCGGGTCTAAGCCCTGAGGGTACCCTGGAAACTACATATTCGTTATCTAAAATATTGATGGCGTTTGCAGTGAAACTCAGGTTTTGGTTGAGGTGATATTTGGCGGCGAGGTCCATCACAAAGTAAGAATCTACGCGCTCACCTGCTGCGATGCTTCCGCTTCCGGCCATAGTTCTAAACTCGCCCATATATCTCCCATTAAGGTCGGCTTCAAATTTGCCTAATTCCATTCCAATAGAAGCGTGGAACTGATGATTTGGAATGTACGGCATTTCGTCGCCCGCGCTTACCACGCCCCAAATTCCTACAGCGCTTTCGAAGCTGCTTTTAAATTCGGTATCGGTATAGGTATAGGCAAAACTAAGGGGTAGGCTAAGCCTGCTTCCGGTGTTATACATCAGGTCGTAATTGGCAAGAAATTCAATTCCTTTTACCAAAACCTCCCCGGCATTGAACTGCTCTAGGGAACCGGTACCTCCGGTAGCTGCCAGGTCACTTCCCAGTAAATTGCTGTAGTCGTTATAGAATCCGGTAATTTCGGCGTGCAGACCTCCTACATTAAAGCGGGATCCGGCTTCTATGTTAAGGCTTTCTTCAGGCTGTTCGCCGGTGCTGTTTCCGGGAGGAGAAAATCCTTTGTGTACTCCACCAAACACCTGGAAGTCACGATTGGCCTTGTAGCTAAACCCGATTCCGGGGATAAAAACATCGATTTTGTTTTCGCGTTCGCTTAATTCGGTCCCGGTACGGTTTACATCATCTTTGCCATAATCGGCACGAGATAAAGTGATGTTTTCATAACGAACCCCCGGGGTGAAAGTCCATTTTTGGTATTTTAATTTATAGAGCGCGTGAGCGGCGAAAGCCCTGGCATCACTAATACGGTTGGCATCGGTACCGGGAGTTCCGGCAGTGGTTAGAGCCATCGTGCCATCATTCATCTGGTAAGCGTCTACCCATTGAAAACGATCTTCTTCATCGAAATGATAACGTAAACCTATTTCAATATCGTGAAATACATTTTCTCCGGCCCAGTGGTGATCGAACTTGGTTTGAATTCCACGAGAGGTATATTCGCGATTGTTGTTTTTTACAGAAAGCGCATCGGCCTCAGAAATTCCGCCTCTTACTATGCTAAAAGCATTGGGGTAATTAGCAGGATTGTCCAGTAAATCGGCGATTCCAATATTACCTTCTTCTCCTCTTACCTTGTCGAGTTTATACCAGTTTCTTTTAAAATTATTCTGATAGGCAGTGGTGGTAATTCTTGAATAATCGTTAAAACTCAGGGTATGAGTAGCCATTAGCTGCAGGTGCTCGGCATCCATCACGTCTACCTGAGATGCGGCATACCTTCTAAACGGATCGCGATCAAAATCGGCCTGGGTTAGCCCCAAATAAGTCTCATCTGATGTTTCGTCGCTATACTGAAATTTGAATTCCAGCGCCTGGTCTAATTTAGCTTCGGGACCAGTGTTTAATCTGAATTTTGCCACCAGGTCATCTTTTTTGAAGCCGGTATCGCCTCCATTGTCCAGGTTTTTAAACCCGTCTGAAGCCAGATTCTGATATTCTACCATATAGCCGAAATTGGTGTGCGAATTTCCAACTTTAGCATATAGATTTGAAGTATTGAAACTACCATAAGTAGCTCTTAAATCGGCTGAAAAATCCTGCGGAATGGCAGAAGAAATGAAATTGATGGCTCCCCCTGTGGTGAAGGGACCGTATTGTACCTGGCTGCTACCTTTTAATACTTCAACGGCCTGCATACGGGCCACATTTGGGAAGTAATAAGCGGCAGGAGCCGAATAGGGAGCGGGAGCGATCAACACTCCGTCTTCCATCAAAGTTATTTTTGACGAGCGCTCGGGTGAAGTTCCCCTAAGACTTATGTTTGGACGTAGACCAAACCCATCTTCTTCGTAGAAATTCACTCCCGGCACCTGGCTTAGGGCCCGTAGCGGATCTATATAATTATGTTTTTGCAATTCTTCGGTGGAAAGAAAATAGGCAGAACCGGTGCGGTTTCGGGCTTCAAATTTACTTCCAAACAATACACTTGCAGAGATTACAACCTCTTTTAAACTCTCAATACTGTCGTTTTGTGTAGTTGGGGCGGGGGGTGTATTTTCCTGTGCTGTTAACATACCCGTTAGGCAAAGCGCCGCGGAAAATAATCCAAGCTTTTTCATTTAATTTAGATTAAGTTTAAATAGCGGCGCAAAAATATATTGGTTTGTTCGATCAAGCAAGTTTATTTAGATCAATTTTAAATAAAAATTTGGAACATTTTCAAATTCAGTGAATTAAAAGCGAAAAAGTTTGAGATTTATTTTCACAAGCCCCGAAATTGCTGGAAAAATTAATGGAATTTTTATTTATACCAGTTCTAAATAATTATATTTGCGACAAATTTTACCAAATATGAAAAAACTATCAAGCCTTTTATTATTAGCTATTTTATTGGTGGCCTGTAAGAATACTTCCGATGAAAAATCGGAATCACAGGAACAAAGCAAAGAAGTAAACGTATATACTCACAGACATTATGAATCTGACCAGGAACTCTTCAGCAAATTTGAAGAGGAAACCGGGATCAAGGTTAATGTGATCAATGCCAACGCCGATGAACTTATTCAGAAAATGAGTATGGAAGGCAAACAATCTCCTGCCGATGTTTTGATCACGGTAGATGCGGGAAGATTGCACCGGGCAAAAGACCAGGATTTATTGCAGTCGGTGAATTCAGACTTTATCGGGCAAACTGTACCAGATCATTTAAGAGATGCCGATAATCACTGGTTTGCCCTCACCAAAAGAGCCCGGGTAATCGCGTATGCCAAAGATAGGGTAGACTCAACCGATCTTTCAACTTACGAAGACCTGGCCAATCCCAAATGGAAAAACAAACTATTGGTAAGATCTTCGGGTAATATCTATAATCAATCTTTAATGGCTTCCATCATTGTACATAATGGTGAGGAAAAAGCCAAAGAATGGGCTCAGGCAGTAGTTGGAAATATGGCCCGCGCGCCTAAAGGCAATGACCGTGACCAGGTAAAAGCCGTGGTTGCAGGAGAAGGCGATCTGGCCATTGTGAACACTTATTATATCGGGAAATTGCTTAACTCTGATGATCCAGAAGAGGTAAAGGCCGGCGAGCAGGTGGCGCTATTTTTTCCCAATCAGGAGGGCCGTGGCACCCACATTAATGTAAGCGGTGCCGGCGTGGCAAAGCACGCTCCCAATAAAGAAAATGCGATTAAGTTTATTGAGTTTTTATTATCTGAAGAAGCGCAAAAGATTTTCGCAAATTCGAACTACGAATATCCTGTAAATGAAAAAGTGGAACCCGCCGAATTATTGAAAAGCTGGGGAGAATTTAAAGAAGATGAACTCGAACTTGCCAAACTTGGTGAGAACAACAAGAAGGCGGTAATTAGCTTTGATGAAGCAGGCTGGAAATAATAAAATAACTTCTTTTAGAACCCGGGTTAATAGGCTTAGAAGAGATACAAACAGATGGTCAATGTTTACATTGGCCATCCTCTTTTTTATTGCTCTTCCTGTAATTTCTATTGCCGTAAAATTATTTTCGGGCCCGGGAGAAACCTGGGGGCATCTGGTAGATTACCTTTTGCTCGATTATATCGCAAATAGCCTGTTTTTGGTTGTTTTCTGCGGAATTTTAGTGCTGCTGCTCGGCATAAGTTCGGCCTGGTTGGTGGCGCGTTTCGAGTTTCCTTTTCGCAGGCAATTGGAGTGGTTATTAATTTTACCGCTTTCGATCCCTTCCTATATAGTAGCTTATGCCTATGCAGGTATTTTCGATTACGGCGGAAGCCTGGAACTAATCCTCAGGAGCCTTAACCTGGAATCATTTAGGTTCGATATAATGAACAGATGGGGCCTTACCTTTGTGTTGGGCATTTCTCTTTTTCCCTATGTTTATGTGAGCGCCCGGGCTTTTTTCTTAAATCAGGCAGGGAACTTGCTCGAAGCCTCAAAAATGTTGGGAGTAGGGGAGTTTAAAAGTTTTTTCAAATTAATGTTACCGCTGGCCCGACCGGCCATAATCGCCGGACTCATTTTGGTGCTTATGGAAGTGCTTAATGATTATGGAGCGGCACAGTACTTTGGAGTTAATACTTTCACCACCGGAATTTTCAGAGCCTGGTTCGCTTTGGAAGAGCCTGAAACCGCGGTGTATCTTTCGGCTATTTTAATCCTTTTTGTCTTTGCGCTTATTCTTTTTGAAAAATGGCAACGAAGAAAAGTGCAGGTTTCTTCTTCCAAAAGTTCAAGAATTATTCATCGTCATACCCCCCGTCCCCTTCAAAGTTTTTTAATTTTAATGGTGGTGCTGGTGCCGGTTTTTGTTGGTTTTATTATCCCTGTTTTTCAACTGCTCTACTGGGCCTGGCTTACCGCATCTAAGGTATTTAACCTGGATTTCATCCTGCTTTCCCTGCAAAGTTTTGGGATCGCCTTTGTTACCTCAATGGTAACTGTATTTTTAGCCACTTTGCTCATCTATTTTGCCAAGTGGAACAATATAAACTGGATTAAGAGTTTTTCAAAACTGGGAATTCTTGGCTACGCCATTCCCGGGGCAGTGGTAGCCATCGGGATAATGATTCCCACCCTGGCTTTTGATAAATGGTTGATAGAAATCCTGGAAAGCCTTTTTAACCTGGAAACAGGCCTGCTTATTAATGGGACCTTAATCGCCCTGATCTACGCTTATGCCGTAAGATTTTTGGCCGTGGCCTATAACCCTATAGAATCTACCAGCCTAAAAGTGAGTAGTAGTATTCCTGATTCTTCCCGGCTTCTGGGAGTGGGAAATTTAAAGACCTTTTTTAAGATTGAATTTCCCCTAATTAAAACCGGAATTCTAAGTGCTATAATCCTGGTTTTTATCGATGTTTTAAAAGAATTGCCCTTAACCTTGATTCTCAAGCCTTATCACGTAAATACCCTTGCCGTGAAAGCTTTTGAATATGCCAGTGATGAGATGGTGATGGAGGCGGCAATTCCTTCTTTATTTATTATCTTCACGGCCACAATTCCGGTGATATTTTTAAACCGATTATTGATTAAAAAGTGATGCTTAAGATTGATGCTCTTTCCAAAAGTTTTGATAAGGCGAAAAGTTTTGCCCTGCATAAGGTTTCATTCACTTTGGGGAAAGGAGATGTTTGTGCCATAGTTGGCGAAAGCGGAAGCGGAAAAACCACCCTGGTACGTCTTATTGCCGGTCTCGAACGGCCCGATGAAGGCAGCATCACCTTAAATGGAAAAGTAGTCTCCTCCATCAAAACCCTGGTCCCTCCTGAAAAACGAAAAATCGGTTTGGTATTTCAGGAATATGCTTTATTTCCTCATTTTAATTTGCTGAAAAATGTGATGTACGGCATCAGCAAAATGAGAAATAAACGGGAGCGTGCGCTCGAGATGTTGGAATTGGTAGGCTTATCGGGAATGGGAGAGCGATACCCTCATCAGCTGTCTGGCGGGCAGCAGCAAAGAGTCGCATTGGCAAGAGCCCTGGCTCCAAATCCTGAATTGTTGATTTTAGATGAACCTTTCAGCAATCTGGACGCTATGTTAAGAGTACAGCTTCGCAGCCAGGTGTTTGAAATCATCAAAAAAACCGGGGTAACGGCAATTTTCGTGACCCACGATACCCAGGATGCCCTTTCTGTAGCCGATGAAATTTTAATTCTGCAACACGGGAAAGTGATTCAGAAAGATTTGGCCTCTAATCTCTATACCCGGCCAAACTCCATCTATGTCGCATCGCTTTTTGGAAATACCATTCAGCTAAACAACGAATTGCAAACTGCATTTTCCTGTCCGTTGAATCCAAAATGTAGCCACGCGATTCGCAATGAAAACCTGAGCATCAATGAAGAATGCGAGTATGTAACTCACGCCAGGGTGCTAAAAAAGACTTTTTTAGGTACAGGTACACAACTTTTATTAAAGCTTGATAACGGGCATAAGATTTCTGTCTTTACCAAAGACCGGGAAGTAGCCGATCGTATCAAGATTGGCTTTAACTCTAAAGATGTATTAGAGTTTGCCGGCTAAGACTCAGATTTTCAGCCAAAGAATTCTTCCATAAGTATTTTCTTTTACAAGGTCATTTAGTATAAAAAATGTATATTTGCACGCAATTAAATTCTTAATTGCTATGACCGCACACGAATCCAAAATTCTTGGAGAAGGCCTCACTTACGACGACGTACTCCTTGTTCCCGCTTATTCTGAAGTATTACCCCGAGAAGTAGATATCTCTACTCAATTCACCCGCAATATTCGCATTAATGTTCCTGTAGTTTCGGCTGCGATGGATACGGTTACCGAATCCCGAATGGCAATTGCCATTGCCCGCGAAGGAGGAATTGGAGTTCTACACAAAAATATGACTACCGAGCAGCAGGCGCTTAAGGTTAGAAAAGTGAAGCGAGCCGAAAGCGGAATGATCATAGATCCCGTTACGCTCCCCATCTCGGCCACCGTTAGCGATGCCAAGCAAAGTATGAAAGAACACAGCATTGGCGGGATTCCAATCGTGGATGATTCTGGTAAACTTTTGGGTATCGTAACCAACCGTGACCTTAGATTTGAAAAGAATTTAAAGCGACCAATTTCTGAAGTGATGACTTCCGAAAATCTGGTAACTGTTGCTGAAGGTACTTCGCTGGAAGACGCCGAGGATATTCTTCAGAACCATAAAATAGAAAAACTGCCGGTTGTAAATAAAGATGAAAAACTAGTTGGGCTAATCACTTTTAGAGATATCACTAAATTATCTCAAAAACCTATTGCCAACAAAGACAAATATGGAAGATTGCGGGTAGCGGCAGCTTTAGGCGTAACTGCCGATGCAGTAGAAAGAGCCGAAGCCCTTGTAAACGCAGGCGTGGATGCCGTGGTTATAGATACTGCTCACGGGCATACCCGTGGCGTGGTTCAAATCTTAAAAGAAGTAAAGAAAAAATTCCCTGAACTGGAAGTAGTGGTTGGAAATATAGCCACTGCTGAAGCCGCCAAATATCTGGTAGATGCCGGTGCAGATGCCGTTAAGGTGGGAATTGGGCCTGGTTCTATTTGTACTACCAGAGTTGTTGCAGGAGTTGGTTTTCCTCAGTTTTCGGCTGTGCTGGAAGTATCGGCTGCTATAAAAGGCAGTGGGGTACCGGTGATCGCCGATGGCGGAATTCGTTACACCGGCGATATTCCTAAAGCCATCGCAGCAGGAGCCGATACCGTAATGCTTGGATCTCTACTTGCCGGAACTAAAGAATCTCCAGGAGAAACCATTATTTACGAAGGAAGAAAATTTAAATCCTATCGCGGGATGGGAAGCGTGGAAGCTATGAACAAAGGTTCTAAAGACCGTTATTTCCAGGATGTGGAAGATGATATTAAAAAACTCGTGCCTGAAGGTATTGTGGGCCGGGTGCCGTACAAAGGAGATCTGGAAGAAAGCATTCACCAGTTTATCGGAGGGCTGAGAGCCGGTATGGGTTACTGTGGTGCTAAAGATATAGAGAGCCTGAAGGAAAATGGAAGATTCGTAAAAATAACCGCCTCGGGAATTCACGAAAGTCACCCGCACGATGTTACGATTACCAAAGAATCTCCAAATTATAGCAGGTAAGTTATTTTCTGTTAGAGAGTAAAAAATTAAGGCTGCCAATTTTGGCAGCCTTAATTTTTATAAAATCAATATTAAGATTATTCTGCGGTTTGTGGTTCTATTCCAAGTTTCGCTAAAACCTTAACGGTAATATCGTGAGATTCGGCGGCGAAGGCAAGGCTATTACCCCCGGCGTGAAATACGTGGGTGAAGTTTTCTTCAGAAATTACCTGCTGCATAGCCACATCAATTTTTTCGTAAAGTGGTTTTGAAAGTTCATTTCGGCGCATCTGCATCATCACCTGGGCTCTTTGTCTGAAATTTTTAAGGTCATTTTCCAAACCGATAATTTCCTGTTCTTTTTGAGCCAACTCTTCTTCGGTGTAGGTTTCCCGGTTTTCGCGGTAATCTTCTACTTTGGTTTCATAAGTAGCCACGTTTTCTTTCAAATCTTCCTGTAGTTGGGTGTCGTAAGCTTTAAGGTTTTCATCAACCTCCTGCATTTCGGGCATTTGAGCGATGATATAATCGGCATCTATGGTTCCAATTTTACTCTGCGCCTGTGTGGCAAGCCCGATGAATAGTAAACAAAATAAACTGATGTATGTTTTCATGAAAATTATATTTTTCGCAAATATACACGCAGCTGCTTATTAATCAAGTTTTAATCTTCTAAAAACTTAGGTCACTTTTTTACCATCTTCAGCAAAGGCTTTAAAATCTTCCATAAATTGCCGGGATTGTTTTTTGAATTCTCCCGGCATTAGTTTCCCGATTATTTTCATAAATCCGCTGAAATGAAATTCGCTGTGCGAAATCCATTTGGTGGTATTGGCCGGGGTTTCTTCAAAGAAATTTTCCTGTCGGTTATCAACTCCTTTGGCTTCATACCTGGCGTGAAATTCATGGGGAAGATTATTGGTCAAAATGGTTTCTATCATTTCAATTTCTCTTTTGCCCATTTTAAATTTAAGCAGGGATTGGGCCCCTTCCTCGCCCGGGCTTCCGGTGAGCTGCTCCCGAAGCAGCAAACCCTTTTGCCAGTATTTTTGATTTTCGGGATCAGAAAACTTGCGGATAACTTCCTCTCGCGGAAGCATAATCTCAATTTCGCTGGTATATCTCATATGGAGTGTTTTTATTAAAGATACGACGGAAAAAATTTCCGTAGAAAATATAAGAATCCCGGGCTGTAATCGTTATCCTATTGGCTTGCAGAACCTAAATGAATTCTTATTTTTGCTGAAATGTTTTGGGCTTGGCCTATTGGTATATAATTTGTTAAGCCTTATCGAAATATGAATTTGAAACGAATCCTCTCTATTTTTTTTATGTTCCTTACAGCCTTAAGTTTTACGGCCTGTGAGTATTTTGAAAAATCTGAAGAGCGTAAGGTGGTGGTAAGGGTTAACGAATCTTACCTTTATGAAGAGGATATTATGGGGCTGCTTAACGAAAACACCAGTCCTGAAGATTCTGCGCTCATCGTTTCTAATTATATTACGCGCTGGGCTACCCAGCAGTTGCTTATAGATCAGGCTAAACTCAATTTACCCGAATCCCGGCAGAAGGAATTTAACGACCTGGTAGAAAATTACCGCAATGAGTTATATACTACTGCCTATACCGAAGCCCTGGTTTCAGATCGGCTGGATACGAGTTTTGGTGAAGGCGAAGTGCAGCAATATTACGAGGAAAACCTCGAGAATTTTAAGCTTAGCGAAGATTTGGTAAAATTGCGCTATATCAATTTGCTCAAAAAGAATAATAATATAGACGAAATTAAAAGAAAACTCTCGCGCTTTAATGCCGAAGATCGAAACGAATTGGAGAAAATCAGTTTTCAGTTTGTGAATTATTCTTTTAATGATTCGGTTTGGGTAAAGACCAAAACCGTTTACGATAAAGTAGGCCCCCTTAGTGTAGACGACAGGCAGAAACTAATGAATAAAAACAGTTTTTTTCAGCTGGAAGATTCATTAGCAGTATATTTGGTCTACGTAAAGGACGCTTTAAAACGAAGTGAACAGGCACCGCTGGAATATGCGCGACCTGCGATAAGACAAATTCTGCTGAATAAGCGAAAACAGAATCTTATAAAAGAACTGGAAAAAGATATTACGAAAGATGCAATTAAAAATAAACAATTTGAAATCAATAATTAAAAGTCTCACGTTTTCAATTTTTGCGATGTGCTTTGCTGCAGTCCAGGCTCAGGAAGTAATCGTAACCGATAGCACCTCGATTCAACCAGAGGAAGAACTGGCGATGAATACCGGAGAAAAGGAATTTTCAGGAAGACAAAAAGTAGATGGAATTGCTGCTGTAATTGGCGATTTTATTATCCTGGACAGCGATGTGGATATGATGTACAAGGATATGCAAAGTCAGGGTATGTCTACCGCCGATGTTAGCGACTGCCAACTGGCAGGATCTTTAATGGAGAACAAGTTGTATGCACACCACGCTATCCAGGATAGTATTATTGTGATGGATGGTGAAATCAATAATTATATCGACCAGCAGATCAATGAAATGGTGCGCCAGGTAGGTTCTATTGAAGAAGTGCTTAAATTCTATAACCGCGATAATGTAGAAGAATTTAGAAGCGAATTATTCGCGGTAAATAAAGAACGCCAGCTGGCCAGCAGAATGCAGCAAAAAATCATCGAAAGTGTTGAGGTTACTCCTGAAGAGGTTCGGGCCTATTTCGAAGCTATCCCAGAAGATGAACTTCCCGTATTTGGCGATGAAGTTGAGCTTTCTCAAATTGTAATCAAACCCGAAATTCCTGAAAGCGAAAAGCAAAAAGTAATCGAAAGATTGAGTGAATTCAAAGCCGATGTTGAAGATAACGGGGCCAGTTTCGCCACCAAGGCCGTTTTATATTCCCAGGATCCCGGGAGTGCGAGTGACGGTGGAAGAATAAGCCTTTCCAGAAAAGATAATTTTGTAAAGGAATTCAAGGATGTGGCTTTTAGCCTGCAGCAGGGAGAAATAAGCGAACCTTTTGAAACCGAATTTGGTTATCATATCATTCAGATAGACAGAATTCGTGGAAATACCGTAGACCTGCGTCACATCTTACTTATTCCAGATGTTACCAATGCTTCTGTAAAGGAAGCCAAAGCTAAAATTGATAGCATCAAGAAACGAGTAGACGATGGCGTGCTCGATTTTGCTGAAGCTGCCCGCGAATTTTCTGATGAAGAAGAAACCAAAGCCGATGGCGGGAAGTTAATCAACCCACAAACCGGTGATACCCGTTTTGAACTTACCAATATAGACCCTAAATTATATCAGCAGATCGGGCAACTACAGGAAGGTGAGATATCTCGTGTAATTACCGATAGCGATCGTACCGGAAGACCTTTTTATAAGATTATCTACGCCAGTAAACGCATACCTGAACATACTGCCGATTATGCGATAGATTATATGAAGATAAAGCAATTGGCACTTAGGGATAAGCAGATGGAAGCCATCGAAAAATGGCAAAAGGAAAAGATTGAGGAAACCTATGTTAAGGTAAATGGTAAATACAGAAGCTGTGAATACAGCAGTAATTGGTTAAAAAATTAGAATGTATGTCTGATGTGGCTCTGGTAGAAAACCTGGTGCAAAAGCACGGGGCATTAAAGAAAGAAATTGCCAAGCTAATAGTTGGGCAGGAAAGAGTCATAGATCAAATATTGCTCTCCGTATTTTCCGGGGGGCATTCTCTGTTAATAGGGGTGCCGGGACTGGCAAAAACTTTAATGGTTAATACCATTGCACAGGCCCTGGGCCTGGATTTCAAAAGAATTCAATTCACCCCAGATTTGATGCCCAGCGACATCCTGGGAGCCGAAATTCTCGATGAAAACCGGCATTTTAAATTTATTAAAGGTCCCGTTTTTGCCAATATTGTTCTGGCCGATGAGATTAACCGAACCCCGCCAAAAACCCAGGCAGCTCTTTTAGAGGCGATGCAGGAGAGGGCAGTGACGGTTTCAGGGCATCATTATAAACTGGCTTTGCCATACTTTGTACTGGCGACCCAAAACCCCATCGAGCAGGAGGGAACCTATCCATTACCCGAAGCTCAGTTAGACCGCTTTATGTTTTCCATCCTGCTGGAATATCCCAGTTTTCAGGAAGAAGTAGATGTGGTTAAAAGCACCACTGGCGACGATGAGGTAGAAATTCAGCCACTTTTTACCGCGGAAGAGATCACCGAAATTCAGCATTTGATTCGCCGCATCCCGGTGGCCGATAATGTGGTAGAATATGCCGTAAAACTGGTGGGTAAAACCAGACCAAATTCCCCTGAAGCTCCAGAAATAGTGAAAAATTACCTGGATTGGGGAGCAGGTCCAAGAGCCTCGCAAAACCTTATCCTGGCTGCCAAATCTAAAGCTGCGGTAAAAGGTAAATTTTCACCCGATATCGAGGACGTGCAGGCCGTGGCCGTGGGAATTTTAAGGCACAGAATTATTAAAAACTATAAAGCCGAAGCCGAGGGAATTTCAGAAAAAGACATTATCACTAAACTTTTTTAATGATAAATCTTTTTATAAAATACCGGCTGTTGGTGAGTTTATTGTTTTACCTTTTTATGGGTAGTGCAATTATACTTGATGCTTTAAAAATAACTGGCGAACCGGCCGATATTATAAACTGGATTAGCCGAATTCTTATCTTTTTATTTTGGTTGATTATCCTTTCGGATTTGATCAAACAAAAACTTTTCAATAAAACATTTTGGATCCTTTCAATGTTTATTCTTCCAATTTTTACTCCCGTTGTTTATTTGTTCCGAAGAAAACAACTTACCAAATTGCGCAATAACCGATTTAGATCCTAATTCGCCCTAAGTCTTAAATAGCTTTATACACCAGGATTTCTTATTAAGACGAATTATAAATTTCTCCTTCTGAAATAATTTTCTGGTGCAAATTAGATTTCAAATTGCTGAATTTGTAAATTTTAAGCTTTTAATTAGTTTTTAATGAATTTTAACCCGGTAAAATTGAGAATCACAAAATTATCTGCAGCGAATTTTGATAATCGGTTCTTATTTTTAAATTCCGGGTGAAATCCGTAAATTTGTGAGACTTTTTGAGAACTTAAACACACAAATATGGCATACGATATTGATATGATCAAAAAGGTGTACAGCCAAATGCCCGGGCGAATTGAAAAAGCCAGGGAAGTGGTTGGAAAGCCTTTAACTCTTTCAGAAAAAATTCTTTATTCTCATCTCTGGGATGAGGAACCAAAAACTGCCTTTCAGCGCGGTAAAGATTATGTAGAATTTGCCCCCGACAGGATTGCCTGTCAGGATGCGACCGCTCAAATGGCTCTGCTTCAGTTTATGCAGGCCGGAAAGAAAAAAGTGGCTGTTCCTACTACCGTGCACTGTGATCACCTAATTCAGGCAAAAATGGGTGCGGCTATAGATTTACAGGCCGCTAACAAAAGCAG
Source organism: Salegentibacter haimaensis (assembly GCF_054121495.1). Lineage (NCBI taxonomy): Bacteria > Pseudomonadati > Bacteroidota > Flavobacteriia > Flavobacteriales > Flavobacteriaceae > Salegentibacter > Salegentibacter haimaensis. The sequence continues at coordinate 107,616 of NZ_JBSYGH010000011.1, forward strand.
TAGTGAGGTTTTTGATTTTCTGGAATCGGTGTCAAATAAATACGGAATTGGTTTCTGGAAACCCGGTGCCGGGATTATTCACCAGGTGGTACTCGAAAATTATGCATTCCCCGGTGGAATGATGATTGGTACCGACTCCCACACTGTGAACGCCGGGGGACTTGGAATGGTCGCCATTGGTGTTGGCGGTGCCGATGCCGTAGATGTTATGGCCGGAATGGCCTGGGAACTTAAATTCCCCAAACTTATTGGAGTTAAGTTAACCGGAAAACTTTCTGGGTGGACAGCTCCTAAAGATGTGATCTTAAAGGTTGCCGGAATTCTTACCGTAAAGGGAGGAACCGGTGCCATTATAGAATATTTTGGCGAAGGAGCCCGCTCTATGTCGGCTACCGGAAAAGGAACCATTTGTAATATGGGAGCTGAAGTTGGTGCGACCACTTCCACTTTTGGTTACGACGAGTCTATGGACCGTTACCTGCGTGCTACCAACCGCGCCGATGTTGCCGATGCTGCCAAACAGGTGGCAGAGCATCTAACCGGTGATGAGGAAGTATATGCAAATCCAGAGCAGTATTTCGATGAGCTAATCGAGATCAATCTATCTGAATTGAAACCTCACCTTAACGGACCTTTTACTCCCGATCTTGCCACTCCTATTTCTGAAATGGCCGTAAAAGCCAAAGAAAATGACTGGCCAATCAATGTGGACTGGGGACTTATAGGTTCCTGTACCAACTCTTCTTACGAAGATCTTACCCGCGCAGCCTCTATCGCGAAACAGGCTGTAGATAAAAAGATCAAATCAAAATCTGATTTTGGAATTAACCCCGGGTCTGAGCAAATTCGCTATACTGCCGAGAGAGACGGTTTATTGCAGATCTTTGAAGATTTGGATGCGACTATCTTTACCAATGCCTGTGGGCCCTGTATAGGCCAGTGGGATCGTAGCGATCGCAAAGGAGATGAGAAAAACACTATCGTACATTCCTTTAACCGAAACTTCTCCAAACGTGCCGATGGGAACCCTAACACCCACGCCTTTGTAGGTTCACCAGAAATGGTTGCCGCCATTGCAATTTCGGGAAGACTGGATTTCGATCCAACCCGCGATAAACTTCTTAACGAAGACGGGGAAGAGGTAATGTTGGAAGAGCCAACAGGAATTGAACTTCCAACCAAAGGTTTCGCAGTAGAAGATGCCGGATATATCGCGCCTAAGGAAGATGGTAGCGATGTTGAAGTAAAGGTTGCCGAAGACAGCGAAAGACTTCAGTTGCTTACCCCATTCGAACCCTGGGACGGGAAAAACCTAATGGGAGCTAAATTGCTTATCAAGGCTTTTGGGAAATGTACCACCGACCATATTTCTATGGCAGGACCCTGGTTGCGTTACCGCGGTCACCTGGATAATATTTCCAACAATATGCTTATTGGAGCCATTAACGCTTTCAATAAAAAGACAAATTTTGTAAAGAATCAGTTAACCGGGGAGTATGATGGTGTACCAAATGTACAGCGTGAATACAAAAAAGCCGGAATTCCAACCGTTGTTGTGGGAGACCATAACTATGGGGAAGGTTCTTCTAGAGAACACGCTGCTATGGAGCCGCGTCACCTCGGGGTAAAAGTAGTACTGGTTAAATCTTTCGCCCGTATTCACGAAACCAACCTTAAAAAGCAGGGAATGCTTGGGTTGACCTTCGCCAACGAAAGCGATTATGATCTAATCCAGGAAGATGATACTTTCAACTTTATAGATCTTGAAAACTTTGCTCCCGATACGCCTCTGACTATTGAAGTAGTACACGCCGACGGAAGCAAGGATACTATCAAAGCAAACCATACTTATAACCAGCCACAAATTGAGTGGTACAAAAATGGTTCTGCGCTTAACCTTATAAAAAAGCAAAACGCAGCATAGGTTAAACATTTTAAAATTGCTGAAAATCCCGCCCTGTGCGGGATTTTCTTTTTATAATCTGTTTCTGCTTATTAGCGGCTTAGTTTTATCTTTGCAGTACAAGTTTTGCTGAACCCCATACTTATGAAAAAGCTATTTAAGAACCAGTGGTCTAATATCATCTTTGTTGTTTTGATCCTGGTGCTCATCATTCCGCAAACCAGAAAGCCCATTCAAATATTTTTGAATAAAACCTTTTCTTTTAGTCCTTCAGAAACCAGGGAGGAAAACCGGGAAAAGCTAGCCAGTTATGACTGGGTGCTTGAAGATAAAAATCGTGAACGCTATAATTTTAATGAAGCAGAAGGGGAAGTGGTTATCATTAACTACTGGGCTACCTGGTGCCCGCCCTGTATTGCAGAAATGCCCAGCTTTCAGGAGCTTTATAACGATTATCAGGATAGGGTGACATTTCTTTTTATTTCAGGAGAAGACCACAAAACTACTGCCGCATTTATGGATAAAAAAGAACTTAACCTTCCCAGCTACCGAATGTTGTCCCAGGATCCCAAACCCCTGGAAGGTTACAGCCTGCCCACTACTTATGTTATAGACAGAAATGGCGAAATCGTAATCAAGAAAATTGGAGCTGCAGATTGGAATAGCCGTTCTTTTAGAACAACACTGGATAAGCTTATTATAGAAGAAAATTAAAAACCTTTTCGGAAGAAAGATTTTATAAAATCGAAACTGTAGAGACTAAACATAATCTTTAAGTCTTCTGAAAATTCAGTTTCTTCATCAAGATACCTGAAAATATCCTGGGGTGAATTTTTTGTGTAGAATTTTGTAAAAATTTCCTCTCCTTTTTGATTGTTTCTGGCCAGAACATCCAGGAAAATCGAATCGTATTTCCTGAATTTTTTATTTATGAGGCCTTCTCCGGGCATTTTACTGCTTTTTAGATTTTCGATGATCTTTGAAACCCGTTTCTCGGTATTCTTAAATGAATAGCCGGTAGAAGCTTTTACCCAACCGCCACCGGTGCCAATTTTAGTGACCTGGCGGGTGTTTGCTTTTTCAAAAGGATAATCTGTCATCGGAATCACGCCGGCTTCTGTGTTGCTTATTTTGTAATCTTCTATTTTAAGAATTTCCTTCAAGTATTCCCCGAGCTTTTGATCGTAGGTTTTTTCTTCAGTTAAAAATGGGGTGAAAAAAGTGTATTCGACCAAAGCCCTGGTTTCTGAAAAAGGCAAAATATAAGTAAAAGCAGTAGCCTTCGGATAGGGCAGGCGGTAATCCATCATCGTGAATACTTCCGGATTAAAAGCAGGTTTTGCGGTTTCAATCTCCCAACCCTTAAAATGCTGAAAAACCAGGCTGTGTTTTTCGTTGTTGAGGTACATTGGGTCCAGGCGGCTGTCGAAGAAATGCGCGGCTGTGTAATTTCGCAGCTTACCGTGAGCTTTCATGGTGACGGGGTCGATCTCCTCAATTTCATCTTCAATAAAAATAATATCTCCCGACTGGCTAATTTCTTCTCTTAATTGCTTTTGAAATTTTTCAGCTTCAATTCTCTTATAAATATAGGGGTCTAATTCCAGGCTTTGATTGATTTCGGCAGTGATGAATTCGGCTTTTTTCCAGGAAGCGCTTACCAGCTCATCCCATTGGCCGGCTCCTTTTTCCCAAAAACACCAGGTCTTTCGGGGGGGCTCAAAATCTTTGTCGATTACGGCGATCTTTTTGCCTTTAAAAAAAATATCCCGGCTAAGTTGCCGGGCCAGTTGCAAACCTGCAAGTCCGCCGCCAATGATCACATAAAAATATTTCGGTCCAAGCATAGGAGTTCAACGCAGATTTTTCAGGATTATTTTTTAAAATACTTCATCGGCACCCAAAGCATTCCGAAGCATTCTCCATCATCTTTTCCCAGGTGTTTATGGTGCATTTTATGTGCTCTTCGAATTCCTTTAGCATAGCGATTGTTCGCGTTTCTAAACATTTTAAAGCGTTGGTGTATAAAAATATCGTGAACGGTAAAGTAGGTGATTCCGTAGGCCAGAATTCCAAGTCCTACCGGCAGCCCAAACCATACTCCTTCATATTGCCACAACAAGAAAAACCCAATGCTTACCAGGGCATAGAATACAAAAAACAGGTCGTTTCGTTCCCACCAGCTGCTGTGATCTTTATGGTGATGGTCTTTGTGTAATTTCCACAAAAGCCCGTGCATTATGTATTTATGAGTAAACCAGGCCATTCCTTCCATAGCGATAAAGGTGCCCAGAAATACCAGAATCCATCGTAAAATCTCCATAAAAGCCAAGGTATTAAATTAAATTTAATCTACACGAAAGATACGATTTTGCCAGCAATCCGGCCTTTTGATAATCGGAAACTCTAATGCGCCGGTGACGTATTTCCATCGATGGGGTGCGTTTAAGTTTATGCAGCAACTTTTTGTAATACACATAGGCCGTATACACTCCAAATTTTGCTTCAATTGGTAGTTGGCTTATGCCTTCAAAGCCTTTTCTGAAATCTTCTTCAATCTCCTGAATTATTCTGGTTTTTCCCGATTCGTCAAGTTTCGCCAGGTTGGTGTTGGGAAAATAGCTTCGGTTTAAATCTTCAAAATCGGCCTTCAGATCTCTCAAAAAGTTTACCTTCTGAAAAGCTGAGCCCAAACTCATTGCCGAATTTTTTAATTTCAAATATGCTTTTTGATCACCCTTTACAAAGACTTTTAAACACATTAATCCTACAACATCGGCACTGCCGTAAATATATTCTTTATACTCCTCGATGCTCAGGTAATCAGATTTGCTTAGGTCCTGTCGCATACTTTTCATAAAGGCTTCGTATAACTCAGCCTCGATTTGATACTTATGCACGGTTTCCTGGAAAGCATTAAGAATAGGGTTAAGGCTTATTCGCTGCTCGATGGCCTTATACATGTCTTTTTCAAAGTCATCAAAGAGACTTTCTTTGTCATAATCGTGAAAACTGTCTACAATTTCATCGGCCAGGCGCACAAAGCCGTAAATATTATAGATATCCTGTCTAATAGAAGGTGCCAGCATTTTAGTCGCGGTAGAAAAGGAGGTACTGTAAGCCTGGGTGACTCCTTTGCTGCAGGTATGCGAGACAAGATCAAAAATAGATTTCATAGGTATATTAATTTTTTGATTTCTGAATTAGACCGGCGGCAAGTTTACCTGAAATCAGGGATGGGGGTACCCCGGGTCCCGGCACGCTAAGCTGCCCGGTGAAATATAATTTATGAACTTTTTTGCTTTTTAAACCCGGCCTTAAAAAAGCGGTCTGAAAAAGGGTGTTTGCCAGCCCATAGGCATTCCCTTTATAAGAATTATAATCCCTGATGAAATCATTCACGCAGAAGGATTCTTTAAAAAGAATATCGTGCTGCACCTCCTGACCTGTGAGACTTTCAAAGCGGGTGATAATTTTTTGAAAATATTCTTCCCTAATTTCTTCGGAATCTTCTACTCCCGGGGCCAGCGGAATAAGAAATATCCCGGCTTCTTTTCCTGCTGGTGCGGCTGAAGCATCTGTTATAGAAGGAAAACTGGCATAAAACAAAGGATCTTCAGGCCAGCCGGCTTCGTCATAGATCGCTTTTGCGTGGGCCTCGAAATCGGTGTCAAAAAATAGGGTATGATGGTTTACGTTTTCGATTTTTTTATCAAAACCAACGTAAAACAGAAGCGAGGAGGGCGCGAAGGTCTTTCTTTCCCAATAAGCTTCAGAATACTGCCGGTTTCGTTCGGGTAGCAGGCTTTCGGTATGGTGATAGTCGGCACCGCTAAGAATATAATCGCTGTAGATTTTTTTTCCGTGTATCTGTAGAGCTATGGCCGTATTATCTTCAACATAAATTTGTTCAACCGGGGTGCTGGTGTGTATATTAACGCCAAGAGACAGCGCCAGGCTTTCCATCCCAACTACTACTTTATGCATTCCTCCTTTGGGGTGCCAGGTTCCCAGACCAAAATCGGCATAATTCATAAAATTATAAAAGGCCGGAGTCTTTGAGGGTTTTGCTCCCAGAAAAAGCACCGGAAATTCCAGAATTTGAATCAATTTCGGATTGCTAAATTCCTTTCGCACATCTTTAGCTATACTGCTGAAAAAACTTCCAAGTTTCTTGATGGTTGCCGGAGTCACCAGTTCAAGAGGGGAGAGACCGGGTCTATATACCAAATCTTTAATGGCTATGTCGTAATTGTCTTTGGCTTCAGCTATAAATTTTTGAAGTTTTGCTGAACTCCCGGGTTCTTCAGCCTCAAAGGCGGCGTAGATTTCCTGTAGGTTATCGGCAATGCGTATGCTTTCGTCTTTTCCGAAGAAAACCTTGTAGGCCGGATTTAATTTTTCAAGATGGTAATAATCTGAAGGAGTTTTACCGAAATCTCCAAAAAAGCGTTCAAAGACATCGGGCATCCAATACCAGGTGGGGCCAATATCGAAGGTGAAGCCTTCTTTTTTTAATTGTCTTGCCCTACCGCCAATTTCTCCATTTTTCTCGTAAATGTCTACCTCGTAGCCCGCTTTAGCCAGATAACAGGCCGATGCCAATGAAGCAAAGCCCGAACCTATTATCGATATTTTCTTCTGCATGCTAAAGCTCTTTTATAAATTGGTTAAGGTCCTGGTATAGCTTTACAAAATCGGGGAAATCTGGATTCTCTAAAGTCTTTATCTTATGACCTAACAGCTGTAATTCATAATTTTTCTTTTCGCATACCTGTTTTTGAAATTCTTCAACGAATTCTGAAACGCTGGCAGGGGAAGTAGTAAAATAGCTGATAAATGAGATGTCGTCGTGTCTTTCTAAAAGATAGCCCAAATCGGTAAGCGGAAGACTTGGCCCCAGATAGATCGCATTCTTTTTATTATAGATCAATTCATAATAGAGGTAAATAATCCCTATGTCGTGAATTTCATTTTCTGGTAAGAACAGCACAAAAAGTTTCCCCTGTTGGGGCGAATTCTGCTTTTTTATTTCTGCAAGATTCAGGTAAATTTTTTGTTTAATGAGATCTACAATGAAATGTTCATGTATGGGTTTAATGGTGTCGGTTTGCCAGAGCAATCCAATTTCTTCTAAAAAGGGTAAAAAGACCTGGTGAAAAACCTGCCTGAAACTAAGCTTTTCACGAAGTTCATTATAGGTTTTGTTGAAGAGCTCTTCATTGAAATTGATCATCGCCAGTTTCATGTTGTTCAGGGCCCGATTTTCAGAACTTGCACTGGCGGTAATATTTCGCACCATTTTTCGAATTTCCTCATCATTCAATTTAGAAATACGGGAAATTTTGTAGCCGTGTTCATTGAGAAAGGCTATGTTCAGTAGCTTTTGAAGATTCTCGCTGTTATAGCTTCGAATATTGGTAATGGTACGATCGGGGTTGAGAATATTATAGCGTTTTTCCCAAATTCGTATGGTGTGTGCCTTGATTCCGCTTAAATTCTCAAGGTCTTTTATGCTGAAGCTTTGTTTGATTAATTCCATATATTTTGAACAATATAGTCAAAACTACAGAATAAACTCATTGACCCGCATTACCGAAATGTTAAAATGTTTAATGAGTATAGTTAAATATCAAACAAAATAAAATTCAGTAAAAAAAAGACTCCGAAATAGGAGCGAAAAAAAAGGAAATGTAAAAAAAACCGGAATAAAAAAGTGCCCGAGGCGGGAGTCGAACCCGCACGCCCTAATGGACACATGGCCCTCAACCATGCCTGTCTACCAGTTCCAGCACCCGGGCAAAAGCAGGATTCGAAAATCGAACTTTAGTGGGAAGTCATAAAATAGAATTTCATAGCCGAAATTCTGAACGTTTTTTTAAGTGATCTGGCTGGGGCTTCCCGATGTTTCGCTGTCGCTTCAATCGGTCCCGATGGCAATCGGGATCGCCCAACAAAATCAGAACTTAATTAGAGTGATCTGGCTGGGGCTCGAACCCAGGACCCTCTCCTTAAAAGGGAGATGCTCTACCAACTGAGCTACCAGATCGGTCAAAATTGTTTAAGATCTAATCTGAAAAGATTTCAGAAATAAAAAAATAGAACTTCATTAGAGTGATCTGGCTGGGGCTTCCCGATGTTTCGCTGTCGCTTCAATCGGTCCCGATGACTATCGGGATCGCCCAACAAAATCAGAACTTCATTAGAGTGATCTGGCTGGGGCTTCCCGATGTTTCGCTATCGCTTCAATCGGGACAGGCTTCTCGCCCAACAAAATCAGAACTTAATTACTGTGATCTGGCTGGGGCTCGAACCCAGGACCCTCTCCTTAAAAGGGAGATGCTCTACCAACTGAGCTACCAGATCTTATCTTGCGCTATCGCTTTTTTGCGAATGCGGGTGCAAATATACATTCATATATTTATTTTTCAAGCCTAAATTGATATAAATTTGTAATTGATTTGAATCAACCTAAAAACTAGTAAATTACCGATGAAAATATTTCTAACAGGCTATATGGGAAGTGGGAAATCTATTGTAGGAGAGCAGTTGGCAAAGCAGCTTTCCTATAGTTTTGTAGATCTCGATGACCAGATAGAAATTATTGAAGAAAACAGTATCAATGATATTTTTGAAGAAAAAGGCGAGCTGTATTTTAGAAAGCTTGAAGCAAAAATTCTTCAGGATGTACTCGACGAAACTGCCGATATGGTAATTTCGCTTGGTGGCGGGACCCCTTGTTACGGCGATAATATGGAAGCCATAGACCAGGCTCCCGATGCCAAAAGTTTTTATTTACGAGCCTCTGTAAGGGTGCTGGTAGATAGATTGTTTCCCGAGAAAATGCACCGCCCGGTGATAAGTCATCTCGAAACCCGGGAGGCCCTTGAAGAATTTATTGGGAAACATCTTTTCGAAAGAGCCTATTTCTACAATCAAAGCGATTATATCATTAATGTAGACGAGCTGGAACCCGGGGAAATCGTAAAGCGAATCCTGGAAAAGTTATAGCAAGACAGCTTTATCTGCATTTTTTTTGAATTCTACCTGCACGGTTTCACTGAGTGAGGTAGACAGGGAAATTCCTTTAAAATCGGCTTTTACCGGGAATTTTTTATGATTTCGGTCTACCAAAACCGCAGTTTTAAAGAGTTTTAGCGGAACCTCTAGGAAATGGCGTACCCCGTATATTAGCGTTGACCCCGAGTTTAGAACATCGTCTATTAAAATAATAGACTTATTGCGGTATTCTTCAGAAGTTAGGCTGGTGCTAATTGGCGCCAGCGGATTCTTCTTGTCTATCTTCACCTCGCATAATTCTACCTTTAAAGGTGAAATTTCCTGTAAACTGTCTTGCAGGCGTTGTGATAAAATATAGCCGTTTTTAGCAATTCCCGCCAGGATAATTTCTTTCTCATCTATGTTGTTCTCATAGATTTGGTAAGCTATGCGCTTAATTTTATGCTGAATTTGCTCGTGGTCTAAGATTAAGGTTTCTGTCTTCATAGTTTGGTAAAGATAAAAAACAACTCCTTTCCCTCACGGGGTTTTATGGAGTTATAACAGGCTTCGAGTTTGTTGACTTTAAAAAGCGGCCTAAAATAACCTGAATACTCCTCTTTGCTTCCTCCAAAAGGCGGGCCTTGTGATGTGAGTTCAAAATTAAAGAGGAGCCCGGCTATCTTTCCATTTTTATTGAGCAGGCTCGCTGCTTTATTTGCATATTGCTGCCTTAATGCTACCGGAAGCGCACAAAAGAAAGTTTGTTCCAGAATAAGATCAAATTTGTCTTCAATGTTGAAATAATCAATTTGAAGCAATTGTTCATCAGGAAAATCTGGCACCCGATTTTTGAAATTTTTATGTGGTTCTTCGGCGATATCGGCGATAAATATATTTTTAAAGCCCTTTCGGAATAACTCTTCAGCTTCCCATGCATTGCCTGCTCCCGGGATAAGAATTTTGAGATCTTTGGAATTGCAAGATTCCATAAATTCGATAATGGCCGGGGAAGCATAACCTATATCCCAGCCGGTTTGACCTTTCCGGTAGCGTTGTGACCAGTAATTTTCTGTCATTTTTCTTCTTCCCTGGTGTCCTCTTCCGCAGCATCAAACCAATCGTCTATATCACGGCGATCTTTTTTGGTAGGGCGCCCGGTACCTTTTTTGCGGTAATAATCTTTTGAATACTTCAGCAACTCCAGTTTTTCAAAATTTTCTTTTGGTGTAATATCAAGTACATAAATATTAGCCAGTTTGGCGCCAACTCTACTGGGCGGAAGGTCTAATACCTCCAGCTCATAATCGATTTGGCCCTTGCGAAGGCTGATTTTTTCACCGGGAAATACCTCTTTTGAAGGTTTAACCGAAGCGCCATTAATTTTCACCTTGCCCTGCTTGCAGGCATTAGTAGCAATGCTTCGGGTTTTATAATAGCGCACACACCATAAAAACTTATCTACTCTCATATAATCGGGCCTTTAAAACTGCGTTATTGCTAAACAAAAATACAAGATTATTGTATCTTGCGCGCCTAAAATGAAAATACAATGCAATTGAAGAAATATTTGATTCCCGGCCTTTTTGCCGCTTTAAGTTTGGTTTCCTGTAATGACGATGATGATGCCCCCGGGCCAATTCCCGAGCGTGACCGTGGTGAACAGGCCATAGAAGACGATGAGGCCATTCAACAATACCTGGCGACTCATTTCTACAATTACGAAGATTTTGAAAATCCTTCTGAAGGTTTTGACTATTCAGTAAGCATAGATACTATCGCCGGAGATAACAGCGATAAAACCTCTTTGGCCGATTCTGAGAATTTAATGGTGAAAACCGTTACTCAAAATGAAGTAGATTATAAATTATACATCCTGAAAATTCGCGAGGGAGAAGGCGAGCAGCCAACTTTCGCCGATTCTACCTTTGTTCGTTATCGCGGAGAGCTTTTAAACCGCACTACTTTCGATCAAAGTCCAAACCCGGTGTGGTTTGATTTACCAGGTTTTATTGGGATGAATTCCAATGGCCAACTTGCCCGCAGGGGTGGTGTAATTCCCGGATTTCAGAATAGTTTAAATGAATTTAAAGCAGCCACAGGCTATACAGTGAATTCAGATAATACCGTGACCTGGAATAATGACTACGGAATTGGGATTGTAATTATGCCTTCAGGGCTTGGATATTTCTCTCAACCTCAGGCTTCAATTCCACCTTACAGTCCACTTGTTTTTGTGGTAAACCTGATGCGTATGAACGAGGCCGATCACGATGGCGATGGGATACCTTCCTGGATGGAAGATCTTGACGGGGATGGAAACTTATTCAATGATGATACCGATGGAGATGGAATCCCAAACCATTCAGATCGTGATGATGACGGTGATGGAACTCCTACCCGTGAGGAGATCATTATTCACGAAGATGGAACTTTAGAGTTCCCCGATTCTAATGGCAACGGAATTCCAGATTATTTAGATCCGGATACCTTTAAATAAGACTAATCTTCTCAAATAAAAAAGAGGCCTCCCTAAATTACGGAGGCCATTTTTTATTCGGTGTTTAAAATTTTAAAGTGCGTAAGACAAACTAAAGATCCACTGTGAGGGTCTTGAATCTATCCTGAAATTTTCTGAAGCGGTTTCGCTAAAGGCCGTATTTTCCTTAAAAGCGCCTTCATACCGAACATCAAAGCCAAGTCGGCCTAAATTTACCCCGGCTCCAAGCTGGTAACCTAAAGTGATTTTATTCTCAACCTCACCTACCTTAAAGTTGCTGTTATCGATTTCATTGTTTAGTACATATTGAAAAGAAGGTCCTGCCTTAATATTTAATGGCCCTAGAACATTTACACCTAATAATACAGGCGCATCGATCTTATCGAGTTTATATTCGAAAGTTTCGTATTCTGTATTAAGCCTGGTATACATTAATTCGGGTTGTAGAAAAATACCCCAGAGGCTAAACTGGCTAAAAGCACCCAGGTGAAAACCTGTTTTGCTTTTTCCTTCAAAAGTAGTGGCATCAGAAATTCCTTCGCCAAAACTTTCGTAGTCTCCCGTGGCTCCATAGTTTAGACCACCTTTTATTCCGAATTTAGCTTCCTGGGCCATAAGACCGGTTCCGCAGAAAAGAATTGCAATAATCATTAACTTTTTCATATTCGATTTATTTATATGTTAGGTTTTGTATAAACGCACAAACTCTGCCGTTTATTCTTACAAACAAAAAAAGCCTTTCAGAATTTTTCCTGAAAGGCTTTTATGAATTTGCTAAGAGAATTTTATTTACGTTTTAAAACTTTCTCTGCGGCCTTAATTATTGCGGCTGCATTTAGCCCGTATTTTTCCATTAATTGTTCGGGAGTTCCGCTTTCGCCAAAAGTATCCTGGGTAGCTACGAATTCCTGAGGGGCCGGGTGATTTTGACTAAGAGTGCGGGCAACGCTTTCTCCAAGTCCACCAAGAAAGTTATGCTCTTCAGCAGTAACCACGCATCCGGTTTTCTTTACCGAAGCGATAATAGCTTCTTCATCTAAAGGTTTAATGGTGTGAATATTAATCACTTCAGCAGAAATACCTTTTTCGGCCAGCTCATCGGCAGCCTGAATGGCTTCCCATACTAAATGACCTGTAGCGATTATAGTAACATCGTTTCCTTCATATAAATGAACCGCCTTCCCAATTTCAAATTTTTGATCTTCGGCAGTGAAATTGGCTACTTTAGGTCTGCCAAAACGAAGGTAAACCGGGCCGTCGTGATCGGCGATGGCTATAGTGGCAGCTTTGGTTTGATTGTAATCGCAGGTATTGATCACAGTCATTCCCGGAAGCATCTTCATAAGACCTATGTCTTCCAGGATTTGGTGGGTAGCACCATCTTCTCCCAGAGTTACCCCGGCGTGAGAAGCGCAAATCTTTACATTTTTCCCTGAATAAGCCACACTTTGGCGAATCTGGTCGTAAACTCTTCCGGTAGAAAAGTTGGCAAAGGTTCCGGTGAATGGAATTTTTCCGCCAATGGTCATTCCCGCAGCCATTCCTATCATATTGGCTTCAGCAATCCCTACCTGAAAAAATCTTTCGGGATGATTAGCCTTGAAATCGTCCATTTTTAAAGAACCGGTTAGGTCGGCACAAAGGGCTACCACATTCTCATTGGTTTTCCCAAGTTCGGTAAGCCCATCTCCAAAACCAGAGCGGGTATCTTTTTTTCCTGAATCTGTATATTTTTTCATTCTAAATTTTATTGTCATTTCCGCGAAGGCGGAAAACTGTATTTTTTTATCCATTCCCCTTAGAAACAAATTCCTCCCGCCAGGGGAGGCCAGGAGGGGCCTTTAATAATCTCCTAAAGTTTCTTTGTTTTGAGCAAGGGCATTTTCTAACTGCTCATCGTTAGGCGCTTTTCCGTGCCAGGCGTGAGTGTGCATCATAAAGTCTACCCCGTGACCCATTATCGTATTTAGAAGGATACAAACAGGTTTGTCTTTTCCGGTTAGACTTTTTGCTTCTTCAAGCCCGTCGATCACCTGTTGCATATCATTTCCATCTTCTACTTCAAGCACAGTCCAGCCAAAGGCTTCAAATTTCTTGCGAAGGTTGCCCAGCGGAAGTACGGTTTCGGTGCTCCCGTCTATCTGTTGGCCGTTGAGGTCTACAGTAGCAATAAGGTTGTCAATTTTATTCCCGGCAGCATACATAATAGCTTCCCAGTTTTGACCTTCCTGCAATTCCCCGTCTCCGTGAAGGGAAAATACAAGATGCTTATCCTTGTTAAGTTTTTTAGCCTGAGCAGCGCCCACAGCTACTGAAAGTCCCTGACCTAATGAACCTGAAGCAATTCTAATTCCCGGAAGCCCCTCGTGGGTGGTTGGGTGTCCCTGAAGCCTGGAATCGATAAGCCTGAAGCTGTTAAGCTCATCTACCGGGAAATAGCCTGTACGGGCCAGAACGCTATAATAAACCGGAGAAATATGACCGTTTGATAAGAAGAAAAGATCTTCATCCTTTCCATTCATATCAAAGTTTTCCGGGTCGTGTTTCATCACCACCTTATAAAGAGCGGTAAAGAATTCGGTGCAACCAAGGGAGCCTCCGGGGTGACCCGAATTTACCTTGTGTACCTGCCTTAAAATATCCCGGCGAACCTGGGTGGCAAAATCCTGTAATTCTGTGATGTTTGGCATTCTAAAAGTTGTGTTGTTTTTATAATTGTCGCAAAAATAGGTTTTTAAATAGCTTTGTCAAAGCATACAGACTTCAGTTATTAACTATTGAACAAGACTAACTAACATTTTAAAAGCCGGCTTTCTTTCTATTGGAGTTTAGTTATTTATCTTTGCCGGGATTTAATCACCTACGGAAGTAAATTTTCCCGTGAATAAAATTTTAGAAATGCTTCTTCCGAAGCTTTCGGAAACCATTATTTTCTTATATGAAGTTTGACTTATTAACTACCGATGCCGGTAGCAAAGCCAGAGCCGGAACCATCACCACCGATCACGGCCAGATAGAAACCCCAATTTTTATGCCCGTGGGCACCGTAGCCTCGGTAAAAGGAGTACACCAAAAAGAATTAAAGGAAGAGGTAAATCCCGATATTATTCTGGGAAATACCTATCATTTATACTTAAGACCCCAAACCGAAATTTTAAGAAAAGCGGGAGGCCTTCATAAATTTATGAATTGGGACCGCAATATTTTAACCGATAGTGGAGGCTACCAGGTATATTCTCTCTCGGCGCGAAGAAAAATTCGCGAGGAAGGGGTGAAATTCAAATCTCATATAGATGGTTCTTTTCACACTTTCACTCCTGAAAATGTGATGGAAATTCAGCGAACTATCGGTGCCGATATCATTATGGCTTTCGATGAGTGTACGCCTTATCCCTGCGATTACAGGTATGCCAAGCGTTCTATGCATATGACGCATCGCTGGCTGGATCGCTGTATTACGCATTTTGAGAAAACCGGGCCCTTGTATGGCTATGAGCAAACGCTTTTTCCGATAGTGCAGGGAAGTACCTATAAAGATCTTCGGAGAGAATCGGCAGAGTATATCGCTTCAGCCGGAGCAGCCGGGAATGCCATAGGCGGACTCTCGGTAGGTGAACCGGCCGAAGAAATGTACGCGATGACCGAGGTGGTCACCGAAATTCTTCCGCAGGATAAACCCCGGTATTTAATGGGAGTGGGAACACCAATTAATATACTTGAAAATATCGCCCTGGGCGTGGATATGTTCGATTGTGTGATGCCTACCAGAAATGCCAGAAACGGCATGTTATTTACTGCACACGGAACCATAAATATTAAAAACAAAAAGTGGGAAGATGATTTCTCTCCCATAGACGAAATGGGGATTACTTACGTAGATACCTATTATACCAAAGCTTATTTAAAGCACCTGTTTAGCGTAAATGAAATGCTTGGCAAGCAAATTGCTACCATTCATAACCTTGGCTTTTATATGTGGTTGGTTCGTGAGGCCAGAAAACATATCTTAGCCGGTGACTTCGCTTCCTGGAAGCAAACTATGGTTAGACAAATGGATAAACGTCTTTAAAATTTGAAAATTCTCGATTGGTATATTCTTAAACGCTACCTGGGCACCTTTGTGCTTATGCTGTTGTTGTTTATACCTATTGGAATTACCATTAATCTGGCTGAAAAGATCGATAAAATTCTGGAGAATGAAGTGCCATTTATTGAAGTGGCTAAATATTATCTGGATTTTACGATTTACTTCGCTAACCTGCTTTTTCCCCTGTTTCTGTTTCTATCGGTGATTTGGTTTACTTCCAAATTGGCGAATAATACAGAAATTGTTGCTTTTCTAAGTAGTGGGGTTTCCTTTTACCGTTTTCTCAGGCCATATTTAATAGGTGCTACCATAGTATGTTTATTAGCCCTGGGTTTAAGTATGTATTTAGCGCCTTCGGCTTCGAGGGGTTTTAATGAGTTTAAATATGAGTACTTAAAAAAAGGAGCCCAAACCCAGGAAACCAGTGATGTTTACCGGCAGGTTAACGATAACGAATATATTTATGCCAGTCATTTTCAACCAATGACTAAAACGGCGAGAAACTTCACCCTGGAACATTTTGAAGGCAATGAGCTTAAATTTAAAATCAGCGCGTCAAGGCTTCGTTTTAACGATAAAGATTCTACCTATACCTTAAGCAATTTCGATAAAAGAGTTGTGGGGGAAGATGAAGATGAAATTTTTCATAAAAATACCATAGACACCATTCTACCCTTTGATTTTGATGAATTAACTCCTGAAAACTATATCGCTGAAACCCTTAATTACACCGAATTAAACGAATTTATTGAAAAAGAACGCAAACGCGGCTCGGGTAATATCAACCGGTATTTGGTAGTGGCTTATAAGCGATGGAGTATTCCAGTCTCGGCATTTATTCTAACCATAATCGCAGTGGCGGTTTCTTCGGTAAAACGAAGAGGAGGGATGGGGGTAAACCTTGCTTTAGGAATAACCCTGGCCTTTGTGTTTATCTTTTTTGACAAGGTTTTTGGCACTATGGCCGAGCAATCTTCATTCTCTCCACTTATAGCGGTTTGGTTCCCTAATATAACTTTTGGGATTCTGGCGGTATTTCTACTCTATAAAGCGAAGCGTTAAAAGCCAAATCGGTTTAAATTTATTGCTGATTTATGGGAATTCTTCCCTTTAAAGTTTGCTATATTTGTAAGCTAATTAATAACCCCCATAACTGCTTATTATGGAATATTTGGATTTTGAATTACCCATTAAAGAGTTAGAAGAGCAATACAAAAAAGCCTGCAATATAGGAGAGGAGAGCGAAGTTGATGTAACGGCTACCTGCAAGCAAATAGAAAAGAAACTTACCGAAAAGAAGAAGGAAATCTATAAAAACCTTACCGCCTGGCAACGGGTACAACTTTCCCGTCACCCCGACAGGCCCTATACTTTAGATTATATTAAAGCGATTTGCGGCGATACCTTTTTGGAATTACACGGCGATCGCAATGTAAAAGATGATAAAGCAATGATTGGTGGTCTTGGAAAGATCGAAGATCAAAGCTTTATGTTCATAGGTCAGCAAAAGGGGTATAATACTAAAACCAGGCAGTACAGAAACTTCGGAATGGCAAATCCCGAAGGTTACCGCAAAGCGCTAAGATTAATGAAATCGGCTGAAAAGTTTGGAGTGCCCGTAGTGACAATTATCGATACTCCCGGAGCTTATCCTGGTCTTGAGGCTGAAGAAAGAGGTCAGGGCGAGGCGATAGCCCGTAATATTTTGGAGATGACCAGGCTAAAGGTGCCAATTATCGTGGTGATAATTGGTGAAGGTGCCAGCGGGGGAGCTTTGGGAATTGGAGTAGGAGACAAGGTGTTAATGTTGGAGAACACCTGGTATTCGGTAATTTCTCCTGAATCCTGCTCGTCTATTCTTTGGAGAAGCTGGGAATACAAGGAGCAGGCGGCCGATGCGCTCAAACTTACCGCCAAGGATATGAAGAAACAAAAGCTTATAGATGAGATCGTAAAAGAACCCCTGGGCGGCGCTCACCGCAACCGGGAAGAGACTTTTTCTACGGTAAGTAAGGCGATAGCAGATGCTTATGAGGAGTTTAAAAACTTATCACCAGAAGACCTTATTGAAAAGCGTCAGGAAAAATATTTGAATATGGGTGTGTTTAAAGCTTAATCCCTTTAATACCACAATCCGGAAAAATCCGAAGTAACTTTACTTCGGATTTTTTTGGCCTTATTAACAAGAAAACAGACTTATTAACAGGTAAATTGTTGAAGACCGGTGAATTAACTGCTGCAATTATCTTTAAGACTGTCTTAACATTTTAATTACTTTAGTGCTATGGAAAAAATCACTGCCCCGCAAAGTTTCAGATATAAAAAAGAAAATGTAATTAACCTTGAAAAAGGGAAAATTCCGCCACAAGCAGTTGATTTAGAGGAAGTTGTGTTAGGAGCCCTAATGATCGATAAAAAAGGGGTAGATGAGATCATAGACATCCTCGAGGCCGATGCCTTCTACAAAAATTCCCATAAATTTATTTTCGATGCCATAAAAAAGCTCTTCGAAAATTCGGAAGCTATCGACTTATTAACCGTTTCAAATCAACTTAAGAAAGACGGGAATTTTGAAAAGGTGGGCGGAGATTATTATCTGATTCAGCTTACTCAAAAGGTTTCTTCTTCGGCTCACATAGAGTTTCACGCGAGAATTATTCTTCAGAAATATATTCAGCGAAGCCTTATTAAGATTTCAAATGAGATTATTGAAGAAGCCTACGACGAAAGCACCGATGTGTTTGATTTATTAGACAGTGCCGAATCTAAACTTTACGAGGTTACCCAGGGTAACATCCAGAAATCTACCGAAACTGCTCAAAGTTTAGTGATCCAGGCAAAAAACAGGATTCAGGAAATTTCGAATAAAGAGGGGCTAAGCGGGGTGCCTTCAGGATTTGATAAACTCGATGAGCTTACTTCGGGTTGGCAGCCCAGTGACCTTATCATCGTTGCGGCTCGTCCCGGTATGGGTAAAACGGCCTTAACCCTTTCGATGGCCAGGAATATTTCGGTAGGACAAAATATACCTGTAGCTTTCTTTTCGCTGGAAATGTCTTCGGTACAACTTATCACCCGGTTAATTTCTTCGGAAACAGGTCTTTCTTCCGAAAAATTAAGAACCGGAAATCTCGAAAAACACGAATGGGAACAGCTTAATGTTAAGGTGAAAGATCTTGAAAAAGCTCCTTTATTTATAGACGATACGCCTTCCTTATCGATTTTTGATCTCAGAGCTAAAGCTCGTAGATTGGCCTCTCAACATGGGATTAAACTTATTGTTATTGATTACCTGCAATTAATGACTGCCGGAAGTTCTCAAAAAGGTGGCGGCAACCGGGAGCAGGAAATTTCAACAATTTCGAGAAACCTTAAAGCTCTTGCAAAAGAATTAAATGTTCCGGTTATTGCACTGTCCCAGTTATCACGTGCTGTAGAAACTCGTGGAGGAAGCAAACGCCCCTTACTATCTGACCTTAGGGAATCGGGTGCTATCGAGCAGGATGCCGATATTGTTTCCTTTATCTATCGTCCCGAATATTACAAAATCGATGAATGGGATGATGATGAAAGAACACCAACCCAGGGACAGGGTGAATTTATCGTAGCCAAGCACCGTAACGGTGGTCTGGAGAATATCAGGTTAAAATTCATTGGGCATCTTGGTAAATTTGATAACTTAGAGGAGTTTGATTCTCCCTTCGAGTTTCATTCAAAAATGAACCAGGGTGAAGATGACCAGGGCTTTGGTTCTGGAAATCTACCCAGCCCAAGTGCCGATGAAGCTTTTGGCAGCTCAATGAATTCTGGATTTAATGACGACGATAACGACGTGCCTTTCTAAAATATTTCCCCGTCGCCGCATCTATGGCAGCGGGTTTTTCACTTTCCGACTATTTATTTTTCTCCTGATTTTTGGAGTTTCAGCACAGGCTTCCAATCTCCTGATTCCGATGGATGCAGATACCCAGCGGGACCATCTTAAGGCCTATGGAATTACTTATTTCGCACTTGAAAAAAATCTTGAAGTACGCTGGTTGTTGAATTACCGGGGTGGCGCCTTTCTCATTAGCAATACCGAAGAACTGCGCAGGGAATGCCAGATTAGAGGAGTCTCTTTTGAGGTGATAAGCGATTCCAAAAGCCTCGAAATTCTGGAGGAGATTCAAAGTCCTTCCAAAAATATGGAGAGTGTTAGCCTTGAAAAAGCGCCAAAAATCGCGGTATATACGCCAGGAGATAAAAGACCCTGGGATGATGCGGTAACCCTTGTATTGTCTTATGCTGAAATTCCTTACGAGACTATCTATGATCCACAGGTGCTACAGGATGAATTGGTGCAATATGATTGGTTGCATCTGCATCACGAAGATTTTACCGGTCAATACGGAAAGTTCTACCGTGCATTTCGCACTACTCCCTGGTATATTGAAGAAAAGCGCGAAGCAGAAGAAATGGCAGCTGCCTTAGGCTATTCCAAGGTTTCAGAACAAAAATTGGATGTAGCCTTAAAAATTCGGGATTATGTTGTGGGCGGCGGATTTATGTTTGCGATGTGCAGCGCCACCGATAGCTTTGATATCGCCCTGGCTGCCGAAGGGGTAGATATCGCCGAACCTATGTTTGATGGTGACCCCAGTGAACCTGGCTATCAATCTAAAATAGATTTCAGCAAGACTTTTGCGTTTACCGATTTTGTTCTTGAAAAAAGCCCTATGGAATATGAATTTTCGTCAATAGACATGACAAATCACAGAAATATTCCGAAGGAAAGCGACTATTTCACCCTTATGGATTTTTCGGCCAAGTGGGATGTAGTGCCTACTATGCTCACTCAAAATCATACCCGTTTGGTAAAAGGCTTTATGGGTCAAACCACAGCTTATAAACCTACTCAGATAAAACCCAATATTTTAATTATGGGGGAAAGCAAACTGAATTCTGAAGTAAGATATCTCCACGGAATTAAGGGGAAGGGATTTTTTACCTTTTATGGAGGTCACGACCCGGAAGATTACCAGCATAGAGTAGGGGATCCCAAAACGGAATTGTCATTGCATCCCAACTCCGCGGGATATCGCTTAATTTTGAATAATGTTTTGTTCCCCGCAGCCCGAAAAAAACCACAAAAAACCTGATTTATGAAGTTTTTTCAGCAAGAAATTCAACTCAAGCCAAGAGCCAGGGGCTATCACCTTATTACTTCAGAAGTTCTTAAGGCTATTCCTGAAATTTCAGAAATTAAGCTAGGTTTTCTCCAGGTATTTATAAAACATACATCGGCGTCTTTAGCCATAAATGAGAATGCAGATCCAACGGTGCTTGAGGATTTTGAGAGTCATTTTAATGAAATGGTTCCTGAAAATCAGCCTTACTACAAGCATACTATGGAAGGACCAGATGATATGCCTGCCCATATTAAAGCTGCATTGCTGGGGAGCTCGGTGCAAATCCCGGTAACCAATGGGCACCTAAATTTAGGAACCTGGCAGGGAATTTATTTATGTGAACATCGGGATAATGCCAGCGGAAGAAAATTGGTAGTTAGCGTATATGGACAATAAAAAAATCCGGCCTTGTGAGCCGGATTTTTAAATAAGAGAGTATAAATCTTGTTTATTTTACTTTTTCTACGATTGCTTTAAAAGCAGCAGGATGGTTCATCGCAAGGTCGGCAAGAACCTTACGGTTCAGGCTAATACCATTTGCTTTTACACCTCCCATAAACTGAGAATAAGACATACCGTGTTCACGGGCTGCAGCGTTAATACGCATAATCCACAATGAACGGAAATTACGTTTCTTGGTTTTGCGGTCTCTGTATGCATAAAGCATAGCTTTCTCAACCGCATTTTTAGCTACTGTCCAAACGTTTTTACGACGTCCGAAGTAACCTTTTGCTTGCTTAAGAACCTTTTTTCTTCTGGCTCTCTTCGCAACTGAATTTACTGATCTTGGCATAATTTTAATTGTTTTTGTAGCAGGCGGTCATTTTTGACACTTTTAACTGAAACTTCAAACTGGTTGAAGTGTTGCCCAACTCCAGGGTTTTTTAAATAATTTAAACCGTTAATTGCTTCAGGATTACTTTAAGCGTAATTGAAGTTTAACATTGTCCTTATCTGCTTCATGTACCAAAGTACTGTGAGTAAGGGCCAGCTTACGTTTTTTAGACTTCTTTGTTAAGATGTGACTTTTAAACGCGTGCTTTCTTTTAATTTTACCACTACCGGTAAGCTTAAAACGCTTTTTGGCAGAGGATTTAGTTTTCATTTTAGGCATGTTCTCCTTCTTTTATGATTAACTCTCTTATGCTCTTATTTCGTTTTCTTGGGAGCTATAAACATGGTCATTCTCTTTCCTTCCAGCTTAGGCATTTGTTCAACCTTTCCTAACTCTTCAAGATCCTGAGCAAGTCTCAATAATAAAATTTCTCCCTTATCTTTAAATACAATAGATCTACCTTTAAAAAATACAAAGGCTTTTAGCTTAGCGCCTTCCTTAAGGAATTTCTCTGCATTTCGTTTTTTAAACTCATAGTCGTGATCATCGGTATTGGGACCAAATCGAATTTCCTTAACCACCACTTTACTGGCTTTGGCTTTTAAAGCTTTTTCGCGCTTTTTCTGCTCGTAAAGAAATTTCTTATAGTCCATCACCTTGGCGACAGGCGGGTTGGCATTTGGGGAAATTTCAACCAAATCCAGTTCCTGCTCTTCAGCAATCTCCAGGGCTTTTCTGGTTGGGTAAACCCCCATTTCAACATTATCACCCACTAGCCGAACTTCCTCGGCCCGAATCTTTTTATTAATTCGATGCGGATCTTCCTTAATCTCTCTTAGCGGTCGCTTTGATCTTTTTCTACGTATTGCTATGGCTTATAAAATTTTAATTAAACATTAAACGCTTTAAGCGTCTCTCTTATTTCTTTCTTGATTATTTCGGCAAAGTCATCAGGACTCATTGTTCCCAAATCGCCTTCGCCCCTTTTCCGTACAGAAACTGTACCATCTTTAGCTTCCTGTTCTCCTACAATTAACATATAGGGGAATTTATTCATTTCGGCCTCCCGTATTTTCTTTCCGATGGTTTCATTTCGGTTATCGGCCAGGGCGCGAATTTCGTGATTTTCCAGCAAAGTTAAAACTTTTTGGGAGTATTTTTCATACTTTTCACTGAGAGAGAGCACGATAGCCTGTTCGGGCATTAGCCAAAGCGGAAAATCTCCTGCCGTATGCTCCAGTAAAATAGCTATAAAACGTTCCATACTGCCAAAAGGAGCCCTGTGAATCATCACGGGACGATGGGTTTCGTTGTCACTTCCTTTATAGGTAAGGTCGAAACGTTCAGGAAGATTGTAGTCTACCTGAATGGTACCCAATTGCCAGCTTCTGCCCAGGGCGTCTTTCACCATAAAATCCAGTTTAGGACCATAGAAAGCAGCCTCTCCGGTTTCTACTACATAGTTTAACCCCTTTTCTTTCGCGGCATTAATAATGGCATTTTCAGCCTTATCCCAAACATCATCAGAACCTATATATTTTTCTTTGTTTTCAGGATCTCTGAGAGAAACCTGCGCAGTAAAGTTTTCGAAACCTAAAGAATCGAATACATATAAGGTAAGGTCTATTACTTTTTTAAATTCTTCATCGAGTTGCTCTGCGGTACAAAATATATGAGCATCATCCTGAGTGAATCCGCGAACCCGGGTTAAACCGTGCAATTCTCCACTTTGTTCATAGCGATAAACGGTGCCGAATTCTGCAAATCGCTTCGGTAAATCTCTATAGCTCCAGGATTGCGAGTTGTAAATTTCACAGTGATGAGGGCAGTTCATAGGTTTTAGCAGAAATTCCTCTCCCTCATTAGGGGTATGTATCGGCTGAAAACTATCTTCTCCATATTTGGCATAATGGCCTGAAGTAACATAGAGTTCCTTTTGACCTATATGGGGGCTTACCACCATTTCGTATCCGGCCTTCCTTTGCGCATTTTTCAGGAAGTTTTCCAGTCTTTCCCTTAAAGCGGCACCTTTTGGTAGCCATAATGGAAGACCCTGCCCAACTTTTTGAGAAAAAGTAAATAGCTGAAGTTCTTTTCCGAGCTTCCTGTGATCTCTCTTTTTTGCTTCTTCCAGCAGTTCGAGGTATTCTTTTAAATCTTTTTGCTTCGGAAATGAAATTCCATAAACCCTGGTTAATTGTGGGTTCTTTTCATCTCCTCTCCAATAGGCACCCGCAACACTCATCAGTTTAACTGCTTTTACAATGCCTGTATTGGGAATATGCCCCCCGCGACATAAATCGGTAAAACTTGAATGATCACAGAACGTGATTTCTCCATCTTCCAGATTTTCGATAAGTTCAACCTTAAATGGATTTTCCTGATTTTTATAATACTGAAGGGCATCGGCCTTGGATACTTCTCTTAATTTGAAGTCGTGTTTTTCCCGTGCGATTTCCAGCATTCGCTTTTCAATCTTCGGAAAATCATTTTCAGAAATTTTATGCTCACCAAAATCTATATCGTAATAAAATCCATTTGTGATTGCAGGCCCTATCGTTAGTTTAGACTCGGGGTATAATTCCTCGATAGCCTGAGCCATAATGTGAGAGCTCGAATGCCAGAAGGCTTTTTTGCCTTCATCATCCTGCCAGGTAAAAAGAACGAGATTCCCATCCTGGGTGAGTGGGGTAGATACTTCTACTGTCTCATTATTGTATTTAGCTGAAATTACATTGCGAGCCAAACCCTGGCTAATGCTTTGAGCAACCTCCAAAGGAGTGATGCCGCTTTCGAATTCTTTTATACTTCCGTCGGGTAAACTTACCTTGATCATTCTTAAATAATTTGAAGCGGCAAAGATAAAAGGTTGTTAGGGCTTAAGCAATAGTTAAGGCTTATATTAAGGTATGTTGGTAAAAATAAATTACTCCTTAATAGTATAGGGGGCTGCTTGAAATTAATTTATAAAAAAAATAATCTAAGCAACTGGTTTAGGTTGAGGCTGCTGCAAATTAAATTTATATTTTCATTAAATAAATTCACTTTCCCTCTTGCTCAACTCAAAACTAGGCGTATCTTTGCATCCGCTTTCAGGGATAACGGGAGTTAAGCTGTAGGCGGGAGTTCTTAGAA
>NZ_JBSYGH010000012.1:0-120823 GCF_054121495.1 Salegentibacter haimaensis
CAATAACATTGTAAAACTGCCTAAAGCACGAATAAAAAAAGACCGTCTAAAAATAGCTTTTAAGACGGCCTCTTTTTGTTTCAGGGAATATTGTTTTGGGCGAGAAGCCTGTCCCGATTGTAGCGCAGCGGAATATCGGGAAGCCCTAGTAGGCCAACAAAATGAAAACCGAATTCTGAAAAGAGTTCAGTTTTTTTATGGGCCAAATTCGGGAAAAATAAAAATGCTTTGTAATTTAGTTTGCTGCTAACCAAATTCTCTAACACTTGTCTACCGAATTTTTTAAGGACCAGGAAAACGTTTTTAATTTACTGTTTGAGGCAGCCTCAGAAGGGGTGGTCGTGGTCGATGCCACACAACATATCGTTACTGCCAATAAAGCTGCAGGAGAGATGTTTGGTTATAAGGCTGAAGAATTAATAGGGGCCCACCTAAATATTCTAATCCCCCAACGATACAACAAAAATCATCATAAGCACTTCGAAAATTTCCTGGAACACAGCGAGAAACGACAAATGGGCCACGGCCGGGACCTCTACGGAGTTAAAAAAGACGGGACTGAATTTCCGGTTGAAGCGGGTTTGAATCCCTTTGAAATTGATGGGAAACATTTTGTAATGTCGCTCATAGTAGATATTTCGGTGCGAAAGGAGAATCAGCGGCGTATTAATGAACTCAATTTAGAGCTGGAAGATAAGATAAAGGAGCGCACGGGAGAACTTCAAAAAACGGTTAAAGATTTAGAACAGGAAATCAAAAAAAGAAAAGAGGCTGAAAAACGCATAAAATTGGCTCTTAAACAGGAAAAGGAGCTCAACGAACTCAAGACGAAATTTCTTTCTTTGGTCTCTCATGAATTTAAAACTCCGCTTAGCGGGATTCTAACTTCGGCTATGTTGGCCGAAAAATACACCTTAAGCGAGCAGCAGGAAAAACGCGATAAACACTTGCGCACCATAAAAAACAAGGTGCATTATTTAAATAATATACTCAACGATTTTCTTTCTCTGGAGCGGCTGGAGTCTGGAAATGTAAATTATAAGTATACCAGCTTCAGTCTAAATAAACTGGTGAACGAGGTGATTTACAATGCCAACGTCACCTTAAAACACGGGCAGGAAATCGATTACCCGAGTGACCTGGACGATGTTACGCTTTATCAGGATGAGAAAATCCTCGATCTGGTACTTTCTAATCTCATTGGGAATTCGATAAAATATTCACCGGAAGATTCTATCATTAAATTCAGAATATTTCCTTCAGAAAAATCTATTAAATTCGAGGTGGAAGATGAGGGAATGGGAATCCCCCAAAAAGATCAAAAACATATCTTTGAACGGTATTTTAGAGCTGAAAATGCTCTGCTGAACCAGGGAACCGGGATTGGCCTTAATATCGTAAAGGTGCACGTTGAAAATATGGGCGGAAGCATCCTTTTTGAAAGTGAAGAAAACCGCGGAACAAAATTTACCGTAGAATTACCAAATTCAATACAATGAAAAAATTGCTGCTTATAGAAGACGATGTAGTAGTAAGAGAAAATACTGCCGAACTTTTAGAACTTTCAAATTATGAAGTAATCACTGCGCCAAATGGCAAGGCCGGGGTAGAAGCTGCAAAAACCAACCTTCCCGACATAATAGTTTGCGACGTGATGATGCCCGAGCTCGATGGCTATGGAGTTCTGGAAGAATTAAGTAAAAATGAAGCTACCAGTGGGATTCCTTTTATCTTCCTTTCGGCTAAAACTGAACATAAAGATATTCGTCGCGGGATGGATCTTGGTGCCGACGATTACCTTACCAAGCCCTTTGAGGAAACCGATTTACTTAGCGCCATCGAAAGCAGATTGGCCAAGGTAGAGATTCTGAATAATCGCTCCGGAAGTCAGCAAAGTGCCGGTGATCTTCCCAATCTAAATGCCCTGCGGGAGACCATGCGAAAAGGTGAAAAAAAAAGCTTTAAACCGGGCCAAACCGTGTATGAAGAAGGGAAAACTTCGGTTCATTTTTATATGGTTGAACGCGGCGTGGTTAAGGCTCATAAATTCGATAACAACGGAAAACAAATTATCACCGAACTTTATAAAGACGGGGATTTCTTCGGAAATTTAAACTTTAATCATCACTCGGCTTACCGGGAATATGCCACTGCGCTTGAAGATACCGTGCTTTATGCTCTTAACCGGGATGACTTAAAAGATATTTTAAAATCTAATTCGAATGTAAGCCTGGAGTTGCTGGAATTTATGGGAGATAATTTAATGGGAATAAAAGAACAGCTTATTGAAATGGCTTATTCTTCAGTAAGGAAGAAAACAGCCAACACCATTTTGCTCTTTGCCCGAAAAATAAGAAAAAACCCATTGCACAGCATTAGAATTTCCAGAGCCGATTTGGCCGGAGTGGCCGGCATTGCTTCTGAAACTCTAATTAGAACCCTTTCTGACTTTAAAAAAGAAGGACTAATTGAGATAGAAGGGAGAAATGTTCGCATCCTTGATCACCAGGGCCTGGAAAAAATTTCCTAACCTAATATTTTATTAGCTGACTGCGGTCATATTTACCGGGACAGTCTATTTCTAATTTTACACCCAGAAATAGAACCCAATGTCCATGGCGATAAATGTGCTTTTACTTACCGATTTTTCTGCAATGGCAGAGAATGCTGCAAAGTATGCTGTAAAATGGCTGGATCTTCCGGTGAAATTTTATGTGCTGCACGCAGGCGAGTCAAAGCCCGGAGAAATTGAAGCTTATATAAGAAAATTAGAAGCTTTTGCCGGAAATTCCAATCATACATTTTACCCCGTTACCTCCACCCAAAATCTCATAGACGCTACCCGAAAAGTTGTAGCCGAAAAGGAGATTCAACTAATTGTAATGGGAGCTTCAGGGAAGAATTCACCCCAGATTCGCGGTATTGGAAATAATACATACAATGTCATAAGAAAGGTGAAATGTCCTGTGCTTACCATTGCCGGCAATGGCTGTTTCAACCCCTGGAATACCCTGTTGTTTCCTGTGGATTATTCGATTATGCTGAATGGCGGAATGCTGGATATCTTTAAAAAATTTCCGATGAAACCAGCACCGGTGTTCGACGTTTGGGAAATAAACGGAAACAAACAGGAGGAACTTCAAAAGTCAAATTTCAGGCTTGAATTAAGTGAGCGTTTAAATCCGTGGAGGGTTAACTTTAACGAAATTGGAAGTCCGGGAGATGAGTTGAGCAATAAGTTTTGGGAAAAGGCCAGAAAAGGTGCCAATCTTGTGGTACTTGCGGCAAGAAACCTAAGAATTTCAGATGAATTGCTTACCCAGGCCCCCGATTTTGGCGATTCTAACGAAAGCAGACCCCCGGTATTAATCTTACACGGTTAGCGAGACCTGGCTTCAAAAATTTTCAAGTAGAGGTGCGACCCCATTTTGCGGGCATTGTTTTTAGCCCTATTGGCCAGTTCTCCCTGAAAGTTTTCATCGATAGTTTCAAACCATAAATTCATCCAGCGCCCAAAATGCCCTGCTTCAATGTTATGATCATTTTCCTGATCAACCTTTATATGCGCCAATTTGGGATTGCCCCGATAGCTGGCTTTAAAAAACAAATTGCTTTCCCAGAAATCGGTTAGCTTTTCCAGGTGTTCGTCCCAATCTGTAATACTTTCATTAAAAATAGGGCCAAGAACCGGTTCGGCTCTCACTTTGGTGTAAAACCTGGAAACCAGTTTAAATACGTCCTCCCGGGTTTTTAATTCTTCTTTCACCTTAGACTAAATTAATCGCGATTAGCAGCACTGAAACCGCTAAACTAATCAATAAACTATTAAAAATTACTTTGGGTTTGAATTGGGCTAAAACTGCAGCATTAAATCCCATACAAACAACTACCACTAAAAAAAGCTCCAGCATATTTACCAGGCCATGACCTTTCATAAGAATAAACATAGCAGCAATTGATCCCAAACAACTGGAAGCGATGATGCCAATTGTAGAGTAACCCAGGCTCATTTCTTCAAATTCGGTTACCAAATTTTTATAAAGCTTCATGATCTAAAGTTTTGATTTCTGAAGTAAAGGTAGTTTTGATCTTTTGGGCCTCTTATGATTCGAATCATAATAAAAAAGCCCGGCAGGCCGGGCTAAATGTTTGAGAAAGGAACTCTAATTTTGAAGGAGTTTTTTCAGGTTCAGAAAACTTTCCCGTTCCAGTTGTTCTCTGTGATCGGGGTGGGCGATGGAAATGAGAAGTTCAGCGCGCTGTTTGAGGTTTTTTCCGAAAAGGTCTACCACGCCGTATTCGGTTGCAATGTAATGCACGTGAGCCCGGGTAGTGGTCACCCCTGCGCCTGGTTTTAGATATGGGACGATTTTGGAAACCCCGGTTTTTGTGACCGAAGGCATTGCGATTATAGCCTTGCCACCTTCAGAAAGTGAAGCCCCACGAATAAAATCCATTTGCCCGCCAACGCCTGAGTATTGATGTTTACCAATAGTATCGGCACACACCTGCCCGCTAAGATCTATTTCTATGGCGCTGTTTATCGCGGTCACTTTAGGGTTTTTTCTAATTATCGCGGTATCGTTGGTGTAGGCCGCTTCCTTAAAATGCACCAGTGGATTATCATCTACAAAATCGTATAATTTCTGAGAGCCGATAGCGAAACAGGTAACGAGTTTGCCGGTTTTCACCTGTTTTTCCAGGCCGTTGATCACTCCTTTTTCTACCAGGGGAAGAATCCCGTCTGAAAACATTTCGGTATGTATTCCCAGGTTTTTATGATTTTCCAGGTTTTGTAATACCACATTTGGAATGGCCCCTATTCCCATTTGCAGGGTAGCACCATCCTCAATAAGTTCAGCGATATTTTGGCCGATTCTTTTTTCAATTTCGGTTGCTTCTGAAGGATTTGAATAATGCAGAAGATTTTCAGTATAAACAGCCGCATCTATCTGGCTAATATGTATAATCCCGTCGCCATGAGTGCGGGGAACATTTGGGTTAATTTGGGCAATTACCTTTTTTGCAGTTTGTATGGCCGGTAAACTGATATCTACCGAAAGTCCCAGCGAGCAATAGCCGTGAGCATCGGGAGGCGAAACCTGGATAAAAGCCACATCGAGAGGAAGAATATTTCTTCTAAACAGTAAGTGGATTTCACTAAGAAAAATGGGGATATAACTTCCCATTCCCGTATTCACTGCATCCCGAATATTGTGGCTTACAAAACAGGTGCTAATAGTAAAGGCCTTATTGTAGGGTTCCCGGGCGTAGGCCGCTTTTCCTTCGGTATGAATAGAGAGAATTTCTACATCTTTTAGTTCGCGGTAGCGATCGCTTAAAGCATCAATCAGGATATTGGGGGTCATTGCTGCCCCCTGAATAAAAATGCGGTCACCCGACTTTACGAGTTTAACCGCATCTTCAGCTGTCATTATTTTAGCATCCATGTTAAGATTGGATATTTAGGTTAAAATTGATCTCTATTTCCTTATCTATCACGATTAATCCCATCATTTTTTGTGGAGCTTCCAGACCAAAGTCTTCAATATTAAGCTTTAATTTTCCTGAAAAACACAGTTCTTCTTCACCGGTAACTTCAACTGGAAATACATAGTTTTTCTCTTTTCCGGCGATGTTAAATACAAGATTTACTTTCGCAGTGTCATCGCCATTTTGCTCAATTTCTCTTAGTTTAATTACAATTTGGGGATGGTCCTTTGTATTTAGCAGGTCCAGAAAGTCTTTGTTGATGCGACGATTTCCGCAGTCAAAATTCTCATTTTCCAGGTATAAGCGGGTGTCTTTAAAAATCATTCTCCCATTCTTTTCTGAATATTTGACATTCAGGGGGCGATTTCTAAAACTTAAACTATTGAACTCACATTCAAATTTGTTAATATTGGTATTGCCTTTTATACTCAAATTACTGTGGGGTAAGATGTGCACCTTAGAATCTTCATAAGGCTGAGCAAAGCTTAGCAATCCTGCAAGTAAAAAACCGGTAGTAATCAAGAGCCTTTTCATAATCAAGTGGTTTTTTATAAAGATAAGAATCATTTTAATCTCCTTTGAGGAAATAAAAAGCCCGGGATACACCTTTTAAGGTTGCAATTCCCGGGCCTGGTTGTAGGGTATTAGAAGCTAATTACTGCCTCAAGCATTAGCCCTTTGAATTGACCATCGTGGAAGATAGTTTCTGGGTTAAAGCCATTGTACTGCTGGTTTACATATTCAACCTTGGCAAGTATGTTTTTGGTCATAAACCATCCGCCGCCCAGTTGGAATCTGGTAATGTCTATATCATTACCGTTGGCTTCTTCGGCTTCTACAGTGTTGTAACGGGTACCTATGTAGAAGTTTTCGTTTTGACCAAAGCGGTAGATCAATTCACCGGCCAATTGGGTTGCCACACGATTATCTAATTCGCTTGCAGCTTTCCCGCTGGCTCTTTCAAAGGTTCCAAAGAACTCAAGACCACCATATTTCACGAATGGGTTGATCATAAAAGCGGTTACTTCGTTTCTAAGACCAGGATTGTAACGTCCAGATCTAAAGTTTCCTGCAGAGGTCGCATCTGGGTTTTCCATTACAAGGTAGTATCTTGACCCGGCACGATCGGCAGTGTATAGATATGAAGTTTGAACTTTGTTGGTGTGATACACAGATCCTGTTAATCTGAATCTCAAATCATCGGCTACATAGTCATCATATCCAAGTTTGGCAAGGAACGAAGGTCCGCTAGCATCAGGATTGGTTACAGCCTGGTTTAACTTTCCATTGGTAGCACCAACCATTCCAATAAATCCTCTGTCACGGTAGTACACTTCAGCACCAACTTCAGTAGTGAAAGCATCCATAATCAGGTTTCCAACGAAGGGGTTGTAAATCGCCTGGGCGTTATCACTTCTTCTAAAGTGAGCATCCCCGTAGTTGTTCTCCATATGTCCAATCTTCACGGTTACTTTATCCATTAGATCTCCGGCAAAACCGGGGCTAATGAAATCCAGTCTGTCAATTTGAAGGTATCCACCTTTTACGTATGGCTCTGGGTGGTGGCGAGAAGAAAGATAGGTTCTTAAGTGCATTCTCACCCCGTCAAAAAGGGCCACATCAAGATCAAGGTTGGCAGTAGCCAGGTTAAAGTTATTCCCAATTTCAATTAACGGTACTCCTGAGTTTGAGTGATCCAGAGCCTGAAATTGAATGGTAGATGCACCACCCACTCTTACTTTTACACCATCAAAAGTTGAGATGGTATCTTTTGGAGCCTCGAAGGTATGAATTCCTCGTTGGTCGGGCTGGCGAAAGTTGTCCAGATCTCTGTTGTTCTGGGCTTGCATCTGCACCCCAAAGAACATCGCTAAAGCTAAAGCTGAATATTTGAATAGGTTTCTCATTGTAGTAATTGTTAGAAAGTGATTTGATTATTTTGAAAAGTTAGTTTTAAATTTTACTGTGATCTCTTCACCGGTCTTAACGGTTCCCATTAAGGCGGTAGGTGGATCTACCTTGTATTGTGTCATATTTAATTTATGTTCTCCGGTTAATTCTATATTAGAGCCGTTCATCTTCGCGGTTAAAACCAGTGGAATTTCTTTTGAAGTTCCGTTGATGATTAGGGTTCCGGTGGTGGTGATTTTGTAAGTATTGTTTCCGGTTTCCTCGATCTTTTTAACCTCCTTCAGTTTAAATTCGATGTTTTTATGCTTATCGGTATTTAAAGCTTTATAGGCATTTTTGTCCATCCCGCTTTTACCGCTTCTTAAACTCTCGGCAGGAATGCTTACCTGCAGATTTTTAATGGCGCTCAATTTTCCGTTTTCGGTTTCTATCGCCAAACCTCCTGCTTTAGAGGTAGCCTCCATTTCCCAATCGTGTATGTTTGAGGTGCCTTCAATTTTTATATCTGAATTTGCCTGCATTCTATAATTCTGCGCAAAGCTTACTCCAATCGTTAAACTGAAAAGTACTACCAGTGTAGAAATAATTTGAATTGATTTTAGAGCTTTCATAATCCTTGGTTTTTAAATTCATTACAAAGTTGCGACACAAATGCAGCAGAAATTATGACCGCAGTCAGATTTCAGCAGATTATGATCTTTGTGGAATTTCAGGAATAATTAGCTAAACCCCAGTAGTTGCAGGGTGTTTGGAATTCTAAAACGTTTTCGTGAAGGCCTGAAATCTTTATGCAGGCATAATATTTTTTAAAAAATTCAGGAGTTTTTTTGACCGGGTTTAGTAATAAAGCTCGTCGGTTTTCAGGTTCAGGAACCTGGAAGTGGCAAAGAATGTGCTAAGCCAGGTAATAAGTATCCCTCCAATAAAAACTCCTGCAAAGAGAGCGGCAAGAAGCTTAAGGTCTCCGGCCAGGTTTAACTCAGGGAAGGTATTGTCTAAATAATAGAGCATAGCTGCCATTCCAATTAGGGCAAGTACAGCGCCAATCATTCCCAGTTTTATGCTTTGCCAGATAAAGGGTCGGCGAATGAAACCTTTGGTAGCCCCGACCATTTGCATGGTTTTTATAATAAAACGTTTCGAATAGACCGAAAGTCTTATTGAACTGTTGATTAGCAGAACCGCGATGAATGTGAAAACCGCACTGGCGATCAATACCCACAGGCTTATCTTTTTTACATTGTCATTTAACAGGGAAATAAGGGGCTTGTCATAAACTACTTCGTCTACAAAGGCTTTGGCGGTAAGTTCTTCAGCAATTTCGTCTACCTGTTCGGCCGAAACGTAATCGGCATTCATATAGACGTCTATGGAATTCTGAAGGGGGTTATAGCCAAGAAACTCCATAAAATCCTCGCCTATTTCTTTGCTGTGTGCCTCGGCAGCTTCTTCTTTTGAAACATAGGTGGTAGATTTGGTATACTCGGCCATTGCAAGGCTATTCTTGAGTTCTTCGATTTCTACCTCTTTTGCTGAATCTTTGAGATATACCGTAAGAGCGATCTGCTCTTTAAAATGATCGGCTACCTTTTTTGTATTGAGCACTAATAAACCCAGCATTCCCAGTAAAAAAAGCACTAGAGCAATACTGATAACCACCGAAAAATAAGAAGAAATAAGCCTGCGTTTCTGGTACTTTTCAAAAGATGTGCTCATAGGGCGCGATACAGATTTTGTGTAAAAATAAAAAAGATAAGTTTTCCTCTGGTTTAAAACGTTTAAACTTTGAAAAAATTAGAGTTCAGGTTTACTCATTATTTCCATTTAAATCTAATTCGGTGAAATTTTCGTCAATTATCAGTGTGAGACATCCGTTTATATGAAGCTGCTCTAAAGATTTGGTTTCATTATCCAGTTGAATGCTTTTAACTTCAAACGGCAGCCCGTGTATTTGCAATTTGAATCTTTTGCAATCAGATTCAAAAGTACCGTCTTTATGCTGCTGAATCACCAGTTGATTTTTTCTTCCGGTAAGCTTAAAACTTCTCAGGCAAAAACGCCCTTTGGCATAATCGTAACCATCCTGCGCATCTTCGAAAAACTGAGAATCTTCTTTGCCTTCCTTGTAATAGATATCCAAAACAACTTCTTCGATAAGCTTTTCTCCCACGTATTGCTGTACCGGGTATTTTGGTATTATAGCGCCTTCTTTTATAAATACCGGCATACTGTCAATATCGGCATCCACCCACATTTCTTTTCCGCCTTTTACGACTTCATCGGTCCAGTGGTTATACCAGTTTCCTCGGGGAATGTACATTCTTCTTCCTTTGGCATTAGGTTCCTGCACCGGGCAGGCCAGAATGCTATCGCCAAAAATAAATTCATCTATTCGATAATGGGTATTTACATCTTCCTGATCGAACAACACCAGCGATTTAATTAATGGAACTCCCTTTTCAGTATAATCCCAAAAAGCAGTATATAGATAGGGTAGAAGCTGGTAGCGAAGTTCAATGAATTTTCGCACTATTTCGGTTACTTCTTCCCCAAAAGTCCAGGGTTCCTGGTCACCGTGATCGCCCGAAGAATGCACCCTGAAAAACGGGTGAAAAGTTGCCAGCTGAATCCATCGCGTAAAAAGTTCGCCTTGGGGTTGCTCGGCAAAACCGCCCACGTCGCTTCCGGCAAACGAAAAACCAGACATTGCCAGGCGCTGCACCTGTACATTGGCGATCCATAAATGTTCCCAGTTCGCGATATTGTCTCCGGTCCAGGTTGAGGTATATCGCTGAGTCCCTGAATAGGCTGCCCGGGTAATCACAAATGGCCGTTTGGGATGCGAAAATTTCTTTACTCCCTGGTATGTGGCCCTGGCCATTTGCATTCCGTAGATATTGTGGGCTTTTCTATGGCTGCAGGGATTACCGTCGTAATCGTGACGCACATCGTGAGGAAAAGTTTTATTCGGAACTTCCATCACCGCGGGCTCATTCATATCGTTCCAGATTCCCTTTACTCCGATTTCTTCAATAATCTCTTTGAATAATCCAGACCACCACTCCCTAACCTCGGGATTGGTGAAATCGGGGAAATAACATTCGCCCGGCCACACCTTTCCTTTGATGTAAGGCCCGTCGGCGCGCTTGCAGAAATAATCGTTTTCCAGTCCTTCCTTAAAAACCCAGTAATCCTTATCGATTTTAATCCCGGGATCTATGATGGCCACAGTTTTAAATCCGGCTTCCTCAAGTTCCTTTACCATTCGCTTAGGATCTGGAAAATATTCCTTGTTCCAGGTAAAACACCTGAAACCTTCCATATAATCTATATCAAGATAAATGGCATCACAAGGAATTTGTAATTCCCTGAATTTTGAGGTAATTGCTTTTACTTTGCTTTCAGGATAATAACTCCACTTGCACTGGTGAAATCCTAAAGCCCAGAGTGGGGGTAGATCTGGTTTTCCGGTAAGATCGGTGTAATATTCGACTACATCGGTCATTTTTGGGCCGTAGATAAAGTAATAATTCATCTCGCCACCCTGTGCCCAAAAACTGGTCACGAAACGCCGCTCCTGCCCAAAATCGAAATAAGACCTGAAGCTGTTGTCGAAAAATATTCCGTAGGCTTTGTTATTGTGTAGGGCGGTGTAAAACGGAATAGTTTTATAGATAGGATCGGTATCTTTTCCGTAGGCATAAGAATCGGTTACCCAATTCTCGAAGCGTTTTCCTTTTAAATTCAAATGACCGGGTTTGTCGCCAAGGCCAAAATAACATTCGCCATCCTGGGAAACCTTGCTCATTTTCACAATATCGCCCCCAAATTCATAGCTCTCCTCCCAATGAAAACCAAGTTCGTCTTCGTTGATCAAAGTACCGTCGCCGGCATCGTAAATTTTAACTTTTAAATCTTTTTTGGAAACCTCGCAGATGATCTTGGAAGTGGTAATACTATAAGAATCTTCTTTTTCTTCAATATCCAACTGATTGTACCCAATACTGGCGTATTTAGTTATGGCATACGAGAAATCGTTGGCAAACCTGCCGGTGGTAGAATATCGAAAACGCAGCAAGCCATCTCTTAATATTGTGATTTGCAAAGCCACATCATTCTCGGTAGCAAAATGCAGGCTGTCCACGTCTTTTCTGAAAGAAATTATATTGGAAGGAAACGCATTTCCCTTATGTTCTAATTCGGTATTGGTAATCATAGGCTATAAAATTACTCGCGCTGAAGATTTAAATTCCCTGTAAAATCGCAAAGCTTTATTTTGATTTTCAAGGAGGTAAAAGAACTGAATTGTTTTCAATTATACATCGCTGTTCACAAAATATTTTGAGGTGTTTTATTAACTATAAGCTTGTAATTTTTTTGATTAGCTAAGTTTGGCTTAGGATATTATTTGGAATATTTAAAAGCCAGCATCGCCAAAGGCGGAAGATTTATTTCTGCGGAATGTTCCCGGGAATGCCAGGACTTCTTTTCGGTTTTTTTGTTAGAATTCTCGTAATTCCCTGTTCCGAAGAATTTTTTATGATCGCTATTAAAAACCTCCTGAAGCTTTCCTGGAGTGTTCAGGCCAACCCGGTAATTTTCCCGGGGCGTAGGAGTGAGATTACAAACTATGATCAAATCATCTTTGGTCTTTTCTCCTTTTCTGATAAAACTCATCACAGAATTCTCTGCGTCGCTGTAATCGATCCACTCAAAACCTTCAGGCACGAACTGTTTTTCATATAAAGCCGGCTGAGTTTTGTAAAATTCATTCAGCGCCTTGATCAATTCTTTGATGCCTTTATGAGGTTTGTATTTCAGTAAGTGCCAGTCTAAACTCTTCTGAAAATCCCATTCTTCACTCTGCCCGAATTCACAACCCTGAAACAATAATTTTGTCCCGGGATGCATAAACATATAACTATAAAGCAAGCGTAAATTGGCAAAACGCTGCCATTCGTCTCCCGGCATTCGGCCTAAAATTGAGCGCTTTCCGTAGACCACTTCATCGTGAGAAAGCGGAAGCATAAAATTCTCGGTAAATGAATAGGTGAGCGAAAAAGTGATGTTGTTTTGATGATGTTTTCGGTAAATGGGTTCTTTAGAAAAATACTGAAGCGTGTCGTGCATCCAGCCCATCATCCATTTCATCCCAAATCCGAGGCCACCGAGAAAAACAGGTTTTGAAACCCCGCTGTAGGCGGTAGATTCTTCGGCGATAGTTTGCACATCGGGAAAAGAGGCATAAACCTCTTTATTCAATTCTTCTAAAAATGAGATTGCCTCCAGGTTTTTATTTCCGCCGAATTCATTGGCATCCCATTCGCCTTCTTCCCTCGAATAATCGAGATACAGCATAGAAGCCACGGCATCTACCCTAAGTCCGTCTATATGAAACTGCTCCAGCCAGTAAAGGGCATTGCTTATTAAAAATGCTCTTACCTCGTTCCTGTTATAATTGAAGATCAAACTTTTCCAATCGGGATGATAGCCTCTTTTGGGGTTTGGATGCTCGTAGAGGTGAGTGCCGTCAAAATAGCCCAGGCCGTGACTGTCTTCCGGAAAATGAGAAGGCACCCAATCCAGGATGACTCCAATCTCATTTTCGTGAAGTTTGTCGACCAGATATTTCAATTCATCGGGGTAACCAAAGCGTGAGGTTGGCGCAAAATAGCCGGTGATTTGATATCCCCAGCTCGGGTCGTAAGGATATTCCATAATAGGCATAAACTCTACGTGGGTAAAGCCCATTTCTTTAACGTAAGAAACCAGCTCTGTGGCCAACTCATAGTATGAAAGCGATCGGTTTTCTTCAATTCTCTTCTTCCAGGACGACAAATGCACCTCATAAACCGAAAAAGGCGCCTCCAGCGAATTATGTTTTTTTCGTTTTTTAAGCCAGGTTTTATCTTTCCACTTGTAATCGTCTTCCCAAACCACCGAAGCTGTTTTGGGCGGATGCTCGCAACGGCGGGCGTACGGATCGGCTTTTTCAGTTATAATCCCGTTATGATTGCTGTGGATCTTGTACTTGTATAAATTCCCTTTTTCAACATTCGGAATAAAACCTTCCCAAATCCCGCTACCATCCCAACGCACATTCAATTGATGTTCGCCATCCTGCCAATGATTAAAATCGCCAACCACCGAAACCTTTTTGGCGGCAGGGGCCCAAACCGCGAAATAAGTGCCTTGCACTCCGTCTAACTTTAAAGGATGAGAACCGAATTTTTGATACAGCCTGAAGTGTTTCCCGGCTTTAAATAGATTAATATCAAATTCTGAAAATAAACTATGCGTTTTTACTTCTGCCATATTATCCTATTGTGGTTCCCGGTGGGATTACCGCCTCTTTTTTAAGCACTACGATGCCTTCTTTAATCACGTACGCATCGGTTTCGGTGTCTTCTAAATGATGCCCTCCTTTAATGGTAGAATTGTCTCCAATCCTGCAATTTTTATCGATAATGGCATTTTCGATATGGCAGTTTTCCCCGATCCCTGCGAGAATTTCAATATTGTTTTTTTCAATTTCCTCCAGAGATTCATAGAAATCGGTTCCCATCATATAGCAATTCTTCACAATCGACCCTTTTCCAATGCGGGACCTTACCCCAATTACCGACTTTTCGATTTTATCGGCGTGAATAATGCAACCTTCAGCAATTACCGCTTTTTTGAGTTTGGTATTGCTGTATTTCGAAGTTGGAAGGATACGGGCGTGGGTGTAGACCCTGTTTTCCATATCATATAAATTAAACTTCGGAATATCTTCAGTAAGCCCAATATTTGCTTCAAAAAAGGATTCAATATTTCCAATATCGGTCCAGTAACCTTCAAACTGGTAGCTGGAAACTTTTTTATTCCCAATCGCCTGCGGAATGATCTCTTTTCCAAAATCTACAGTGCCGGGATCGTCCATCAACTGCTCCAACAAGGCCCGGTTAAAGACGTAAATTCCCATAGACCCCAGGTAATTTCTGCCTTCAGCCTCCATTTCGGGGCCGGTAGGGGAGGTCCATTCGGGTAGAAGTTCAGATTTTGGTTTTTCGATAAAGGAGGTGATATTGTTGTTTTTATCGGTTTTCATTATCCCGAAACTCGGCGCATCCTTTGCATTTACCGGTACGGTTCCAATGGTAATATCGGCGCCGGTGTCTATATGCTGTTGTATCATTTTATTGTAATCCATATGATACAACTGATCGCCTGATAGGATCAAAAAATAATCGAATTTGTGTTTTTTGAAATGATGCATTCCCTGTCTCACCGCATCGGCCGTACCCTGGTACCAGGTTTTGTTGTTTGGGGTCTGCTCTGCCGCAAGAACATCTACAAAAGCCGAACTAAAAAAGCTAAAATGGTAAGTGTTTTTGATATGCTGATTAAGGGAAGCCGAATTAAACTGTGTTAAGACGAACATCCTTTTGAGATCGGAATTAATACAATTCGAAATGGGAATATCTACCAATCTGTATTTTCCCGCGATTGGCACTGCCGGTTTAGATCTGCTTTCTGTTAAGGGGTGAAGCCGGGTTCCCTGGCCACCCCCGAGGATTACCGATAATACTTGGTCGTTTAACATAATTAGCTTTTTAGAGAGTTATACAAATCGATATACTGTTGAGCCGAAACATTCCAGGAATGATCAATGCTCATAATATGTTTCCTGACTTTCTTAAATTGAGGCTGATCCTGGTAGAAAACTATCGCCCTTTTTAAGGTTTGAAGAATATCCTCTTCTGAAGCTTCCTGATGATAAAATCCGAACCCGCCATCTTCAATGTCTATAACTGTATCTTTCAATCCGCCAATACTTCGCACCAGGGGAATGGTTCCGTAGCGAAGCGAATACAATTGATTGAGACCGCAAGGTTCCACGCGGGAAGGCATTAAGAGAAAATCGGCCCCGGCATAGATGAGGTGGGAAAGCTTCTCATCGTAACCAATAAAAGTATTGTAAACGCCTTTGTATTTTTTCTTCAGACTTTTTAATTCCCTTTCAACTTCAGGATTTCCCGAGCCTAAAATGAGAACACTGCATTTTTTTTCTGAAAGGATTTGATCCAAAACTTTCGGCAAAAGGTCAGCTCCCTTTTCATATACCAGCCTACCAATAAAGGCGAACAAAGGTTTTGAAGCTGAAAAGCCAAATTCCCTACACAGCCATTTTTTATTGGCGGCTTTCCCGGTTTGAATATTTTTTGATGAATATTTTTTTGCAATAAATTCATCGGTTTCGGGATTCCAAACCTTGGCGTCGATTCCGTTTAAAATTCCGACACATTTATCTTTTTCGTGACTTAATAAGCTCTCTAAACCATTCGCCGCTTGTTGTAACTCTTCCATATAACTGGGTGAAACCGTGGTCACCCGCCAGGCGCATTTAATTCCTGAGGCTAGAGGGTTTATAACGCCGTCCCAATCCAGCAAGCCGATATGATTAATATCAAAAGCCGGTAAATAATGCACTTTATCGTGTGAAAACCAGCCCTGATATTGTGCGTTATGAATGGTTAATATAGTGGGGATTTGATTGAGCGATTCATATTTAAAGCATTCCTGGGCCATAAAGGGAATCAGGCCGGTATGATGGTCGTGACAATGAATTATAGAGGGTTTTTCCTCTAAACTGAGCATCCAATCCATCACCGCGATTTGAAATGCGGTAAAACGTGCGGTATCTTCTTCAGAATAAACAAAATCTTTAAACAGCAGTTCCGGGATATCCACAAAGAGCACTTCAATATCTAAAACTGCTCCTTTTAATTTCAATATTCGATAAGAGAAGATGTCTTCTCCAAGAATTAATTCCGATTCGTAAATACTTTCAAATTTGTGAGCTGCGGTGAATTTAGTATCATAAAATGGCATTACAACCCTGGCCTTCACCCCGGCCTCCTGCTGATATTTGGGCAGGGAGCCTACCACATCTCCCAAACCGCCAACTTTTGCGATGGGGTAACATTCGGCGCTTACGTGAATCACGTTCATACTTTAATAATTGAAAACATTAGAATTAATAGGGTTGTTTTATTGCGAATAGGCAGGCAGAGATTTTAAAAGACTTAAAAATTCAAAGCCGGTTATTCGTCAATTCCCTATAAATTTAGTAAAATAAAGAGACAAAGTCTATTGGAGAAAATAGATGATTTGATAATTCTAAAATTAACGGGATTTAAAATTAGGTTGCAAAAGGTTTACCCGACCTACAAATTCCCCTTGAGGCGTTCGGGATTTTGTCTAGTATCGAAAAGGGTGACCAGTTTGACTTTAGAAGAATTAAACCGATAAAAAATTGTGGTTTGTTTAGTAATTACGGTCCGATGTAATCCGGGTTTTGAATCAGATTTCGGAAAAATTTGAGGATGCCGACTTATAATTTCAAGGTTATGGTCTAATTTTTTAATAAAATCTTTTTTAACCTTATCAGACCAGTTTTTGCTTAAATAATCCAGTAGCTTTTTTAGCTTTTTCTCAGCAGTTTTTGATAACTACCTCTCGCGGCATTATCGGTGTTTTTTAATGAATTTCTCATAGGAGATAGTTTCTTCTCTGGCTATTTCCTCATCAGCCGCTTCGATCTCAGCTTTTTCCTCTGGAGAAAGCTTGTCCCAGAAATCTGTTGGTTCTTTCTTGCTCAAAATCTTACGAATGGAATTAATAATTTTAGGATCATTAGTTTCCATTAGTAATTGAGCAAGGCTTATTTTTTCTTCCTGGATATTCATTTAAGCATTTTTTAAAAGCAAACTAAGATAATAAATTCAGGCTATTTTATCTGGAAACGAACATTTTAAAAAGGAATTTTCAGGTGGAAACTTATCTC
The DNA here is from genome assembly GCF_054121495.1 of Salegentibacter haimaensis. Taxonomy (NCBI): domain Bacteria; kingdom Pseudomonadati; phylum Bacteroidota; class Flavobacteriia; order Flavobacteriales; family Flavobacteriaceae; genus Salegentibacter; species Salegentibacter haimaensis. Next base: position 17,234 of record NZ_JBSYGH010000012.1, read on the forward strand.
CTAATCCTTTCTTCCTAAATTCCCATAAGTGGTTTAAAATTGTAAATTTGCAGGCATTAATGTGGAGTCGCTATGCGCTAAATCTGTAGGTAAGAAAAACAAAACAATGAGTTACAACTTCAACGAAATTGAAGCCAAATGGCAAAAATACTGGGCCGAAAATGAAACGTTCAAAGCGAAAAATCCTGGCTCCCCTCCTTCGGAGGGGCTGGGGGAGGCTTATTACGTGCTGGATATGTTTCCCTATCCCTCGGGTGCCGGGCTGCACGTAGGTCATCCGCTGGGTTATATCGCCAGCGATATTTACGCGCGCTACAAACGTCACAAGGGTTTTAATGTGTTGCATCCGCAGGGGTACGATAGTTTTGGGCTGCCGGCCGAGCAGTATGCCATTCAAACTGGGCAGCACCCCGCAGTAACTACCGAAAACAACATTAAAAGATATCGGGAACAACTCGATAAAATAGGATTTTCTTTCGATTGGAGCAGGGAAGTGCGCACCAGCGATCCCGAATATTACAAATGGACGCAGTGGATCTTTATCCAGCTTTTTGAGTCCTGGTATGATAAAGAAGCAGATAAATCCCGGGCAATTTCTGAATTAGAGGAAATATTTTCTTCGGAAGGGAATTCCCGCGTAAATGCCGCATGCGATGATGATGTGGCGGAATTTTCTGCTGAATCCTGGAATAATTTTTCTTCTGAAGAAAAACAAGAAATTTTATTAAAATACAGACTTACCTATTTAGCCGAAACCGAAGTGAACTGGTGCCCACAGTTAGGAACCGTTTTAGCCAACGATGAGATTGTAAACGGTGTTTCCGAACGTGGAGGTTATCCAGTAGTGCGCAAAAAAATGACGCAATGGAGTATGCGAATTTCAGCATTTTCAGAGCGGTTGTTGCAAGGTTTAGAGCAACTGGATTGGACCGAAAGCTTGAAGGAAAGTCAGCGTAACTGGATTGGGAAGTCGGTAGGCGCCCACGTCGATTTCAAGATTCAAAATTCAGAATTCAAAATTGGTGTTTTTACGACCCGACCTGACACTATTTTCGGAGTGAGTTTTATGACTCTGGCACCGGAGCACGATTTGGTTGAAAAGATCACCACAGCCCAACAAAAAGCAGAAGTTGAAGCCTATATCGCCACTAGTGCAAAGCGAAGTGAACGTGAGCGAATGGCCGATGTAAAAAGTATTAGCGGGGTGTTTACCGGGGCATATGCCGAGCATCCTTTTACTAAAGAACCTATCCCGATTTGGATTGGCGATTACGTGCTTGCCGGCTACGGAACAGGGGCGGTGATGGCCGTGCCTTGTGGCGATCAGCGGGATTACGATTTCGCAAAGCATTTTGAACTGCCTATCCCCAATATTTTTGAAAATGTAGATATTTCTGAGGAAGCTTTTGCCGGAAAAGAAGGGACTGTAATAGCGAATTCCAATTTCCTAAGCGGACTCGAATACAAAGAAGCCCTTCAAAAAGTGATTCTGGAACTGGAAAAAACCGGTCAGGGTTACGGGAAAACCAATTATCGATTGCGCGATGCCGTTTTTAGTCGCCAGCGTTATTGGGGCGAGCCCTTCCCTATTTATTATAAAAATGGCCTGCCGCATCCAATTCCCGAAGAATGCCTGCCATTAGAGCTTCCGGAAGTGGAGAAGTACTTACCAACAGAAGAGGGCGAACCGCCTTTGGGTCGCGCCGAAAAATGGCATTGGGATGAAACTAACAGGAAAGTAGTATCTGTAAACCAGAATGAAAAGCCCCCTTCGGGGGTTTGGGGGCTAGAACTCAACACGATGCCGGGCTGGGCGGGAAGTAGCTGGTACCTTTTTCGTTATATGGATTCGGCAAATGATCAGGAATTCGTTTCAAAAGAAGCTCAGAACTACTGGGGAAATGTCGATTTATACATAGGCGGAAGCGAGCACGCCACCGGGCATTTGTTGTACAGCCGTTTCTGGACTAAATTCCTGTATGACCGGGGATTTTTAAGCGTGGATGAGCCTTTTAAAAAGCTGATCAACCAGGGAATGATTTTGGGACAGAGTGCTTTTGTATACAGGCTGGAAGGTGAAAATGTTTTGGTTTCCAAAAATCAGGTAGGGAAGAACACAGTTCAGCCTATTCACGTAGATGTTTCTCTGGTTAATCATTCCGATGAACTGGATATTGAAGCTTTTAAAAAGTGGAGACCTGAGTTTAAAGACGCGAAGTTTTTAACCGAAAAGGACGGCTCATATATCGTTGGAAGAGAAGTCGAAAAAATGTCGAAATCCAAATACAACGTGGTAAATCCCGATGATATTTGTGAAGATTACGGCGCCGATACTTTGAGGATGTACGAGATGTTCCTGGGGCCATTGGAGCAGGCAAAACCCTGGAATACCGCTGGAATCACCGGCGTGCATAATTTCCTTAAAAAGCTTTGGAAATTATATCATAACGGGGAACAGTTTGAAGTTTCCGAAGAAAAAGCTTCAGCCGATTCATTAAAAACTTTGCATAAAACCATCAAAAAGGTGACTGAAGATATCGAGGAATTCAGTTTTAATACCTCGGTGTCTACCTTTATGATTTGCGTAAATGAGCTTTCAGCCCAGAAATGCAACAGCAGGGAGGTGCTGGAGCCACTTGCCGTACTTATCGCTCCTTATGCGCCACATATCGCCGAGGAATTATGGAGTAAATTGGGGCATTCAGAATCGGTGGTAACTGCCGAATACCCGGTTTATGAAGAAAAGTTCCTGGTAGAAAGCACCAAGAACTATCCGGTATCTTTCAATGGGAAAATGCGATTTACGATGGAACTTCCGTTAGATATGGCAAAAGATGAGATCGAAAAAACCATTCTGGCCGATGAGCGAACTCAGAAGCAACTCGAGGGCCGCACTCCTAAAAAGGTGATTGTGGTACCCGGGAAGATTGTGAATATCGTGGGGTAAACGATTTGAAGATTTTATGATTTGAAGATTTGGAGAATCCGTTTCCCGGTTGGGGAGCGGATTTTTTATTTTAAAAAAGTTTCCTCACCCTGAATTTATTTCAGGGTCTAAGTTGAATTGAAGTTTATTATATTTAAAAGTGCAGAAAAGCTATATCTATATACTTTCAAATTCTACCCGGAATATGCTTTATATTGGGGTGACTTCAGATTTGCAAAAACGAATTTCAGATCATAAAAATGGAATTGGTTCGTCATTTGCCCAGAAATACCATCTCAAATACTTGATTTATTTTGAAGAATTTACAGCTATTGCGCAGGCAATTGCGAGGGAGAAGCAATTAAAAAATTGGCATAAAGACTGGAAATGGAATTTGATTAAATCTGTAAATCCGGAGGTTAAAGATCTCTATGATCAATTATGAAAAGGTTTATTACTTTGCACAAGTTAGATGCTGAAACAAGTTCAGCATGACGAGTCAACAAAATTAGATCTCAATGTAATAGGATCACGGCCTGTCACTACCCCAGATACATCTCCACCAATCCCTCTGGAGTGTTGAGGTAGATGGTTTTGTTGGGTTTGTCTATCTTTTCAATAAACTCATCGTTCATTGGGATAAGGAGGTCCTTATCTCCTTTTTTGATCTCAAATAAGGCCTGTGCGGTAGAATCGTTGATCCCGGTAATCTTACCAATGTTGCCGTGCTCGGCATCGATTACATCAAAGCCAATAATTTCGTGATAATAGAACTGGTCTTCCTCCAGTTGGGGAAGCATCGTAAGCGGAAGGTAGGTTAGGGCTCCCACTAAGTCTTCGGCGTCTTCTTCGGTGTCTATGTCTTCAAATTTTACGCGAAGCAGCGTGCTTTTTTGAAGGGAACTTTTTTCAATAAAAAATGGAACCAGATTCCCATTGTATTCAATGAGAACCGATTCCATTTCTGTGTAGAGTTCGGGTTCATCGGTGTCTAATTTAATAAGCACCTCTCCCTTAAAACTAAATTTAGCAACGATTTTACCTAAAAAGAAGCACTCTTCTACAGTCATCGTTTGCTTATAAATTAAGCTTCTTTTTTCTCTTCGGTGTTAGCTTCTTCAGCAGTTTGCTCGTCTACTTGATCTTCAACGTTTGCTTCTGGCTCACCTTCTTCGGTAACTGCAGCAGCTTCAGCTTCTTTAGCTTCGGCTTCACGCTTGGCATTTACCTCTTTTTCGGCTTCAAGGGCTTTTTTACGAGCTTCCTCTTCAGCTTTTGAAAGGTTTTCTTTTTTAGAGTCGATCTTAGCCTCTTTTTCTTCCAACCAGGCCTGGAATTTCTTCTCAGCCTCTTCTTCAGTCAAAGCGCCTTTTTTAACTCCTCCTGCAAGGTGCTTTTTAAGCAAAACTCCTTTGTAAGAAAGGATTGCACGAGCAGTATCGGTAGGCTGTGCTCCGTTTTCCAACCATTTTACTGCGCTATCAACATCGATCTCAACAGTTGCAGGATTGGTGTTTGGATTGTAGATTCCTAATTTTTCAAGGAATTTACCATCTCTCTTTGCACGCGCATCGGCGGCTACGATCCAGTAAAAAGGTTTACCTTTTTTACCGTGTCTCTGTAATCTTAACTTTACTGGCATAAAAATTAAATTGTGGGGTTCCCGACCCCGGTTATTAATAAGGCTGCAAAGATACTACATTTTTCTAATTTACAAGAGGTTGGAGTTTAAATTGTAGATGCGTTTTAATCCCGGGCCAAAAATGCTTTATCAGCGAAATTTCTGAAAAATTTAGGCTTAATTTTCGGCTGCTGTTAAAAGCAGTTAAAGCCTGTTAAACAGCTTGTTGAAGCTTTGCTGCAACACTATCTTTAAATCAAAATTGCAGCAGATGAAATTTTCAGAAAAGATAAGTGAAAAGCTAAATAAATTACTGGTTCGTAATATAGATGCAGAAAAGGGCTACCGCTTTGCTGAGGAAAATGTGGAAGACCCGCAACTAAAGAATTATTTTTCAGAAAGCGCCGCCGAACGTTATGATTTTAGTCACGAACTAAAGTCTGAGATCAGGAATTTTGGAGAACCGCCTAAAGAAGAATCCAGTATAGCTGGAGATGCGCACCGCACCTGGATGAATATTAAAACTGCTCTTACCGCAAATAAAGCTGAGGCTGCACTTGAAGAAGCTGCCCGCGGAGAAAAGGCAGCTCTTGAAGATTACGAGGCAATATTGAAAGACAGTGAAATTCCTGCTTCTACCGCCCAGGTTTTACTGAAGCAAAAGAAGGCGATTGTGGCCTCGCTTAATAAAGTGAAAAGTTTGGAAAGCAAGGTTTAAATATGGAGAAAGGCAGCTATAGCCCCGATGCCGGGCAGAAAATTCAAATTTTGGTAGATAAAAACCGATTAGCCCAGGTGGCTTATAAGCAGGTGATAGACAAACTTAAAAACCGCAGTTTAAAGAATTTCTTTTTACAGCGACTCGAAGAGAGGGAATTGTTTATCAGGGAAATTGTAGACGAGCTGGAAAATCTCGAAATCAGAGAAAGCGAAAAAGTTAGCAGTGCCGGTCTGGAAGTTGAAAATTGGGTGAATTTTAAACCCGGGGTAGATGAAACCGAAGAAATTTATTTTTTGGAGGAAATTCATAGTTCAGATATCAAAGCTTTTGAAGATTACGACGCGATGAAGAGCTTAAAACTTCCGCAGAGTTTACTTCAAAAACTGGAAAGACAGCAAAAAAATCTGCGCCATAATATTGAAAATTTTAAGTTGTACGAACAGATGTTTGATTGAAGTAGTAGTAGTTTTTAGTGTTCGTACAAGCCTCACAGAAATCGTAACTCGAATTCTGTGAGGTTTTTTTATGCTGAAGATTTCTGAAGGCGAATCGTTAATAAATCCTTAAGGCTTTCTTTTTGAAACGCAGAAATTATACCTATTTTTAGCTCCCTTATTTGGAATTATTTTCTTACTCGCTGAGCCTTGAAGATCAGCAATAAAGCCTTATTCTATGTACCTCATTTTCGATACCGAAACCACCGGTTTGCCCAAACGTTGGGACGCTCCCTTAACCGATACCGACAACTGGCCAAGATGTATACAAATTGCCTGGCAGTTGCACGATGAAATGGGAAGGCTTATTGAAAGTCAGGATTTTTTGGTGCAGCCAGATGGTTTCAACATTCCTTATGATGCCGAAAAAATTCACGGGATTTCTACCGAACTGGCCCAGGAGCAGGGCGTGCCTTTGGGGGAGGTTTTGGAAAGATTTAATGAGGCTTTGACCAAAACAAAATTTGTAGTTGGGCAAAACGTTGGTTTCGACCTGAATATCATGGGAGCTGAGTTTTACCGGGAAAATTTTGAAAATAAACTTCAGGAGTTGCCGGTTCTGGATACCTGTACCGAAGACACCGCAAATCTCTGTAAAATTCCCGGGGGACGTGGTGGGAAATTCAAACTGCCCACCCTTACCGAGCTGCACGAATATCTTTTCAACGAACCTTTTGCTGAAGCCCACAATGCAACAGCCGATGTGGAGGCAACTACGCGTTGTTTTCTGGAACTTATTAGAAGAAGAATTTATCCAGGCGAACAACTGGATGTAAGCCCCGATTATTTTGAGAATTTTTCAGAGGCTAATCCGCAGCCGATTCAATTAATCGGATTAAAACACATCAATTTAAAAAAGGCTTCCGAAGAGATAAGAAAACGGCTTCAGAAGCAGGAGCCTGAAGCAGGGATCACTTCCGAGGAAATCAAGGAAAACCTGGAAAAACTCGATGAGGTGCCCTTTGCGCATTTGCATAATCATTCGCAGTTTTCCATACTTCAGTCTACCATAAGCGTTGCCGATCTGGTAGAAGCTGCTGCCAATGAAAATATGCCTGCAGTGGCGCTAACCGATCACGCCAATATGATGGGGGCTTTTCATTTTGTAAAGGCGGTAGGCGATTATAATAAATCGGTTAAGGCAAAAAACGAGGAGGCGCTGGCCAATAATGAACCGGCCACTGCCAAAGAATTAAAAGCCATAGTGGGATGTGAATTTTTTGTGTGTGAAAATCATACCGATAAATCCAGAAAAGATAATGGGTACCAGGTGGTGTTTTTGGCAAAAAATAAAAATGGTTATCACAATCTGGCAAAAATGTCATCTAAAGCCTATACCGATGGCTTTTACTATGTGCCGCGAATAGATAAAGAGGTCATAAAACAATACAAGGAAGATTTAATTGTACTCACCGGTAACCTCTATGGGGAAGTTCCCAGCAAGGTTTTGAATGTGGGTGAAAATCAGGCTGAAGAAGCTTTGCTCTGGTGGAAACAGGAATTTGGCGACGATCTGTATATCGAATTAATGCGTCATGGGCAGGAAGATGAAGACAGGGTTAACCAGGTTTTGGTGAATTTTGCCAAAAAGCACCAGGTAAAATTAGTGGCTACCAATAACACTTATTACTGTGCAAAAGAAGATGCCAACGCCCACGACATTTTATTGTGTGTAAAAGATGGTGAAAAACAGGCTACGCCAATAGGCCGGGGTAGGGGTTATAGATACGGGCTTCCCAATCAGGAATATTATTTTAAGAGCGCCGATGAAATGAAAAAGCTCTTTAAAGACCTGCCGGAAGCCATTTCGAATATCAAAGAAATTGTAGATAAGGTAGAGCCTTTCGAATTGGCGCGGGATGTATTGCTTCCCGCTTTTACCATTCCTGAAGAGTTTCTGCACCCTGAAGATAAGTTAGACGGAGGAAAACGCGGTGAGAATGCCTATTTAAAGCATATAACTTTTGAAGGCGCCAGGGCCCGATATGGTGAGATAACAGAAGACATTGCAGAGCGATTGAATTTCGAGTTATCGGTAATCGAAAATACCGGGTACCCGGGATATTTCCTTATTGTGGAAGATTTTATTCGTGAAGCCCGAAATATGGGAGTATCGGTAGGACCAGGCCGGGGGTCGGCTGCAGGAAGTGCGGTGGCCTATTGTCTTGGAATTACCAATATCGATCCTATTAAGTACGATTTGCTTTTTGAGCGGTTCCTTAATCCCGATCGTGTAAGTATGCCCGATATTGATATTGACTTCGATGATGAAGGCCGAAGCCGGGTGATGGATTACGTAATCGAAAAATACGGAGCAAACCAGGTGGCCCAGATTATCACCTACGGGACTATGGCTGCGAAATCCTCGATTCGGGATACGGCCAGGGTGCTTGATCTTCCGTTGATGGATGCCGATCGAATTTCGAAGCTTATTCCGAATATGGCCAAGCTTGGGAAGATTTTTGGGGTTGATGAAAAGGAACTCAAGAAGAAATTTCGCAGTGAAGACCTGGATAAGATCAACGAGCTTTTAAATATTTCTGAAGGGGATGATTTGGAGGCGCAAACCGTGAACCAGGCCCGGGTGCTGGAAGGATCGGTGAGAAATACCGGGATTCACGCCTGTGGGGTGATTATTACCCCCGGCGATATCACCAATTATGTGCCGGTATCGGTGGCCAAGGATTCAGAGTTGTATGTGACCCAATTCGACAACTCGGTAGTGGAAAGCGCCGGCCTGCTAAAAATGGATTTCCTGGGATTAAAAACCCTTACTTTAATAAAAGATACGGTTCAAATCGTAAAAGAACGGCACGATATAGAGCTGGTGCCAGATGATTTTCCGTTAGATGATGAAGAGACCTATAAGCTGTTCCAGCGCGGGGAAACCATTGGGATTTTTCAGTATGAATCTCCCGGAATGCAGAAGCATATGCGGGATCTCAAACCCACGGTTTTTGACGATCTCATTGCGATGAACGCCCTGTACCGTCCCGGCCCGATGGAGTATATTCCGAGTTTTATCGCCCGGAAACACGGTACTGAAGAAATCTCCTACGATCTTCCTGATATGGAAGAATACCTGCAGGAAACGTATGGGATCACCGTCTACCAGGAGCAGGTGATGCTTCTATCGCAAAAATTGGCAGGTTTTACCAAGGGTGAAGCCGATATGCTTCGAAAGGCGATGGGAAAAAAGATCTTTGCGCTGTTGGAAAAACTCAAGCCAAAGTTTTTGGATGGCGGGGAAGCCAAAGGTCATCCAAGGGAGAAGCTTGAAAAAATCTGGAAAGACTGGGAGGCCTTTGCTTCCTATGCTTTCAACAAGTCTCATTCTACTTGTTATGCCTGGATTGCTTACCAGACGGCCTATCTAAAAGCTCATTATCCAGCCGAATATATGGCGGCGGTGCTTTCCAATAATATGAATGACATCAAGCAGGTGACCTTCTTTATGGAAGAGTGTAAGCGGATGAAACTTAAAGTTCTCGGGCCAGATGTGAACGAATCATTTTATAAATTTTCGGTAAATAAGGAAAATGCAATCCGTTTTGGGATGGGAGCGATTAAAGGAGTTGGTGCCGGAGCGGTGAATACCATAGTTGAGAACAGAAAAACTGAGGCCGGGCCTTATCGGTCGATTTTTGATATGGCCAAACGAATTGATCTTCGTGCAGCCAACAAAAAAGCTTTTGAAAACCTTGCTTTAGCAGGAGGATTTGACGGATTTGGAGTTACTCATCGCGCACAATATTTCCACGATGAGGGCGACGGGATTACCTTTTTAGAGAAGGTGATAAAGTACGCTGCGAAATACCAGGAGAATGAAAACAGCTCCCAGGTGAGTTTGTTTGGGGAAGCCAGCGAAGTTCAAATCCCCGAACCGGTGGTGCCGCCTTGTGAGGAATGGGGAACGATGGAAAAACTCAGGCGGGAGAAAGAGGTTGTTGGAATCTACATTTCAGGGCATCCCTTAGACGACTTTAATTTTGAAATGAAGTATTTCTGTAACGCTATTTTAGCCGATTTGGAAGACCTGCATAAATGCGTGGGTCGAATTCTAAGCATTGGTGGGGTGATTAGCGATGTGCAGCATAGGGTCTCGAAAAACGGTCAGGGATGGGCGATGTTTACCGTAGAAGATTATCAAACCTCTTATGAATTTAAGATTTTTAAGGAAGAATATCTCAAATTCAGGCATTTCCTGGTGCCCAATTCGTTTGTGCATTTTAAGATATTTGTGAAAGAAGGTTGGAAAAATCAGGAAACCGGGATTAGTACCGATCCAAAAATTCAGTTTCAGGAGTGTATGTTGCTGCACGAGGTGATGGATACCTTTGCGAGAAAACTCACCATTCAGCTGAATATCGACGATTTAAAGGAAGAGCAGATTAGCTGGTTAAAAGATACTTTTAGAAATCATCGGGGTGATCATATTTTAAATTTTGTGGTGTACGAGATGAAAGAACAGGTGAAATTGCATATGCCCAGCAGGAAGCAAAAGGTGAAGATCTCACAGGAGTTGCTTAAGAGTCTTGAGGAACAACAGGTGATGTATAAATTGAATTAAAAAGCCCCTCATCCCAGGCCTTTCCCCAAAAGGGAGAGGGAGCTTAAGTTTAATTTTGCTTTTATTGAATGCTGAAAACTACATACTGTTTACTGATCGCCCGGTTAGGGATTGAAGCAGGCTACCCCGTAGCGCTGAAAGCCCGACCCCGCGCCAGCAGCGCGGGGGAACCGCCAAATAAAGCCTATTAATGTATTGATAACCAAATACAATATACGGTCTGTAAGGAAAGAGAAATTAATTGACTAATTTTACACTTTAAGTATAACAAAAGAAACAAAACACATAGTTATGGCAATTGAAATAACCGATTCAAATTTTGAAGAGCAAGTATTAAAGAGCGATAAGCCTGTAATGGTAGATTTTTGGGCCGCGTGGTGCGGGCCATGTAGAATGGTTGGACCAATCATCGACGAAATTAGCCAGGAATACGACGGGAAAGCTGTGGTAGGAAAACTGGACGTTGATGCTAACCAGGAATTTGCAGCCAAGTATGGAGTGCGTAATATCCCAACGGTTTTAATCTTCCAAAATGGGGAAGTAGTAGGCCGCCAGGTGGGAGTTGCTCCTAAGAACACTTACGCAGAAGCTCTTGACCAATTATTATAAGAATCAGCTTTATATAAAAAAACCCGGCAACAAAGCCGGGTTTTTTTATGCCTAATTTTTAAAGTTAAGCCTCTCAATTAGTATCTTCGTAAAGATGGATTTTCAGGAAGAATTACATAAATCTAAGGGCTTCGGAAACCTGGACCTGCTGGCCAGACAGGTGGTGGAGGGCTATATTTCGGGGATGCACAAGAGTCCGTTTCACGGGTTTTCTGCGGAATTTGCCGAGCACAAGATCTATAATCGCGGTGAGAGCACCCGGCATATAGACTGGAAGCTTTTTGCCCGCACCGATAAGCTGTACACGCGCCGCTATGAAGAGGAAACCAATTTGCGCTGTCATTTTATAGTGGATAATTCGGCTTCGATGCATTACCCCCGGCTGAAGCAGCAAAGCCTGTCAAATTTGAATAAAATCGGGTTCTCGGCCCTGGCGGTGGCCAGTATTTTGGAGTTGTTAAAACGGCAACGAGATGCGGCAGGTTTGAGCATTTACAGCAATTCTTACGAATATTATACGCCGGAAAAAGGCAGCGAACGCCACTATTATATGCTGCTGAATGCCCTGGAGGAAATGTTGGAGACTCCGGCCGTGCCGCGCAAAACCGAAACCTATACCTATTTGCATCAAATCGCCGAAAAACTGAAGCGGCGTTCGCTGGTGATGCTTTTTAGCGATATGTTTCAGGATGAGGTTGAAGAAGAGAAGCTTTTTGAGGCGATTAGACATTTAAAGTATAACCGGCACGAGGTGGTACTTTTTCACGTGATTGATAACCGGCACGAGTTCGATTTTGATTTTGATAATCGGCCAAGGCGGTTTACCGATGTGGAAACCGGGGCGCAGGTAGATTTATATTCAGATAATATAAAGGAAAATTACCGCAGTGCGGTGCAACAATACCTCGAAAAGCTAAAGCTGGAATGCGCGCGATACCGCATAAATTATGTAGCGGCTAATATAAACGAGGATTTTGAAAAAATTTTAACGGGGTATTTAATTGAGAGACAAAAGTTTAAATAACCCCGTGGAAAATACCTGAAAATAATTGAAAAAAAGGTTTGCAGAATTATAAATGGGGTGTATATTTGCCCTCGCAATAACGCAACGGTCTGGTAGTTCAGTTGGTTAGAATACCTGCCTGTCACGCAGGGGGTCGCGAGTTCGAGTCTCGTCCAGACCGCATTCCGAGGAAATCGGAAGCAAAAAAGAAAGCTCCTCAAATCGGGGGGCTTTTTTTGGCGCCTAAGAGTAGTTGTGTTGTTTGTCCCGAGCTATCGGGATTGTGTAGTTAGCCACTGAAATTCCTGGGACTCCAGGATTTCCTGGCCGACTGATGAGAAGCTTTTTTCCGTGTATTCGGAAAGAGGCTTTTTTGTTTTTAAAGCCCTGCCTAAATAAGCTGCAACCCAATCACCATTCCTATGAGCTGCGGGTTGGTATTGGCTCCAAATTCTTCTCTTAAATCTTTTAATCTCTTTTCAATTGAACTCTTGCTAAAGGGTTTTAATCCCTGGTCCCTGAATTTATCACTAATCTCATCCTGTGTGAAGCCCTGGGATAGATATTTTAAAAGGCACAATTCATAATAATCGAGCTCGGTGCCGGGGGAATCTTTTAAAATAACTTCTACATCGGGAGATATATAGGTTTCAGAATTATAGACCTTATGAATTGCGGTTTCTAAATACTTAAGCCCTTTTCGGCCCTTGCAAACGTAAGCATCGGTAAATTTTAAAAGCTTTTTAATAGTATTTACGTTGTCTTCTACCGAATGCATAATTATCTGGGTGGCAGGCCACTCTTTGTGCACGATTGTCGCAAGTTCCTCCCCCGAACGTATCTTTTCCTCGCGATGATCAGGTTTAAAGGAAAGGTCGCAAATCAATAATTCATAGGGCTCACCCGCAAGGGCTGCTTTTTTAAATTTTAAATAGGCCTCATCGCAGTATTGTACCGAGTCTACTGAAGCCACCCCTAATTCCTGCAAAAAATCCTTAAGACTTAATGCATCGATATCTTCGGCAACCAGAACTTTTTTAAACATTTCAACTAAAATTTTATAGGAAAGTAATTTCCGGGTTCAATTTTCGTGATAAATGTAATAGTTGAACGCAATCTATTTATACGGATTTCCACAATTTGAGACTTTTTTCTGAATTAATTTTATTTCGCGGCTTGACAGGCATCAAATTTCCACATTTACGGAAATCCGTAAAATTACTTTCCAAACTAGTTTTAATTTTGAGCAAGATTAGCCGGTGCATCAGAATTCGAATAGGGTAGGGTCTATTTGTAAATGGTGTTACCGGCTTCTCTATTATAAGTGTGCGGTAAGATCAACGATTTTTTGCGTAAATTTAAAAGGCGTCAATTTCTTTTAAATTTCCGGTTTATGAAATGGTCACTCAGTTTAGGTAGCATAGCTGGTATCAAAATTTCGGTACACTGGACATTTCTTATCCTGCTCATTTGGATTTTTCTCATTTATTACCGCATCGATTATAATTTGAATCAGGCATTTACTGGGGTGCTGTTTATCATTTTATTATTTGCCTGTGTGTTACTGCACGAATTAGGTCATGCGCTTACCGCCAAAAAATACCAAATCAACACAAAAAGTATCATTCTTTTGCCCATTGGTGGCCTGGCACGATTGGAGCGCATCCCTGAAAAACCTGCACAGGAACTAGTGGTTGCCATAGCAGGGCCCCTGGTAAATCTCGTCATAGCTGCCGTCTTGTTTGTCGTGGTTTTCGCCACCGATAATTTCCCCGACTTTGGTTTGATGAACGAACCGGGTGTTTATCCTCAAATCAATTTTTGGTTTCAGCTGCTTCTGGCCAACCTTATATTATTCCTGTTTAACCTGATTCCGGCCTTTCCTATGGATGGCGGTAGAGTACTTAGAGCTTTGCTTGCTTTTAAACTCAACAGAGAAAAAGCAACCCGAATTGCGGCCGCTATCGGGCAGTTTCTGGCTATATTGTTTGTTTTGGCTGGTTTCTTCGGAAATATTTTCCTGATTTTTATCGGTGTATTTATCTATTTGGGTGCCGGTGCTGAAGCCAGTTTTGAAAGCACAAAATTTGCATTAAGCCAGTACAAGGTTAGCGATGTAATGATGAAAAACTTTATCTCCCTTTCTGCTGAAGAGGCATTAGAAAAAGCCGTAGAACTTTTACTGGATGGACAGGCACAGGAGTTTGTTATAACACGTGATGAGGAAGTAGTTGGGCTGCTCTCCCGGAAACTTTTAATTAAAGGCCTCGCCGAAAACGGAAAAGATGCCGGTATAGCAACTTTAATACACAATAATTTTCTAAGCTTTGAGCCCGATTTGCCTCTTTCTGAAGCCTACAGACTTCTGCTTGAAAACAAGGCTGAAATAGCTCCCGTGCTAGAGGATGGTAAGTTGCTTGGCATCGTAGACCGGGAAAATATCAATGAGTTTCTAATGGTGAAAGAGGCTTTAAAACAGTATCAGAGCTGAGACTCAGCTAAATATCATTCGTATATATCTGAGATTTTAATTTTTTATCTTTCCACAGAAATTTGCGTGATTTCTGTAACTTCTTAATCTATGAAGCTTTTAAAATTTATATTCCTTTTTAATATTTTATTCTTGCTGTTTTCCTGTGAGAATGAGCCTGAAACTTCCAATGTAAGGGTTGGTTTTTCCCAGGCCATGACAACTGATAATTGGAGGCAACAAATGAATAGGTCTATGCAGGTGGAAGCCGCATTGCACCCCGGGTTGAGTCTAGAGATAAAAGATGCTCAGAATAATGTAGAACTTCAAATTCAGCAAATCGAAGATTTTATTGCCGGGGGGGTTGAAGTACTAATTGTTTCTCCAATTCAATCTCAACCTATCACCCCGGTAATTGAAAAGGCCATGAGCGCCGGGATTCCAACCATAGTTATTGATAGGAAAGTTGAAGGAAGCAATTATACCTCATATCTTGGAGCCGATAATATTGAAATTGGGAGAAATGCAGCGAATTTTATTCTGTCCCATTCTGAGGGTGAGGTTGAAGTTATGGAAATTACTGGCCTGTCTGGCTCCTCACCCGCTTATGAAAGATCTGAAGGTTTTTCATCGGTACTCAGAAATTCCGAAAGGGTAAAAAATGTTGCCCAAATACGGGGAGATTGGGAAAAAACCTCGATTAAGGCAGAACTGGAAAAGATTCTGGATTCTGTTAACTCGCCCGATTTTATTTTCGCACACAACGACCGAATGGCACTTGGGGCCTGGGAGGTGGCCCGTAGCCGAAATTTGGAAAATGAAATTAAGATTATTGGGGTAGATGGCTTATTTGGCCCTAATGGGGGGATACAATTGGTAAAAGAGGGGATTTTAACCGCAACCATATTATATCCTACCGGGGGTGGCGAGGCAATTAAACTGGCCAACCGTATTTTAAATCGGGAAAGTGTACCTAAAAATAATATTCTTAGTACGGTGATTATCGATTCTGTAAATGTGAATATTATGCAGAATCAATTCAATAGAATAAATCAACAACAATTTGATATTGAAAAACAACAGGGGATAATAGATCAGCAATTAGTTACTTACAGGTCTCAATCAAGTCTTGTCAGGCTTATGATAGGATTGAGTATATTATTGTTTTTACTGGGTTTATGGGCTGTTTATCTGGTGTTCAAACTTAAGAAGAGTAAAAGGAAGCTGGAAATTAATAATAAGAAGATAAGAACCCAGCGCAATCAAATCGAAAGCTTTGCCGAGAAACTCCAAATTTCTAATGAATCAAAGATCAATTTTTTCACGGCGCTTTCTCATGAATTTAAAACTCCACTAAGTCTTATAATTAGTTCTATAGAAAGCATTACCGGTAAGCAGAACAAAAATGTACAGGAATTCAACTATGAGACCAATCTAATTCTTAATAATTCCCGACGTTTACTTAGACTGATTGATGAATTGCTCGATTTCAGAAAACTCGAAAGCGGAAACTTAAAGCCAAGACCCGTAAAAACCGATATAACTGGATTTCTGAAAAATATTTATGAAGATTTTAAAACTGAAGCAAGTAGGAAATCTATACAGCTGGAATTTTTAGTTCCAAACCGGGAGATAGAGCTATACATCGACCGAAATATGATGGACAAGGTATTTTATAATATTTTGTCTAATGCCTTAAAATTCACTCCCAATAACGGTAATATTCAAATTCAGATCGATGAAAAGCCTGGTGCTGCTGAAATAAAAATCAAGGATTCTGGAGTCGGAATACCCGGTGAAGAATGGGAGCAAATTTTTGATCCTTTTCGGCAGGCTAGTAATAATGCAAGACCAAGTTCTGGATTAGGCTTGTATATTAGCAAACAATATGTTGAATTGCATAAAGGCAAAATAGAGGTTTATTCACATCAGGGATCTGAGTTTAAAATTTGTATTCCGAAAGGTCTGGAACATTTAAAGGAATATGAAATTGAAAAAGGGGAACCGGGGAATACTTATCAAAAGCAATTTCAAACCATAGAAATCCCTGAAATACAAATCAAAGAATTACCAGATAATGCAGAGTCGATTTTAATTATAGAAGATAATGCAGATTTATCCCATCTCTTATCCCGAAAATTCAGCGACAAATACAAAGTGTATCTCTCAGACGGTCGCCAGGCGGTTGAAATGGCTCAGGATCTAATTCCCGATATTATAATTTGTGACCTCAACCTACCCGAAAAATCTGGTTTTGAAATTGCCAGAGAACTTAAAAATGATTTGCGAACATCGCATATACCCACCATTATTCTTACGGCCCTTAGTGATGAAGAATCTCGTTTAAGGGCCTTAAAAGCTGGTGCCGACGCATATATCACCAAACCTTTTAATTTCGACATTCTGTTAGAATCACTTCGTACCGCGCTCTATAACAGGGAGAAACTAAGGTATTATTATACCAATAGAATTGATAGAGTTGCCGATGAGAATTTTGAAAATTCTGAACAACAATTTCTAAAGGAATTGAATAGGCATATTCAGGAGAACCTAAAAGATCAGAATTTTAGTGTAGAAGCGCTTGCCCGGCATTTAAATATTTCAAGAGTACAGCTTTACCGTAAGGTGAAGGCTTTACTGGATATGAGCATTAGTGAATATATTAATGAACAACGCCTTCGTAGGGCCAAACATTTATTACAGGAGAGCAGTCTTAATATTTCAGAGATTGCCTATTCTGTTGGCTTCTCTTCCCCGGGATATTTCTCTACAAGTTTTAAAAATAAGTATGGAGAAAGCCCAAAGCAATTCAGGAGGTAAAAATAAAAACCGAAAAGGTTTTCGTCTACCTGCCTATTATGTAACCAAAATGAAATTCAAGTATCATTTTTTGAACTATAACGTTATAGTTATATAGATTTATTTTCTTCAAATCTCTTTATATCAGGGGCTTAACAAATTATTTTAATTTAATTAACAAAATTATAATCTTTTGGAATATACTTAAAACCCGGCCCCAGTCTTTAAGCATATTTTAGTCACATTCTAATTAAGATGTGATATGAATAAGATTTTTGCCTGGTCGATAAGTGCTGCTTTAGCCGGATTTTTATTTGGATTCGATACCGTAGTAATTTCCGGGGCCGATAAACAGCTTCAGGCCTTGTGGGGAACCTCAGATGCCTTTCACGGTTCGGTGGTAATGGCTATGGCCTTATGGGGTACCGTTGTAGGAGCTATTTTTGGCGGAATTCCTACCAATAAATTTGGAAGGAAAAACACCTTATTGGTTATAGGGATTCTTTATTTTATTTCGGCCCTTGGCTCAGCTCTGGCTAATGATCCAATTAGTTTTGCCGTTTTTCGTTTTCTTGGCGGTCTGGGGGTAGGTGCCTCTACCATAGCGGCCCCAACCTATGTTTCTGAAATTGCTCCCGCCAAAGACCGCGGAAGACTGGTTTCTCTGTACCAGTTTAATATTGTGCTGGGTATTTTGATCGCTTTCCTATCCAATTACCTGCTTCGTAATACCGGTGCTGAACCCTGGAGATGGATGATGGGAGTAGAGGCCATTCCTGCATTTATATATACCATGTTTGTGATCTTCATTCCACGAAGTCCGCGGTGGTTAATCTCGAAATCTAAATGGAAGGAAGCCAAAAAAGTAATTCACGAAATTTCTCCAGAAGTTGATCCTGAGGCAAAAATGCAGGAAATGACCCGGCAGGATAAAACCAGGGTTTCTGGCGAGAATATCTTTATGAAAAAATATCGTTTTCCGCTTATACTCGCTTTTTTAGTAGCTTTTTTCAATCAGCTTTCCGGGATCAACGCATTTTTATATTATGCTCCCCGAATCTTTGAAACCGCAGGTTTGGGCGAAAGCACCGCCCTGCTTAGTAGTATTGGAATAGGAGTAGTGAATTTGTTGTTTACCTTATTGGGAGTTTTTCTAATCGATAAACTCGGAAGAAAACAGTTGATGTTTATCGGTTCAATTGGTTATATCATTTCCCTTTCGCTGGTGGCGGCAGCCTTTTTCCTTAATTGGGGCGGACTTTGGGTTCCCATCTTCCTTTTTCTCTTCATTGCTGCCCACGCCATTGGGCAGGGAGCGGTGATCTGGGTGTTTATTTCAGAAATATTTCCGAATCATTTACGCGCATCCGGGCAGGCCTTTGGCTCCTCGACCCATTGGATTCTTGCTGCTATCGTGCCTTCTACAATTCCGTTTTTGTTCTCTACTATAGGAGCCGGATATGTATTTGCATTTTTTGCTTTTATGATGGTTTTGCAGCTCATTTTTGTGATTTTCCTGATGCCCGAAACCAAAGGCAAATCCCTGGAAGAATTAAGCGCAGAGCTTTCTACTGAAAATCAAAAATTGTCATTTAAGAATAACTAAATAAAAATAATATGTCTAATAAACTCCTTTTCAACTTCCTTATTCCGGTCTTATTTTTCAGTCTTTTTTCTTGCAAACAAAAAGAGGAAGAGAAGGAAAGCAATGAGGTTGTGACAAACCAGGCTGATGAAGATTTCAGGCCCGAATTTCATTTCACCCCAAAGGAAAACTGGATGAATGACCCTAATGGGATGTTTTATCTTAATGGTACCTACCATTTGTTTTTCCAGTATTATCCTAAAGGCAATGTTTGGGGTCCTATGCATTGGGGCCATGCAACCAGCCAGGACATGATCGTCTGGGAAGAACAGGAAATCGCCCTGGCACCCGATGAAAAGGGATATATTTTTTCTGGAGGAGGAATAGTTGATACTGAAAATACTTCAGGATTCGGAGACGGGACCACCCCACCTGTGATTGCAATGTTTACCTATCACGATCCTGAAGGTGAAAAGGAAGGCCGGGATGATTTTCAGACTCAGGGAATCGCATATAGCCTGGACCAGGGAAAAACCTTTACCAAATATGAGGGCAATCCGGTTATAGAAAATCCGGGTATTAGAGACTTTAGAGACCCAAAGATCACCAGAGATGAGGTGCACGATCAATGGGTTATGGTTCTTTCAGCCGATGATCAAACCTTGTTTTATACTTCTCAAAATTTAAAGGATTGGGAGTTAGCCTCTGAATTTGGTCGTGGGCTGGGAGCCCACGGCGGAGTTTGGGAATGTCCAGATTTCATTCAAATGCCAGTTTCGGGTACCCAAGAGAAGAAATGGGTGTTAATTCAAAGCCTTAATCCCGGAGCATACAATGGAGGATCTGGTACTCAATATTTCGTGGGAGATTTTGATGGGAAAACTTTTACTCCTCATAAGTCTTTTCAGGATTTAGACGAAAATCACGATTACTGGATAGACTTCGGAAAGGATAATTACGCCGGCGTTACCTGGTCTAATATCCCGAAAGAGGATGGGCGCCATCTTTTTATTGGCTGGATGTCTAACTGGCAATATGCTACTGTAGTTCCCACCGAGACCTGGAGAAGTGCCATGACAATTCCACGGGAATTGGAACTGAAGAAAACCGGAGAAACGTATCGAATTACTTCTAAACCTGTGAAGGAACTGGAAACTTATAAAGCTGAAGCAATTGCTAAAGAAAATATTGAAATCAAAACTGAGGCCGAAATCCTCAAGCAAGCCGAAACCAGCTTGTCACCTTCTGTTATTGAAGTTGAAATTGCCGAATTTAAAGAGCAGGATTATATTTTTTATTTCAAGAATAATTCAGGAGATATCCTGGAATTTGGGTATGATGCTGAAAATGCCAATTATTATATAGACCGCAGCAATTCTGGAATTACAGATTTTAATGAAGATTTCGCTGCAAAACGCTCTGTAGCCCCAAGAATTTCGGAAAATGAGAACCTGAAATTCACTGTTATTCTTGACCATATGTCTATCGAAATTTTCTTCGATGAAGGAGAGACGGTAATGACCGAAATCTTCTTCCCTAACCGACCTTTTAGTTCTTTCACCGCTAAGGCTGGTGAAGAATTCAACATAGATAAATTTAAAATATCTCAATTAAATAAATAGAGTTTTAGAATTACCAGGTTCGAACTTTATCAATAATCAATTCAAACCCATGAAAAAAATGATCTTCTTTTTAAAAATATTTATGCTGGGCAGTCTTTTTGGCTCCTGCTACGATGATGATGTGGTGTTTATAGACGAAATAGATAGCCTGCGCATTGAAAAAGCACTAGAGTTCAACTTTGATGAAAATTCAGGTAATACTATTTCTGAAATTTCAACCGGGGAAACCTTTGTAGTAGAGGGGAAATCGGTGAATCGCATGAGCGGAGTTTCGGGCAATGCACTTTTCTTTGATGGATTAAGCAACGAAATCAATGGAGAAATCGCAAGCAGCCGTTTGCCTTCAGAGGAATTAACTATTTCGCTTTGGGCCTCGCCTCGCAACTATCCAGTAGGAACTGCTGCAATGCTGGCAATGACCTCTGAAGGTTCTGAAACCGGGGTAATGCTTGGTTTGAATACTTATGGGCAGGTAGTGTTGCAGTATTATATAAATGGTGAATTTCAGGAAACTATAAGCTCAGAAAGTATACCGAGAAATGAATGGAGTCATATCGTAGCAAGTATTAGCCCGGGAACCGGCAGGGTAGAAATCTATCTCAATAGAGCTTCTATAGCTTCACAAGATGTTCCTTCCGGGCAAATTTCCTGGCCTTCAGGTGCAACGCCATTCAGTATAGGGAAAAATACCATGGGTGAAAGCCTTTTTGAATTTGAAATCGATTATTATTCCGGGGCTCTGGATGAAATACAGGTGTATGCTGGATATGCTACTCCTGCGGTAACTCAGTTCATTGCAGATCAATACGGCAATCCCGGAGATGTAGCCTATAATTTGGGATTAGATTATTCGGGCGATACCAACAGGCCAAGATTCCATCCCATTCCCGATTATGGATGGACTAACGAATCTTACGGATTAATTTACCTTGATGGTACCTACCATATGTTTTTTCAAAAAAATGAAGTGTTCCTGGGAATCGCTCAGCAAAATTGGGGACACCTAACCAGTACCGATTTGGTAGACTGGGAAGAGCAGCCAGCAGTTCTTTGGCCTACCCAGGGCTGGGATCAGGCAGGGATTTGGTCTGGAGATGCGATCATTCTTCAGGATGGTACCCCGGCTGTGGTTTACACCGGCGTAGATGGTTCGAAAGCCGCGATGGGAACAGCATTCTCTTCAGATAATTACCAAACCCTTGATAAAAACCCCGGCAATCCTGTAATCCCTGCTGCACCGGCCGAGGTAGATTTGGATTTTAGAGATCCTTATGTAATCTATAAAGATGGCCTATATCATATGATTATAGGGAGCGGGATTTCAACTACAGGTGGAAATGTGGTTTACTATACCAGTGTCGATTTTGAAAACTGGGATTACAAAGGAATTTTATTCCAGGGCGATATCAATAAAGGCCAGGGTGAATTTTGGGAAATGCCGGTATTGCACGAATTCCCTGATGGCAGATTCATTTTGCTGGTTCAAAAAACTCCCGATACAACTCCCGCCATAACTTTCTATTGGACAGGTAGTTTCGAAAACGGGGAATTTGTGCCCGATTTTGAGGAGCCAAAAAACCTTGAAGTTGTTAATGGCTTTCTTTCTCCAGCCGTAACTACAGAGCCTAACGGAAGAACTACAGCCATAGGTATTATTCCCGATGAAGTTCAACCGGCATTTCAGCAACAACAGGGCTATGCACACTTATTTAGTGTAGCCCAGGTTTGGAACCTAAGCCCTGAAGGGGAAATTCTTATCTCTCCCCATCCTAATTTGGATGATTATCGTGCAGGGCAAACCAATTTTGGTTCTCTGGAATTAACTCCGGGTAATGAAGATAATATAGATTTCAACGGAAGATATTTTGAGATGAATGCCAGCATAAACACCGGTAATGCCAGCAGGTTTGGCTTCATCCTTGGGAAATCGGAAACCAGCGGGGAAGAATACCGGGTTTATTATGACTTTAATACCAGAGAATGGGTGGTAGACGCTGAAAATAGCTCCACTTCAAACCTTGTAAGAAGGGATGTACGTAGGGGTGATTTTGATCTACAATCTGGAAGCAATATAGATATTCGGGTATATGTAGATGGATCTGTCCTGGAGGTTTTTATTGACGATAAATATCATTTCACCGGAAGGTTCTTTCCTGAAAGTCCCGATGCTACCGGCGTAGACCTTTTTGTAGAAGGAGGTAATGCAAATGCCGAAGTCACTATCTATGAAATTGAAAATAACTAAATCAGCCCTCTTATATATGAAACATTATATTTTAATATTCACATTATTATGTTCCGTTTATGGGTTTGCTCAAAACAGGCAAATTTCGGGAAATATAACCGATGAAAATGGATTGCCGGTTCCCGGGGCCAGTGTTTTGATAAAAGACAGTAGCCGGGGGACGATGACCGATTTCGACGGAAATTTTGAACTAGCCGTAAATGACGGGGAGATTCTGGTAGTTTCCTTTATAGGCTATCTTACTCAGGAAGTAGCTATAGATAATCGCAGTGCATACAGCATTGTTTTACAGGAAGATGTTTCCCAACTCGATGAGGTTTTGGTAACCGGTTATACCCGTGAGCGAAAATCTGACATTGCAGGCGCCATTACTGTGGTGAATGTCGAGGAAATGTCACAGGAATTTAGTCCGAATATTTTAACCAGTCTTCAGGGACGGGTACCAGGGATTCAAATTAATTCTGGTGGAACCCCGGGTGGGAACGATTCCCAAATTCTGATTCGGGGTTTAACTACCGTGAATTCTGGTTCCAGTCCGCTCTGGGTGATAGACGGGGTGCAAACCTTTAATCCATCTTCTCTTAACCCCGATGAAATTGAAAGTATTCAGGTGTTGAAAGATGGGGCTTCAGCCGCACTCTATGGAACTTCTGCAGCAAACGGGGTGATCGTAGTGACTACCAAAAAAGGTAAGGAAGGCACTTCAGAATTCAATGTCAAATCTGAAACCACCTTGAATATGCTTCGGGATCAAATCGATATTCTCAATGCCGATCAATGGGCCCGGGTGTATTACCAGGCCAGAGCTAATGATGGAATTTCAGGAAATTTTAACCGGCTTATTGATAACGGAAACGGTTTTGATATTCCTGAATTTTTAGATCCTGAGCAGTTAATTCGCTCTTCAGATACCGATTGGGTTGATGCTATTATCGATAATTCCATCTCCTATAACACCGATTTTAACTATCGTTATGGCAGTGAAAAAATGCAGATTTTCACAGGGATTAATTATACCAAAGATAACGGAATTCAGAAACACACTTACTACGATCGGCTAAACGCCAGGTTGAATACCAGCTTTAACTTTCTGGATGGGCGAATAAGTGTAGGGCAAAATTTTCTTTACTCCAATTTTAATGAGGTACAGGCTAATGAATTCGAGAATGCCATTTTGCAAAATCCATTGTTGCCGGTTTATACTATAAACGGCACCTATACCGCGCCCACTATTCAGGATAAGGCCAACTCGGTGGCAAATCTTTGGGCAAACCGAAAAAATGAACAACGCAATAACCGTATGCTGGGGAATGTTTTTGCCAATGTAGAAATCCTGGAAGGTTTGAATTTCAATACCAGCCTGAATTTTGATTATGTACGTTTCAATTTTGATACCCGAACCCAGCCTTTTGTGCAAATGAACCAGATTCCAAGTGTGTTTAGCAATATCGATGTGGATCAGGTAGAAAATGATTTCTTCAGAACCATTTTCACCAATTTGCTTTCCTATGATTTTGAATTGGAGAAACACCGATTTAATGTACTGGCAGGTTTAGAATTTACCCGTGAAGACGAAGATTTTCTTACTGAAAGGATTCGTGGAGTGAATATTACCGATTACCCAAATTATATCGTGAGAACCGATGCTGAATTCCAAACCATTAGTGGAGCCGTCGAATACCGAAAGCAATCCCAGTTTGGATCTTTGAAGTACATCTTTGATGATCGCTATATAATCTCTGGTAGTATTAGAAGAGATGGTTCGTCCCGCTTTGGCCCGAATAATAAATTTGGGATTTTTCCCGCAGCTTCTGTGGCCTGGAATGTCTCTAACGAGGCCTTTTTACAGAATTCAGAAACAATTTCAAACTTTAAATTAAGAGGCTCCTGGGGAGTAAATGGAAACGACCTTATAGGGAATTATCTTTTCCAAAGTGCCTTCTTTGATAATACGGTTGGCAACGTAATAGAGTTTTCAGACTATGATATTCAGGGTAGCGGCTTTGGAAGTGAGCGTGGTATTTTACAGGCCCGGCAGGCAAATCCAGATATCCAATGGGAGGAAACCACCCAATACAACGCCGGTTTCGATCTTGGGTTTTTTAGAAATCGACTAAGCCTAACCGCCGATTTTTTTGACAAACGTACCAGAAATTTAATCTTACAGCCCATTGCCCAGGCGATAACCGGAGAATCCGATCCTCCAACAATCAATGCAGGTGAAGTTTCAAATATTGGTTTTGAGGGAGTTTTAAGTTACCGTAGCGATAGGAAAAATGATTTCTCCTATGGTATAGATTTAAACCTTTCACACTACCGCAATAATGTTGAATCGCTGGATACCGACAATAATTTCCTGTTGAATAGTGGAGTAGCCATTACCCAGGAGGGTTCACCAATTGCTTCCTTCTACGGTCTTGTAGCCGATGGTATTTTTAGAACCCCCGAAGAAGTTGCTGTCCACGCCCGGCAACCCGGCAAGGCTCTGGGCAGAATACGCTATCGTGACCTTAATGGCGACGGAGTAATAGATAACCAGGATAGAGCGATAATTGGAAATCCGCATCCCGATTTTATCTATGGGATCAATTTGAATGCCGCCTATAAGGGTTTTGACTTAAGCGCCTATTTTGATGGGAAACACGGTCACGACATTTATAACACCCAGAGATATCTTGGAGATTTCTCTTACTTCAGTTTCAATTTTGGAGCCAATACACTGGATGCCTGGAGCCCAGATAATGCCAATAGTAATATCCCGGCTTTGAGTACAAATAATTCAAATAACGAATTACAACCTTCCAGCTATTTTGTAGAAGATGGTTCGTATTTCAGACTCAAGAATATTACCCTGGGTTATACCCTAAGTGATAAACTAATAGACCAATGGGGCTTAAACAATATGCGGGTATATCTCTCGGGACAAAACTTATGGGATGTAACTGCCTTTACAGGTTTTGATTATGAGGTTTCTGGATTGAGTGCAGGTGGGATAGGAATAGCCGGGTATGGCATTCCTCACGTGAAATCGGTAACCTTTGGAGTTTCAACTAATTTTTAAATCGATCGTATGAAAAGAAAGTTTATAAAATCAATTTTAGTGCTTCCTCTAATGGGGATACTAATGATCGTGGGTTGTGTTTCAGAAGACGATCTCGATGTACAGGAATTCAATACAATTTCTGAAGAAAATCTGGAGCCTGAAGCTCTGGTAATCGCTGCCTACAGTGCTCTGGATTACCGCTATAACACCGGGGAGTTTAGAGATCTATGGCCTTTTGATCATGCCCCATCCAACTGGGCTACTTCCGATATTCGTTCGGGAGACGCCTATAAAGGAGGTGGAGGAACCGGAGACAATCCCGGTGGTGGAATGCACCAGTTGGAAACTCATGATGTTTTTCCTTCAAGTGAGAACGTATATAACCTTTGGAGGTCAATTTACTTCGGAATAAAAAGAGTAGATACCGCACTTCGATATCTTACCAGCCTGGAAGACGGAGGTTTTGAGAATCGAGATCTTAGAATTGGCGAAATGTATGTTTTGCGTGCTCATTTCTATTTTGAAGCGATGAAAAATTTCGGTTCCATAGTTTGGTATGATGAAAACACTCCTGTTACCGAGTTAAAAACTATTCCTAATACCTTCGATGAAAACTTTATCTGGGAAAAGATCGAAGGTGACCTCACCAGAGCTATAGAACTTTTACCCCCTTCTCAGGCCGATCTGGGTCGTGCCAATGCCATGGTAGCTCACGCATACCTGGCCAAGGCACATCTATTTCAGGAAGAATGGTCGCAAGTAATAACTAATACCAATCAGGTAATAAATTCGGGACAATACCGCCTGGTAGAAGATATTGAAAGACTATACTCTGAACCCGGCTATGGAAACGCAGAAAATATCTTTGCCATTCAATTTTCGATCAATGATGGTTCTCAATACGGCAACCTGAATTTCGGGGATTTGCTAAACTCACCCGATAGCCCAAGTGACGATCCCAATCATCCATATTTGAATGGGGACGATTTTCATAAGCCAAGTCAGAACCTGGTAAATGCCTACAAAACAGGAAGTAATGGTTTACCTCAATTCAACAGTTTTAATGCCCAGAACCTGGATGAAGACGATATGGTAGATCCTCGCTTGGATCATAGCATAGGAAGACCGGGTATTAAATGGAAAGACTGGACCGCAATGCCGCAGCAGGAGAACTGGAGCCGTGATGCAGGTACCTATGGGTACTTTGCACGTAAGAAAAATGTGATCTACCCAACCTCAGATGGGATGGCCTCTAATCCTAATGGATTCCCCTGGGCTTTAGGGAATCTTGATTTCCCGCTCATCAAATACTCCGATTTGCTGCTTTGGAAAGCTGAAGCTTTAATCGAAACAGGAGACGTTGCCGGTGGCATCGAGATCATAAATCAAATAAGGTTAAGAGCTAAAAATACGCCTAATGTAAAGGATTTTGATAATCCTTCACAGGATGCAGCGAATTATCATATCGAGACATATTCAGGTGGAATTTCTCAGGAACAGGCTATTGAAGCTTTAAGGTTTGAACGCCGCCTGGAACTTGCCAATGAGGGTCATAGATTTTATGATCTGGTTAGATGGGGAATCGCCGATACTTACATTAGGGAATATGTGTCTCAGGAGCAGGCCAGACGCCCTTATTTGGCGGGAGCTTCTTTAGAACCACATCAATACTATCTTCCTATTCCTCAAATTGAAATTGATGCCAGCGGTGGTGTATATACGCAACGGCCCGGCTATTAAATCAAACAACCTAAAAACTTAAAATATATCCAATGAAAGCATTTCAAAAACTAATAAAATCGGGTATCAGGCTATTGTTTCTGCTACCACTGGTATTCATACAATCCTGCAGCGATGATGATAACTTTAAAGATGTAGTGCCCGATTATGCACAGGCCATCATTAGATCATTTGAGGTTAATGGAGAATTTGCCCAAATTGATCATACTTCAGCAACTATTTCAATGACTCTTCCCGCCGGCACCGATCTTAGTGCCGTTCAGGTTGATTTAAGCCTGCCCGATGGCACCACAGTTAGCCCGGAGTCTGGAAGTATACTTGATTTTTCTGATGGGCCGGTACTATTCCAAACTCAGGCTCAAAACGGGGCCAATCGGGAATATACCGCGATGCTGGCGGCTTACGGAGATCCTAAATTCCTTAATTTCACTATTGGAGAAAATGCCGGGGTGATAAACCACGAAGAACGCACTATCGTAGTGGAAATTGGAAGCCAGGATGGAGACATCACCAATCTCACTCCAAATTTTGTAATTCCTGAAGGTACCAGTGTAGATGTTGCTTCGGGAGTTAGCAGAAATTTCAGCAATCCTGTTGTGTATACCGTACTTTCTAACGATGGTTACTCGGCTGCTGAATATACGGTTATGGTGAACCAGATTCAGGCTCCCCGAATTACTTCTTTTAAAATTGGCGAAGCCGAAGGAATTATAGATAATGAAGAAAATACCATTTATATAAGCCTTCCTCCCGGTACCGATGTAACAGACCTCAGTCCTGAAATTGTAGTACCCGAGGGTCAAAGCCTTTCTCCGGATTCAGGAGAAAGCAGGGACTTTTCAGAAGATGTGGAGTATACCGTGACTAATTCTGAAGATATCTCCAAAGCATATACGGTTACCGTTGATGCCGAGGAGGTTGAGGCTACTTATTACGCATTTTTAGGGGAGCAGGAGAGCATAGATGCATTGGTTGACGATGACGCAAAAGCTGCGGCAACCTGGATGCGGGATACCTATGGAGATGATTTTAAATACCTTGCCTTCAGCGAGATTACGGCCCGTAATATGGCCGAGGTAAAAGTAGCTATGTTATATTACTTAAGTCCGAAAGAAGATTTAGGTTACTTTGCCACTCCAACCAACGTATCAACTTTACTGCCGGCTACTCTTCGACCAGGAGGCACCGCTGCCCAGGTACTCAAAAGCTGGGTGAAAGCCGGCGGAGACATGCTCGTAGGGGGAGACGCCACGCCTGTCATCTTTAGCATAGATCGTGTGCCAGCCGATTTTTCTTCGCCAAGAGAACCTGGAAATTATGTGTATTCTGAATTTGGGTGTGCCGATTCTTCAGGCTGTGTAGACGAAGGAAAACCATCAGATGACATCTGGGGACTTGGAATGCGACCTGAGAATAATTCAGAAGATCGTAGAAACCACCCTATTTTCGATGGTCTAAGCTTCCATAATGGCGAAATTCTAGCTTTGCAAAATTCGGCAACCCGAGAAGTACGCCTAATCTGGTGGCAGCATTTCGATGGGGTTCTACAGCCAGGTTGCTGCGGACAGGATGCTGCATTAACCTTCGAACAAACCCTGGCAGCCACCAAATTTGGAACTTTAGGGCATATAGGTGATGCCTTTGGTTATGGCGCCGTACTTTGGAACCGAACTGATGGAAACAATCACAGTAGCTTTGATGAGCAGATCGCTACCGATTTTAAAGGTTCAATCTTTAGTGTAGAAAATACAATAGTGGGGTATGAATGGGACTCTAACGGTACTACGAACGATTACCAGGGCAATATCGAGACCTTTACCCAAAATATTCTGGATTACCTATACGAACTTGAAGATTAATTAAGCTATGCGAAAATTGAAATATATAGTTTTTGGTCTCTTCTCAGTCCTGCTTTTAGCAGGCTGTGAGGAGCGCCAGAATTATGACGAAAACCTGGACCCGGTATTAAATAGTATTACTGCCCTTCAGGGTAATGGGACCCGTGCAAATATAGATCACTTACAGGGAGTTATTAATCTTGTGCTTCCGCCAAGAACCGATATTACCAATGTAGAATTAGATATTGAGGCGCCTCGTGGAGTCGAGATAAACCCGGCCAGCGGTAATACAGTAGACCTTTCCGAAAGAATTGAGGTTACGGCCACCTACGGGAATTCCACTCGTAAATATCAATTGATTACCAGGGTACTTCCCAATAAAATTGCCTTTCTTGGGGAAGAATCTACATTTGAAGAGCTTCTTGCCAATGCCGATGATGATATCCAGGCCGCCGCTGCCTGGGTGCAGGAAACTTATCCTGAAGATTTTGAATACCTGTATGTTAACGAAGTTACTTATGAAGACCTTCAAAGCGTGAACGTTGTGGTATTTTATTATGATCAGGTAGGTACTTCTGAATTGCCTGAGGCTTTTACTGAAGGGCAGGCTAAATCGGCCTTTATCCAATATTTGGTGGAAGGCGGAAAAATGCTGCTCGGTGGGATGGCCACCAGCTATGCTGAAACCATTGGTCGTGATCAAAGTGGAATGCTCACCATACAGGGGAATGGAGAAGGTTTCGATTCACCCGATACCTGGGCGATCGATAACGGAGTGAACTTTGTGAGTTCTAAAAAGAATCACCCCATCTATACCTTTAATGAAGGTTTAATTGAAGAAGACGAAAATGGGTATATTCCGGTGATCGATGGAGGCTGGAGAGAAGACCATAACAATCTTTGGGACGCTGTTTCTTTACTAGGGCCCGGTCATCAACCCGGGCAGTTCAATGAGTTTGAACGCCTTTTTAATGGGGTGGTGCTTGCCGTTTGGGCCGGAGTGGCCGATGAATGTTGCCCGGGAATAATTGAATTCAAACCTAAAACCCCATACACCGGTACCATAATAGCCATTGGTATAGGAGGTATTGAATGGAGTATGAACGATGGGCGTACCAATGCCTATAGAGGAAATATTGAAGGGATTTATAAAAATTCAATAGATTATCTAAGTACGCTTTAAAACATTAGGCTGGATTTTTTCAGGCAGAACCTGGGAGCTCTTTTCCAGGTTTTGCCAATAATTTTAATTGATAGTAATGACACAAATATCTGCAATCTGCTTCGGTGAGATTCTAATCGATGTTTTTCCCGATATGCAACGAATTGGCGGGGCTCCGCTTAATGTGGCTTCCAGGCTAAGTAAAATTGGTGTAAACGTTGAAATGATTAGCCGGGTAGGGCAGGATGAAAATGCTGAAAAACTGCTTTCCTACCTTGAAAATACAGGCGTGAAATCGGGATTGGTTAAAAGTACTTCGCAATTTCCAACCGGGGTGGTGCAGGTCCAACTCTCGGCTTCGGGATCGGCCAGTTATGAGATTTCTTATCCCGCTGCCTGGGATAAGATTCAGTTTTCCGAAGAGATGAAAAAGGCGGTGCAAACAGCCGATATTTTTATCTTCGGAAGCCTGGTTTGCCGGGATGAGGTAAGTCGCCAAACGCTGCTGCAACTTTTGCCAGAGGCGAATTTTAAGGTTTTTGATGTTAATCTTAGACCTCCCCATTATGAAAAGGAAATTTTAATCGAGCTGATGCAGCAGGCCAATTTCATTAAATTCAACGATGATGAACTCTTTGAAATAGCCGAAATGCTGGACTCTCCATTTAATTCTCTCGAGCAAAACCTGCATTTCCTGGCCGAAAAAACCAAAACCAAACAAATTTGTGTGACCAAAGGCCGCCACGGCGCGGTGCTCCTGAAAGATGAAAAATTATACTACAACAGCGGATTCAAAATTGAGGTGAAAGATACCGTAGGTGCAGGAGATTCATTCCTGGCTTCACTTTTGGCGAAATTGCTTCAGGAGGAGGCGCCTCAAAAAGCCCTGAACTTTGCCTGTGCAGTAGGCGCCCTGGTGGCTGCCCGCGAAGGGGCCAATCCCGAATTATCTGAAAAAGAAATAACCGGGTTTTTAAATCCCAGATAGGTTTTATTAGCCGCAACTGATGGTTCTCATATTTAGAATGGCAATTCATCTCTAATTTTGACCTATGATTTCAATAGTTGCACTTGAGGATTTTGGCGCTAATAAGGTGAATTTTCCCAAAGGGGAGGTGATTTTCCACGAGGGCGATTGCGCCAATAATTATTACCAGATCATTTCTGGCGAGGTGAAAATGAACAATTTTAATTTCGACGGAAAGGAATTTGTTCAGGGTATTTTTTATGCGAATCAGAGTTTTGGGGAGCCACCATTACTGGCCGATGTAAAATATCCTGCCAATGCTGAAGCCATTACCGATGTGGAGCTGTATAAGCTGCACAAGCTAAAATTTCTGGAACTTCTTGAAGCTTATCCCAAACTTCACCTGGAACTTACCCGAACCCTGGCCAGCCGCCTCTATTACAAGGCTATTATCGCTTCAGAAATCTCCAGCCAGGAACCTGAACACCGGGTGCTAAGATTGCTCGATTATCTCAAAAAACACGTGCATAAGCTTTAGGAGCCCTATTCTTTTAAAGTAGATCTTACCCGCCAGCAAATAGCCGAACTCACCGGTTTGCGGGTAGAGACCGTGATTCGAGCTACAAAATCATTAGAGAAAAAGAAAGAATTGAAAATTAAATGCCGCAAGGTCTACCGCTAATCTTTGCTAAAAATATTCTTCAGCAATAGAATTAGTATTGCCAGCGGAAAAAGCCAACTGCCAAGCAGCAGATAAAGCGCCAGATCCCCGGGTTGATCCCAGCGTTGCCAAATGGCTATTCCGCGGAAGAAAATAATGCCTTCAGTAATTAAAAATGCCAGTAAATAAATGCTAAGGGAAAGCCGGTCTAATTTCAGCAATTTAAATCGACTAAAGACTACCAGTAATAGCAGGCTAATGGGCCCTAAAAAGGTGAGATGCAGGTAGCCAATTACAAAATCTATAGAGCTATAAGCCAGTTTTGCAAAATAGTGCAGAGCCGAAAGTAGTTGCATAAAAATTTTGAGCCCGAGTAAAACCACAGAAATTTTGATAAGATGCACTTCTAGCTTGCTAAAATTCAGCATAGCTATTGAGGGCCTGAAAATTTTATACAGCATCCAAAAAGCAAAAATCTGAACTACAGCCCCAATGCCGGCCAGGTTATAAAAAATAGCGGCAGGTTCTGTCCATAATACCGAGAGGAAAAAACTCAGAATGATTCCTGTATGCAGGGAATAATTCAAAATTTTGAATTGCCCGGGGTTTGGACCTGCCGATTTCTCTTCCAGCATAAAAAGGAAAAAGCTTATTAAAGCCAGCAGAAACCAGGCATTATATTGAAAATGCAGGTAAAAGTAAATCGCATTTTTATACCAGATCGAGGTGCTGCCCAAAGTTCCCATAATCGCACCCAAAGCCCAGGGCCCAATACTGGAGATGATCAAATAAATAAGTGCGGCACGTAAAACTTCATAGGAGTTTCTTGATTTTAAATCTGCGGGGGTATATCTAAAGACCATCCAGCTAAAAAAATAGGTTGCAAGAAGGAACAAAGTCGAAAATATAATAGAAAACAGCGCATATCCCTGGAAGGGAAAGCTCAATAACATTCCGATAATACAAAATTGGGTGAACCAGAAAATGCGTAGGTAGATTTTCTTTGGAACTGCCGATTTTAAAAAGATAAAATAAATAAGGCTGCTAAGGCCTATGTATACCCAACCCAACAAGGCAATATGGGAATGGGTATGTACCAGAAATTTAAAAGTTGCAGGTACATCGGCCACCCAAAAAAGTCTCAATAGCACCCCAAGCAAGGCTACCAGTAAGAAGTAGAAAATTGCAAGCTTAATATGCTTTTTAATAGCGATCATCGAACTGCAATTTAGAAATTTTGAGGCATCATTTTTAAATTAAAAACATCCCAATCTATCCAGACGGGATGTTTTTCTCAACTAATTAAAAATGCTGCTGATCTCGGGGGCGGTTAAAGATAGAGATTTTTGGGGCAGTATTCTATCTACTTAAGCTCCCCGCCCCCAAATTCAGCGCGTCTGCAACCAAAAAAAATATTGTACCACTTTTTTTTCCAGCTCAAGGGCTTTAGGGAAAAGAATATTGTTTTCAAGATGTATGTGTAAATGCAAGTCCTGCTCAAATTCTTCCAATTTGGCGTACATGGCTTTTAAAGTATTACAGGCTCCCTGGGGTGGGGTATATGCATTTGAAAGTTCTCTTATTTGAGCAAAAATCTCCCCGGCCGATTCGTGCTCGTCTTTCATCATATTCACCGGATTTTCGGCTGAGCCAAATTGGGGGCGTTCCAGAGTGGTTTCTTCATTGTTGGCTTTTACCAGTTTTTTGATAAATGGAAACAGGATCAACTCCTCCTTTTTTAAATGCGTAGTGAGTTCGCCTGCTACCCTGTGAAACAGATCTTCAATTTTTTTTACTTCAGGATGGGTTTTCCCGTGTACTTTGGCTACCCGCTCACAGTATTGCAACAGTAAGGGGATGTTTTCTTCTACATAACTGTGATGAATATTCACGATATGATCGGCCAGGAAATCGGGTGACCATTTCTTGTAATCATATTCACGACCTGCAGAATTATTGATCGCCCCCAGGGCTGCTTCAATTTCCTGAAGATTGAGATTTTTCGATTTACAAGCCTCACTTAGACTTACTCCGCCGCCGCAGCAAAAGTCTATACCGTATTTTTTAAACACATGTGCAGTCTTTATATTGTCGGTTACCAGCTGGGCTACGGTTTGATTGCGTAATGCTTCCATTGCTATACTGTTTTTTAATTTCTGAAGTAAATTTCCGCTATCTGTCTCTAAACTTTTATGAGTCAACGCATAAAGACAGGATTTTTAAAAATCTTTTTTAGCTGAAACTCTTGAAATCCTAAAAACCGGTAATAGCACCCAAAGACCTAACATAGCGAAGGAAATAATGAGACCCTGCGCCGTGCCGAAGAAATCCTTAAAAACGGCGCCTGTATACCCTAATAGAGCAGAGATATCAAGTTTAAGTAATACCAGGATTCTCGATAGATCTATAGGATTGGCCATACTTGCAAAAAGCGAGAATTTATCCAGCGGATAATCCTGAAAATATACCAGGCTTAAGAGGAAAATTCCGTCGTAAACCACGGCCAGAAAAAGCCAAACCAGGATGGCAAGGCCAAAACCTTTGATCTTATTTTCATTTGAGAGGGCGATGTTAAAGGCCAGTGCCGTAAAAATAAAAGTTAGAAACACCCCTGAAACCAATAACGAAAAGAAATCCCAAATCGCAGAACTTTCAAATAATCCGTAGGCGATGAAGGGCAGGCCCAGGCCTAACATAAGACTTAAAGAAAGTGAGATCGCCACCCCCAGATATTGCCCCAGGAAGATCGAACTGCGTTTTATGGGCTGGGCCAGCAAAAGTTCGGTGAACTCCCTGGAATCGTAATAATACATAATCCCGAAAATTGTACCTATTAGGGGGACCAGGATAATAATCACATTCATAAGAGTGATCACGGTACTGGAAAGATCGCTGTTTAAAAAAAGCAAAATTATACCTAAAATCAGGTAAAAAAGGAAGTATACATAACTCCATCTACTTCGGCTAAGGTCGTAAAAACTATACTTTAATATTTTCAGCATGATTTTGGGTTAAAATGTTAGCAATTGCATGTTCAAATTCAGACTCGCCGGTGGTGGCTTTTAGCTCTTCCACGCTTCCGTTAAAGTAGATCTTCCCGTCGAGAATAAACACAATTTTATCTGAGAGGTCTTCAACTAAACTCATAATATGCGAGGTGATCAAAATGGTTTTTCCGCGGTCTTTTTCCATCAGGATGAATTTCCGAAGCCAAATAAGCGAAAGGGGGTCGAGTCCCGAGGTGGGTTCATCGAGAATAACCAAAGGGCTGTCGAACATAAAGCATAAAACAAGATTTACCTTTTGCTTCATTCCCCCCGAGAGGTTATTGAGTTTTTTATGTAAAAAAGGCTCGAGCTTGAAAAATTCGATAAGTTCCCGGTCCCTGGCCGGGCGGCCCTGTAGGTCTTTGATCATTTCTATTAGTTCCTTCACCTTAAGATTGCCGGGGAAATTTGCGATTTGAGGCAAATAGTCTATCCCGTTGCGGTAATCCCATCGACCTTTAATATTTTCACCGGCTACATTTATATCTCCCTTATCGGGAATAACCATTCCTAAAATGCTTTTAATAAGCGTGGTTTTTCCCGAGCCATTGGGGCCTAACACGGCAATAATTCCTTTTTGATCTATTGCCAGGTCAAGACCTTTCAATACCTCTTGTTGTCCAAATTTCTTATGTAGATTTTGAATACTTACCATTTTATTCTTCTCATTTGGGGTTCGTGATCTATTAATTCGGCCGGAGTGAAAATGGGGGATACCTTTTCTGAAAAATCCAGCAGATTTATAAAAACGCTTCGAAGGAGCACTATAGCCTCGGGAGTTTGATTTACCAGATAGGAAAACAATTTCACCGGCCGGTAAGGTACATCGCCTACATTATCCCTGTTGAGGTCATAACCGGTATAATCACTCCAGAAATTTCCGGTAAAGCTGTTGTCATTTAATCTTCCGGAGTAGGCGATATCAAAGGAATTATACCTGAAATTATTTTGGGTAAAACTTGTAGTATACGCTCCGCCGTGCACTTTTACCGCGTAACCATTATTGAAGAAATCATTTTCAATGAATTTCACCCGTGTAGTCCCATCAGCATTAACTGCGATGGTGTTATCTTCAAATTTGTTATGCTGCAGGCTGGCATCTGAGATTTCCTTCAAAAGCAAGCCATATGAGGCAGAACCCCAGCTTTTTTTAAACAGGTTTTCCTTCATTTCAATATGTTTGGAAAACATCACCGCAACGCCGGCTCCATTTTCTTCAAAAACATTGTTGATGTATTTGTTATAATCTGAAAACATAAAATGCAAACCATAGCGAATATTGTTCGCGCATACATTTTCGGTAACCATACATTGTTTGCCAAATTCAATGTAAATCCCGTCACGCATTCCGCTCACCTTATTGTTTCTAATAATTATTTCTGAAGAGCTCCAAAGATGAATCCCATTCCCCGAATTAGACTCGGTGCCGCCAGAGCTTTGAATCCTGTTATTTTCAATTAGCCCGTTGGTAGATTTTTCAATGAGCATCCCAAAAAATACATTTTCAAGTATGTTATTTTTCAGGCTGAAACCTGTGCTTCCATTCAAAAGAATGGCAGCGAAATCTTTGGTATGGCTACGACCAATATTTTTGATATGCAGGCCTTCCATAGTCACCCCCTCAGCGCGGATTCCAAAGGCGGTTCCTTTCATCTCAGCATTGATTACCGGGTAATCTTTCCCGATAAAATGCAAACTTTTGTCTATAATATTGATGTCATATTCCTTATACTCTCCTGCTTCAATAATGATGGTGTCGCCACTATTTGCAAGTGCTACCGCCTCCTTTATGCTTTTAACCTCGCAGCCGGCGCAAACTCTAATTTCGCCTGCAGTAAGATCGAAGCCAGTTAGTATAAAAAATATGAATATTAAATACCTCATTTGTAGCTTAGTGTTCCTCCGTTAAGAAAATATTTTTTTAATTCGTTCCAGCTATAGGCTTCAGGGTCTTTTAAATCCTGCTGTTCACTGGTATTTTTAATGGCCGCGAGGTTTTCTCCCATCGGGCTTGAGATTTCCTCGTGAATGAGGAAGGTGGCATTTTGGGTGTTAATCATAGTTCCGGGATCCTGGAAATCGGCCACGAGCATTAATGCCATTTCAACATCTTTATGATTTTCGAGATTATCCCGAAGCATACATTCAATGGCATCGTACTTAAGCTGTTTTCCTTTTTGGGTTACCAGCTGGGCCGAGTGCGCTTTGCTTACAATGGTCATTTTACAATAATGGCAAAAATCACTGCCATAGGCTATGGGTTCAGCTTCCCGGCTACAGGCTGCCAGGAGAATTACGGCGAATACCAACATTATCTTTTTCATAGGTCAAAATTTTAAGGTTTAATAATTCTTTTGTTGTACTTGTTTTTTGTCTTCTGCTGAAACCTTTTTAATTATAGGCCTTTTGAGTTTGTTTTACTGAAGCCTCAGAATTCTTTCCTGTCCACCAGGCTATCAAGGTGATAAACATCCCGATAAACATTAAGATTGCACCTGCACGGGGATATGAGTGAGCAGTAAAGTTCAGGATTTGCTGGGTGCCAAGTAATGGGGGTTTGTAGTTCAGCGGATTCCCTTCAGCATCGGTCAATTTAATGATGGCATTGGGGTCCAGATCTGTTCCGTAATCCAGGAGCCAGCTGTTAAAGTCGTACATTCCAAGCATTCCAAGAATTCCCATTAACAGGAACCAACCCAAAAACCAGTGTGGGCTCATCTTTCCGAAGAATCCAAGCAAACCCAATAAAATTCCCAGGCCGGCCATTCCACCTATTACCAGCGGAAATACTCTAAATTCCCACATTTCTTCAGGCTTCGGAATTTTCTTCATTCCAATATATTTATTCACCCCATCGATATTTTGAATATCAAATTCTTCCTCTCCTTCAATGCCATCTATATAGATGTTCATCGCAAGAGGATCGGGGTATTGCGGTGCCCCCAGTTCTATATTCCAAAGAGGAAAGATGAAGAGTCCCAGCAATAGTGCAGAGCCAATTATCATCAGGATTCCAGACTTTTTCATAGTTCAGTTTTAGTGAAGAAGGCGAGCAAATATGATATCTACCCGCCTCTCTCCGATTAAATCAACCTTATTAACTAATCACACAAGCTTATTCACCGTCAAGCGACCATTTGAGCTCTACGTTCGAGTTTGCGGGTGAAACTCTAACATATCCCTGCATTTCCTGGTGCAGTGCAGAACAGAAATCGGTACAGTATAGCGGCCAAACCCCTTCTTTTTTAGGTTCCCATAACAGGGTTTTGGTTGCTCCAGGCATTACCAGAAGTTCGGCTGTATTGGCGCCAATCATCGCAAATCCGTGAGGTACATCGAAATCCTGCTCGAGGTTGGTCACGTGGAAGTAAACTTTATCTCCAACTTTTATTCCCTCAATATTATCGGGGGCAAAGTGGCTTCTTACCATCGTCATATACACGTGTACTTCATTTCCATTGCGCTCAACCCGGGTTTCAGATTCGTTTTTCACAGCATATTTATGCTTGTTTTCATCCAGTCGATAAATCTTTTTGGAGTTATTTTTAACCAGATTGGCCGGGATACCTGCTGCATAATGAGGCTCCCCAATAGTTGGGAAATCCAGCAACAATTCCATCTTATCTCCCGATATGTCATACAATTGTGCTGAATGGTTCATTTCAGGGCCGGTGGGCAGGTACCGATCTTTGGTGATTTTGTTCATCGCCACCAGGTATTTTCCGAAGGGTTTTCTTGAGTTTCCGCCGGGAATCATAAGGTGACCTACAGAGTAATAAGTAGGTTTTCTATCGATTACCTGGTAGTCGTCAAGGCTCCATTTCACCACTTCAGAAGATATGAAGAAGGTGGTGTAGGCGTTTCCTTTTCCGTCAAACTCGGTGTGTAAAGGTCCAAGACCTGGTTCTTTTACAATTCCGCCAAGAATGGCATCGTAGTTAAGAATTGGAATTCCGTAGGCATCTCCATCATAATTTTCTTCTTCAATAGCTTTTTTCATTTTTGAATAGGAGAATACTGTAAGCTCGGCAGCAAGTTTTCCGCTTCCTACAATATATTCTCCGGTTGGGTCTACGTCACAGCCGTGGGGAGATTTTGGAATTGGCATAAAGAATACGGCACCGGGAACATCTTTTGGATCTACGGTTAAGATTCCTTTTTTCATCTCGGTAGTCGCCGTATGAGTATCGTGGTCGAATTTGTTGTGTGCATATTCGGCAGGTAATTCGGTTCCTCCACCATTATTCACATATTCCTCGATTTTTTGCCAGTTAAGGGCTACGATAAAATCCTTGTCGTTTTGAGAAGCGTTTACTTCAAGCAGGCTGTTGGCTTCTTCAGAATTATAGGTAGTGGCAAACATCCAGCCGTGAGAAGCATTTCTTCCGGGGTGGGCAAGGTCAAAATTGAAGCCGGGCATCACCACCTGGAATGCGATTTCCATGCCTCCGGTTTCCTGGTCTACTTTTACGAAAGTTAGAGGGCCCTTAAAGTTGCCTTTCATCTCGTCTATAGACATATCCTTTTGAGGAGAAGGAATGGCGAAGCGGGTACCTGCGATTAAATACTCGGTGTTTTCGGTAATTGCGAAACTGTGGTTTCCGGCAGAGTTAGGGATTTCCAGAATCTCACCGGTTTCAAAGGTGTTAAGGTCTACCCTGGCTACCCTGGGAGTATTGTTTTCGTGAGTAAATACCCAACGTCCATCAAGTTCTCCATTGGTTTGAGAGATGTCCACGTGGTGCAGATCACCCCAGGGCACAAAACCATAAGAGGTGTTAAGCATAGCTTTGGTACCTTCGTTGTAACCATAACCTTTTTCGGCATCCTGAGAGAATACCGGAATTACCTTTAATAATCTTCCTGAAGGAAGACCATACACAGACATTTGTCCGCTGAAGCCGCCAGAGAAAAATCCGTAATATTCATCGTGCTCTCCTGGAGCCACATAAACTCTTTCGGCAACATTAGATGCCATTGCGCCTTTAGATTTTTTGCCTGAAGACTCGTTGTTGCAGGATTGCATGAAAATGCCCAGGAGACCAAAAGCTGCTATTTTTAATATATTTTTCATTAGATTGGTATTAATAATTGTTTTTAAGAATTGTTGAAGCAAAGATATAGGGTGCTGTTTCTGAGAAAACTGAGCGCTGTCAGGTTTCTA
The DNA here is from genome assembly GCF_054121495.1 of Salegentibacter haimaensis. Classification (NCBI taxonomy): domain Bacteria; kingdom Pseudomonadati; phylum Bacteroidota; class Flavobacteriia; order Flavobacteriales; family Flavobacteriaceae; genus Salegentibacter; species Salegentibacter haimaensis. Next base: position 57,521 of record NZ_JBSYGH010000012.1, read on the forward strand.
AAGATTTCTAACCTTTAGGTAGAATTACATCTTCAACGATATGCACCCAGCCATTACTGGCTCGTACGGTGCCAATAATTTTGGTGCCGCCAACATAAATGTCGTCACCTTCACGACTTACTTCTATATTTTCTCCTGAAGCCATATAAAGAGATCTTCCTCTTTCAACATTTTTCATCAGGGTTTCTATAGGGTAATTACTCGGTGCCACGTGGTGTTTTAAAATGTAGGCTAGTTTGGCTTTGTTTTCCGGTTTTAGCAGATCTTCTACCGTTCCCTTCGGAAGTTTATCGAAAGCTGCATTGGTGGGCGCAAAAACGGTAAGGGGGCCAACATTTACCAGCGAGTTTTCTACTCCGGCTGCCTGCACCGCAGTAACCAGGGTGCTGTGATCTTCAGAGCCTATGGCAATGCGCAGGGCGTTGGGCTCTGAGTCTTCATCGGCTATAAAAGCCTGGCCTTTATTCGAAGATGACTCCTCTCTGGATTCAGAATTTGTTTGCGCCTTTTCTTCTGAAGTTTCATTTTGCTTACATCCAGTTAGCAGTGAAGTACCCATTATTAGAAGAAAGATGAGAAATGTCGAGATTGTTTTCATATTGATTGGTTTTTTATAGGCATTTGGTTTTAGAAGTTTCTGTAGAGTTAGTTGGCCGTATCATATTGCCTGAAATACTCGAGGATAGCCCTGGCTTCTTCTTCCTTCAGGTTTTGGTTGGCCATCACAGCCATATTAGACTCTATGAGCAATTTTTTGGCAATAGGATCTTCCTTGATCATTTGCTCAGGGTTGAGAATCATATTCATAATCCATTCGGGGCTGCGTCTTTCAGACACTCCTGATATTGCCGGACCTATGAATTTCTTGTCCATTTTATGACAGGCAGAGCACATATTCTTGAAAAGTTCGGCTCCATTTTGGGCCATTGTGACGTCGATATCTTCAGGCAGACTCAAATTTTTAACCGGGCCTATACCTTTATTAGATAAATCTGCAACTTCGGAGCTGGCTGTTTCAGAAGCTTTTTCGGTTTTTTTGGGAGCTTCGGTATAATCGCCCAGGCGAATGCTTTCTTTTTCTTTTTTTTCTGAATTTCCACAGGAAATAATCAGGCTTAGCAGAACGATAAAACTTAGGGTTTTTAATAGTGTTTTCATTTTTATTGGTATTTTGATGTAAAATTATCTGATAAACCCACTGTATTTTATGATTCTGGTCATATACGAAATTTTGTCTGAGAAGAAATTAAGGATTCTGAAATCGAGGAAGCATTATGCAGCAGGTTATTGATATAGTGATGCCAGCAAGCATAGCGCTCATTATGTTTGGTATTGGCCTCGAATTATGTTTTAAAGATTTTAGACGGGTATTCCTTATGCCGGCAGGGGTAATCACAGGCCTTGCAGGACAGTTACTGCTTTTGCCGGCTTTGGCGCTTTTGTTGGTTTTGTTTTGGCCTATGGATGATCCCTATAAAATAGGATTGCTTTTACTGGCAGCCTGCCCAGGTGGGACGGCCTCTAATCTGGTTACAAAAATGTTAGGAGGGAGAGTAGCCCTTTCGGTGTCGCTTACAGCTTTCAATAGCTTTTTTGTGTTGCTAAGCATTCCTCTAATAGTACGGTTGGGGTATAGCTTATTTGGAAACGATGGGGTGGAGATAGACCTTAGTTTTACTCAAACCTTTACCGATGTCTTTACCACGGTGGCTCTGCCCGTATTGGCCGGGATTTTGATCAATGAATATTTTGGCGATAAAATTGGGAGCTGGTTACACAAATTTTTGAAAATCGCTCTGCCCTTAATAATGCTGCTTGCATTCTTAGTGGTGATTTTTCTCGATGAATCCCAGCGCAAGGTGCGTTATTTGGAGCATTTAAACCTTTTAATTCCGCTTCTTATCTTTAACCTTATTTCCCTGTTTGCCGGCTATGCCCTGGCTCGGAAATTAAGTTTAAAGGAGAATACCTCCTATACCATTGCTATCGAACTTGGATTACAGAACAGTGTTTTGGCATTGTTTATCGCAAATCAAATGCTGGAAGATAAAGATATTAGTCTGGTACCTGTATTGTACAGTAGTTTTTCGCTCATTAGCACTTTTGTGATTGGGTGGGGGTTGAAGAATTATGGAAAGCGGAAAATTGAGGCGAGTGAAGAAAATTGAAGCCGGGCTTCAATTTTTTAAAAATGCGGAAAATGTTTTTGATCTGCAGAGAGATAAAGATGTGCTATAATTCTATTGACAAATTCACCTCTTTTCATTTGTAGGCGGCTTTTTAATGACTTTTAACAAATTTATTTTTTTATTCCAAAAAATATTTCAAATTTTACTCAAAATCAAATAAGGTTTTGGGAGAGACTTTTAAGGCTCTCGCTAAGGCTGAAACTGTGCTTATTGTAGTATTTACTTCCCCTCTTTCAATACGCCCTACCTGTGAAATGGGAATATCGGCTTCAAAGGCAAGTTGTTCTTGAGAAAAATTCTTGAGTTTTCTTGTTTCTCGAAGCTTGTTGCCGAATGATTTAATGAAAGATTGATTTTTGATTTTTTGCACCGAATAAAGGTGCCAATTGCAATAATTTATTATCAACGCATATATGCGCTATTTAATCACATCTGTAATCATAAATTCTTTATACAATATGAAAAATAGGTATACACTTTTATTATTATTTATTTTATTTTTTTCGAATTCCTATTCACAAAATTTTAACGATATAAACTGGGGTGTTGAGGCGGGTTATATAAATGGCTCTTTTGCCACAGGTAATAGCTCCTATGGAACTTTAATAACTGGCTCAAGCGGAAGTATTAATGGATTTTTTGCGGGCGCAAATGTTCACATAAACTTAGGTCAAAATTTTGTTGCCAAGCCAGCTCTTCTTTATTCAAATACTCAAGATTTATCTTGGCTTCACTTACCTGTTTTAATAAAATATTATATAACTGAACAATTTAACTTTTTAGCAGGTCCGCAACTAACGGCCATTGTTGAAGAAGTAAGGGGTGGTATGAATTCAGTAGGCTTAGATTTAGGAGCAGGAATTAGTTTTGACATTACACAAAATTTTTTCCTTGAAGGGAGATATAATTTTGAAATAACCGACCGCTTTAGTGGTGTTAGTTATATGCCCTCAAGTATCTCAGGTAGGTATAACACGTTTAATATTGGTATAGGTTATAAATTTCAATAAATAAGAACGATGAAAAGACTTATAATTCTATTAATTCTTATGACTATTGGTTGTAGTGCTGATAATGAGAATAATGAAAGTAATATTATTAATCCGCCTGCATGGTTACATGGAACTTGGTTAGTTGAAGGGTCTACCACTGGAGACAACGGCGTGAAATTCACTTCGAATGATGTAATATTAATCCAGCCCATAATTGACCTCAGTCATCGCAAACTCATTCAAGACTCTAGGGATTTAGGCCAGGAAATTGAAGTGATAGAAACTATTTCAGATGTAAACTACTCATTACATCTTGATTTTCAAAACGCTCCAACTGTAAAACTAGAATTTTCAAAACTGTCTCCCAACGAAATAACTTGGGATCAGGTGCCAAATTCAATTTTAGTTAAGCAATAATTATAAATTAAAATAAATAATTATGAAAAAAATACTTTTCTCAGCTTTAGCAACTCTATTATTAATTTCCTGTGGTTCTGTAAATAGAACAATGTTTGGTACTACCGAAAAAACACTTATAAAAACTGTTGCTATTGAACAAGATTGTGATAAAGAAAATATTGAAATTATTGATAGTGTAAAAGGTCTGCACGGTGCTACATATTCTTTAAATGTTTGCGATGAAAGAATGGTCTATAAGCAAATTGGTTCTGTGTTTATGGAGGAATCCAAGGCTGATAAAAAAATTGAAGAACTTCAAAATTAAACTATAGGATTATGGGAAGCGCAATTTTAGTAATTATTGGTATAATAGTAGCTTTTGCAATTATCGGCTCTTTATTTGGTAAAAGTGGTGAAAAGGGGGATGCAGCAAAGGCAGGTGCTTTTATGGGTGGTGCTTTCGTTCTTAACCTTTTACCAATTGTTATCGTTATCGTTCTGGCTGTACTTATTGTCAAATCTTGTAGCTAATTATTATTTAAATGAAATATGAAAAATTTAATCTTTGGAATTCTCTTTTTTGGTATTACACAAATTTATGCTCAAGAGATTTCATTTAAATATTTAGTAGTTTTTGACGAAAAAACTAATGAGTATGATAAGGGGTTGTACGCTTCCACTTTTCGGTTTAATGAAGATGATTCAGGTGATATTTGGTTATATATGGAAAACACACCCCCGGCACGTTTAAAGCAATTGTCTAATCCAGTTGAGGATAGTGATGACGGATTAGGCTACACTACTGCTCGATATTCAATGATGGGAAAAAAAATGGATATATTCATTTATGATAATGGTAATATTATATTGAGAAATCTAGAAAATAAGAAATATATGTTATTTACAAACCATAATGACTTAAATTCTAATAAATAAATTGTGAAAAAATGAAGAGGTATAATATTTATTTCATATTCCTGATGTTAATTGTTTTTTCATCCTGTCAAGAGGATGAAGAATGCGATTTGGTGAATCTAGAAGAGGTTCGAGAGAATGACCTGAATTTGAATCAGCGAGCCGAAAGAAGTCTTAACAATCTTACTCATACTATGATGGCTAGTGTGACAAAACATAATTATAGTGGAGAAAATATGGCGAATTATAGGGTTAATGAATTTTACTTCAAACTTAATGAGAATACCAAAAAATTTTGGTTTGTAACAAATAGCTTCAGAGATCAATCGCAATCCGAATTGATGTATAGAAATGAATACAGTATTGATTTAAAAGATCTTACTCCTGAAAATATTTATTATGATAATAATTCGCTTTCATCGCAATCAATTGGAATTGTTAATATTCATTCAAAGAATAATAATCCCAAAGGAGTGCGAATGAATGCTATAGACTATACTAGTGGTGAAAGAAAACTTTCCTTTTGTGAATATCGAAGTTCCATATCTTTAAATATGGCTCCAAATCGTGCTATAGAATTTGTCAATGAGATAAATTCCTTTTTAAGAGAAAATTCAGGGTACTAAAGGCTGTTGCGTCACGGAATTATAACCACTCTAATTTTTATTCTATCCTAGGTTCATAGTTAAAACCGTCCATATTAAAATTTGGAATAAAATGTTTTTGATCCTACAAATATTAGAACATGGTATCTAATCTACAAAAATTAAAAAAGCCCCGAATTTTCATTCAGGGCTTTTAAGGTGGTGCCTCCAGGAATCGAACCAGGGACACAAGGATTTTCAGTCCTTTGCTCTACCAACTGAGCTAAGGCACCAGTTGCTTTGTGAAAGCGGATGCAAATATATATTGCTTTTTAGAAACCCACAAACGAAATTTTAAAAAAATGCTTTCGTATTTTGGCCGTTCAAAGCAAATCCAGATGAATTTAATCGTTGATGTAGGAAATTCTTTTGTCAAATTGGCTGTATTCCAAAACTATAGCTTAAAACATAGTTCTAAATGTCGCCGTGAAGATTTTTTTGAAAAAACTGAAATCCTTCTAAAAGATTGGCCCCAGCTCAGCCAGGCCATACTTTCGTGGACCGTGAAAGAGGTAGCTGAAGAAGCCGGTTTCCTTGAAAAACGACTAAACCTCCATAAGCTAACCAGTGACTGCAGGTTGCCTTTCAAAAATTCTTATGCCACCCCCAATAGCCTGGGGAAAGACCGAATTGCCCTTGTGGCTGCGGCGGTTAAGGAATTTCCCGGCAAAAATTGCCTGGTAATCGATGCGGGAACCTGTGTTACTTACGATTTTAAAACATCGGCCGAAGAGTACCTGGGCGGTGCCATTTCGCCGGGATTGAATATGAGATTTGAGGCTATGCACAAGTTTACCGGAAATCTTCCGTTATTGAAAGCAGAGGATGAGACAAAATTGCTGGGAACCAATACCATTGACTGTATGCAATCGGGCGCATTAAACGGGCTGGTGTTTGAAATTAATTCATTTGTAGATGCGTATATGGCTGAATATAAACATTTAACAATAATTTTAACCGGTGGGGATTATCAAATTTTGTCAAAGCGAGTAAAAAATGGCATATTTGCCAACCCTAATTTCCTTTTGGAGGGCCTAAATCATATTTTAGAATTTAATATAAGTCAATGATAAAACGATTAATATTAATCGTAGCTGTTATTTTTTCGGCATCAGCCGCGGCGCAGGAAAATATTTCTTCACCATATTCTTACTACGGGATAGGCCTTACAAAGTTTAAAGGCACCGCTGAAAACCGTTCGATGGGAGGTTTAAGTGTATATTCTGATAGTATTCACCTAAATCTTCGAAATCCTGCCGGTTATGGTAAACTTAGGCGAACCACTTATAGCCTGGGCGCAGGTCACGAACAAAACTCTATCGAGTCTTCCCGTGAGAGTGGAACCGTTAGAAATACCTCGCTGGATTATTTGGCGCTGGGTGTTCCTGTAGGGAAATTCGGCTTCGGAATGGGAGTGATGCCATATACTTCAGTAGGATACAGAATCCTTGATATTCGTGATGAGGTAGCCAGCCGTTTAAGCGGTAGAGGGGGAATGAACAGGGTTTTCCTTTCGGCGGGTTACGAAATTATTCCTTCGCTTAGCTTTGGGGTGGAGGCCCAATATAACTTCGGGAACTTCCAAAACCGGCGAACCCTGGTGCGGGAAGATATCCAGCTGGGAACACAGGATGTTAGCAGATCTAATCTACAGGGCTTCAGTTATAACCTGGGGCTCGATTTTCAACGTCGAATCACCTCAAATCTAAATTTACACGCTTCAGCTACTTACGCGCCTGAGGCAAATCTTTCCGCAGAAAATATGAGAAATATCTCTACGGTGGCTTTCACTGCGCAGGGTGAACTTCCGGTGCAGTCAAGAGAATTGGCCGTGCCCGACTCTGAATTTACTTTGCCCTCACGTTACAGCTTTGGACTGGGGCTTGGCAGGGTAAATAAATGGTTTCTGGGTGGGGAATATGCACAAACCGGAGCCAGCGAGTATATAAGCAGATTTAATACGCAAAACGAATCGGCAGTTTATAATGAAGCTGCACAGTACAAGCTGGGAGGCTATTTTATTCCTCAATATAATTCCCTTACAAGTTACTGGAAAAGAGTGGTGTATCGCGCCGGGTTTAGATTTGAAGAAACCGGGCTTAACCTCAATAATCAGGCGGTTAATGAGTTTGGCATCACTTTTGGACTGGGAGTACCAGTTGGACCCGGATTCTCCAATTTAAATCTCGGTTTTGAGTATGGTCAGCGCGGTACTTTAGATGCGGGATTGGTAAAAGAAGACTTTTTTAGAATATCTTTAGGAGTGTCTCTTACCGAGGCGAGAAAATGGTTCGAAAGAAGAAGATTTAATTAACCACAATAAACAAGAACATGAAAGCGAGATTAATAGCATTACTATCAGGAGCCGTGTTAGGTTCAAGTGTTTTGAGCGCACAGTCTAATGACTGTGCAACGATGGCTGCTCTGGCATACGATGATGCCAAGGCCAAAAACTACGACGCCGCCTATGAGCCATTAATGAAAGTTAGAGAGGAATGTCCCAAGTACAGCCTGGCTACTTTTCAATATGGTGAGCGTGCACTGAACCACAAGATCGCCAATTCTGAAGGTGAACAAAAAGAAGAATATATAGAAGAGCTAATTGAGCTTTGGGAGGAGAGACTGGAACTTTTTCCTGAAAAAACCCCAAAAGGTAAAATTTATGCCGATATCGCTCAGTTAAGATATGACAATAAAATAGGTAGCACCGAAGAGCTGTATAAAGCTTTTGACCGTGCCTTCACCGAAGATAGAGATAACTTTACCAGTCCTAAAGGTCTTTATGCGTACTTCCAGTTAATGGTAGATATGCAGGACGCCGGAGAGCGCGAGCTTCAGGAGGTTTTCGATAACTATGATAAGGTTATGGCCAAAATCGAAGAGGAAGAAAACAAAGCTGCCGAGCGTTTGGCGCCTATGCTGGAAAAGCAGGAAAAAGGTGAAGACCTTACTGCGAAAGAGCAAACTCAAATCAAAAACGCTGAGATTAACCTAAACAACTATAATCTTGTTAAAGGTAGTATCGCAGCTAAATTGGGTCAAAGAGCCGATTGTGATAACCTGATCCCTCTTTACACCAAAGATTTTGATGAGAAGAGAGCCGATGTTGACTGGTTGAAAAGTGTAAACGCAAGACTTTCTGATAAAGATTGTACCGAAGATCCACTATTCGTTCAGGTTTCTGAAGCCCTTCACAACCTGGAGCCTTCTGCAAAGTCTGCTTATTCACTTGGACAGTTAGCTGAAGCTAATGGAGACAGAGCTAAAGCTCTTGAGTATTACAACCAGGCTGCAGAGTTGGAAGAAGATCCTTCTGATAAAGCCAGAATTTACTATAGAATTGCAGGTAACTATAAAGAGAGAGGAAGTTTCTCTCAGGCCAGAAATTTCTATAGAAAAGCTGTGAATGCTAAGCCGTCTTTAGGTAGCGCTTACCTGCAAATTGCAAATATGTATGCGCAGAGTGCTAACGACTGTGGGGATGATGCCTTCTCAAAAAGAGCTGTGTACTGGTTAGCTGCCGATTATGCTGCCAGAGCTGCAAGAGTAGATCCATCTATCGCTTCGAACGCAAATGCATCGGTTGAGGCTTATAGAGGTAGAGCTCCACAAAAATCTGATGTTTTCCAGAGAGGAAGCAGCGCTGGAGAAACTATTTCTATCGGATGTTGGATTGGCGAGAGTGTTCGCATTCCAAACTTATAAAATGTGAAGATCACATATAAGAATATCATTTCAGGCATTGTCACGCTAACCGGCGTGACAATGCTTTTTTCATGTCAAGGTAATTTAAAGGAAATTCGTGCCCTCGATCTGGAAGGTGGTTCCCCACAGGCAATTGCAGGGGAGCTCAATCTGAAATACACCGATAGTGGCAGGTTAGTGGCTAACTTGCGTAGTCCAAAAATGTATGATTTTTCCAATAAAAGCTTTCCCTACCGGGAGTTTCCCGACGGTTTGGAACTGGAGTTCTTTGATGAGGAAAATAAAAAAAATACGGTTACGGCAAACTACGGGGTAATCTATGAAGAAACCGGCCTCATAGATTTACAGGGCGATGTGGTGATCATCACCAGCGATAGTACCCGCCTTGAAGCCAGCCAGCTTTACTGGGATCAAAATTTAAGCTGGGTGTTTACCGATAGACCCAACACCATTCGCTTTCCTAACGGGGCGGTGAACCAGGGGGAAGGTTTTGATTCTAATCAAAATTTCGGTAATTTTCGATCCCGTACCAACGTTGGAATTCAAATCATAGAAGAAAATAAAGATGAGTAAATACTTTAAATATTTTGAATATGCTTACCTGTTTATCGCGGCTTTTTTCGCTTTCGAAGCGGTAAGAATTTGGAGTACCGAACGCAACCGGGCTTACCTCTTCATTTTCTTTGTACTGGTATCTGTATTTATGTTCTTCTTCAAAAGACGCTTTAGGCGTAAATTTGAAGAACGTAATAAATAAACCCGAATGACCGAAAGCATTCTGATTATTGTACTCTCCCTTCTCTTTTCTGCGTTTTTTTCGGGAATGGAAATCGCCTATGTGTCTTCCAATAAGATCTATATTGAGATAGAGAAAAGGCAGGAAGATTTTTTGGCGAAAGTCTTAAAAAACCTCACAAAAAAACCCTCAAAATTTATTGCCACCATGCTGGTGGGCAATAATATCGCGCTGGTGATCTACGGGGTATATATGGGTGATCTAATTATGCTGTGGTTAGAATCCCTGCATCCGGTAGATAGTGGCCTGGTAAATTATTTCATTACCGATCTAAGTCTCTTTACCCAAACCCTTATCTCCACGCTGGTAATTTTATTCACTGCCGAATTTCTTCCGAAGGTATTTTTCCAGATCTACGCGAACTCGATGCTGAAGTTTTTCGCGGTACCGGCCTATATTTTTTATCTGCTTTTCAGCTTTATTTCAAGCTTTGTAATTAAGATCTCAGATCTTATTCTGAAGCGATTTTTCAGGACGGAAGGAGACGAGGTGCAATTAGCCTTTTCTAAGGTCGACCTCGGAAACTTCATCAATGAACAGATGGAAACCGTAGAAGATGATGATGAGGTAGATTCAGAAATTCAGATTTTTCAAAATGCACTGGATTTTTCCGATATCAAAGCCAGGGAGGTGATGATTCCTCGTACCGAGATCATTGCCGTAGACCAGCACCAGGCCCCTCAGGATCTTATTGAGACTTTCACCGAAACCGGCCTGTCTAAAATTTTAGTGTATAACGAAACCATAGACGACATCATAGGCTATGTGCATTCCTTCGATCTTTTTAAAAAACCAAAAAGCCTTAAATCTATTTTGATGCCTGTGGTTTTTGTTCCTGAAACTATGTGGATCAAAGACGTGCTCAACGCACTGATTAAAAAACGGAAAAGTATAGCTGTGGTGATCGATGAATATGGCGGCACCAGCGGGATGATGACCGTTGAGGATATCGTGGAGGAGTTGTTTGGTGAAATTGAAGATGAACACGACTCGGCAGTGTTAACCGAAGAGGTTTTAGGAGAAAATCACTTCAGATTTTCGGCCCGCCTGGAGGTTGACTATCTTAACGAAAATTATAAATTCAATCTTCCCGAGGGTGAAAATTATGAAACCCTTTCAGGATTTATAGTGAATCATACCGAAGAAATTCCGCAGCAGGGGGAACAGGTGAAAATAAATGAATTTCAGTTTGATATCCTCGAAGTTTCCAATACCAAAATCGAATTGGTGGAGCTGCAAATCAAAGCCTCAGAATAATTGCGAATTAGTTAAGATTTTGCTAATTATAAGTTTTATTATTAGGCTAAAAACATTATTTTCGCCCCCTGTATTTCGATAAATAACAAACTACAAATGGCAGTATTAAATAAAATCAGACAGCGTTCTGTTTTCTTGATTATCATTATCGCCCTGGCGCTTTTCTCTTTCGTTCTTGCCGATGTGATTAGAAATGGAGGTTTTTCTTCGCAAACCCAAAACACAATTGGAGTGGTTAATGGCCAGGAGATTGGTCGTGAGGAATTTGCAAGACAGGTAGAAGGTTTTCAAAGAAACACCGGCACCAATGCCAGCACTACCGATGCGGTAAACCAGGTTTGGGAACAAAGATTGCGCGAGCTTATCGTTGAAGAAGAATTGGAAAAACTTGGCATTAGAGCCGAGCAGGCCCAGATTCGTCAAATGATTAGAATGCAAATGGGAAATAACCCGGCCTTCACCAATGAAGCCGGAATGTTCGATGAAAATGCTGTTCGCGAATACGTAGCCAGCATTAAGGCCTCTTCCCCTGAAGCTTATGACCAGTGGTTGCGTTTCGAGGAAAATTTAGCCAATACTGCCCGCCAGAATACTTACTTTAATATGGTAAGCGCCGGGGTTGGGGCTACTTTATTAGAAGGAGAGCAGGCTTACAGACTGGAAAACGATAATATCGATTTAAAATTTGTTCAAATCCCTTACACTTCAGTGTCAGATGATGAAGTAGAGGTAAGCAAGGATGAAATCAGAAAATATATCAAAGATCATTCAGCTCGTTTCGAAACTGAAGCCAGTAGAAATATTCAATATGTTTTCTTTGAAGAAACCGCTTCAGAAGAAGATAATGCCGAAGCCCAGGAAGGCCTTTCAGCTTTATTGAATTCAAGAGTAGAATATAATGCAGCTTCACAGGCTAACGATACTCTTCCCGGTTTTGCACAGGCCGAAGATATCGAGGATTTCGTGAATGAAAATTCAGATTTACCTTATGAGAATCGTTTTTATTTCAAAAATCAATTGCCTCGTGAATTCGCCGATAACCTGTTTAACCTTTCAGAAGGAGAGAGTTTCGGGCCATACCAGCACGATGGGTACTGGAAGCTTAGCAGACTTGTAGAAGCCAAACAAATTCCCGATTCTTCTAAGGCAGCACATATCTTAGTGGCCTACCGTGGGCAGCAGTTTGCTCCCGATGTGACCCGAAGCAAGGAAGAAGCTAAAACTTTAGCCGATAGTCTTGCCGGGGTGGTTCGCAGCAATAAGAACCAATTTTCTGCTTTAGCGGCTCAATTCTCATCAGATCTTTCAAATTCTGAAGAAGGTGGAGATCTTGGGTGGGCTACTCCCGGAGCTTTTGTGCCAGAATTTGATGCCTTTATTTTTGAAGGAAATGCTGGTGATGTAGAAGTGGTGGAAACCGATTTTGGTTACCACGTAATTCACATCCAGGAACAAACCGATAGAGAAAGAGCGGTAAAACTGGCTACTTTAGCTCGTGAGATCGAAGCTTCAGAAAGATCGCGAAACAATCTTTTCAACGAAGTAACCAAATTTGAAATCGCAGCACGCGACAATAAATTTGCCGAGGAGGCTCAGAAAAATGGCTACGAAGTGAAAACCGTGCGCGATGTAAAAGCGCTGGAAGAGAGAATTCCCGGGCTTGGACAGCAGAGAAGAGTAGTACAATGGGCTTTTGAAGATGATACCAAAGTTGGGGACATTAGACGTTTCGATCTTCCTAATGGATATATGGTTGCTCAGGTAACTTCGAAAAGAGATAAAGGCCTTATGAGCGCTGAAGATGCTTCTTCGACCGTACTTCCAATTCTTACTAAAAAGAAGAAAGCTGAAATCATCAAAAATCGACTTTCAGGAGATAACCTCGAAGCTATCGCCAGCAATCAAAACACTATGGTACAAACCGCCAATGCGGTAAACCTTGGTAACCCAACCCTTGCCGGCGCCGGTAGAGAGCCTGAAGTGGTAGGATCTGTATTTGCGATGGAGCCGGGTAAAGTAAGCAAGCCAATTGAAGGCGATAAAGGAGTTTACGTGGTAGAATTGGTAAGCCGTAACGAAGCTCCTGCCAGAGATTCTTACCGCAATGTAGCCGATCAGGAAACTGCAAGACTTCGCCAGCAGGCTGCAGGACGACTTTTCGATGCGCTTAGAAAGAAAGCTGATATCGAAGATAATCGTGCTAAATTTTACTAGAAGAGTATAGCTTAAAATATCAAAAAACGCCTTCCGGTTTGGGAGGCGTTTTTTTATGGATTTAAATAAGATTTTACAAAACCATATCGCTATAGGAGAGAATTTCATTATAGCCTTTTCTGCGGAAGTATTCTTGCTCCTGTTCGCCTCCTGTGGCCAGAATAAAGTCGCCGCCCCAGCCACCAAGGCTTTTGATCTCGCCGGAATAATCGGGGAAAAGTTCGGTTTTAATTCGCGGAAGATGGATCGCCTTCGAAATTAAAGTTTCATGAATGAGAATAAGGGTTTTAAATTCGTCTAAATTCTCACATTGCAAAAAGCTTTCGGTAAGCGCTGAAATCTTCTCGACTAAAATTCCCTTATTTGCCTTCTCCTGATTTCTATAATGAGCTATGGCCTGCCTACTGTCCTGCTTTCGGTTTAGGTACACGAAAAATAGATTTTCAGCAAAGGCAGGATGAAAATTGGTTTTTAATATTTTAGGCTTGTCTTTGTCCAACTGATAAACCACAGGGCTTTTACTTCCTGCGACGGCCAAATCGTATCCGCTGCCTCCAAAGCTGTTTTTTAGCAATTCATAAGCATCGAATTCAAACCAATTCGCCAAATTGTTGATAAGGGTAGAGGAGGTCCCCAGGCCCCATTTCCGGTTAAAATCCTGCAGGGTTTTGACATTCCAGGATGAATTTGAAAGAATTTCTGGCTTTTGTTTATGGGCGAAATTTAGAATTTGCAGCAGCCTTTCAGCCACTTTGTGTTCCCCCTGAATCAAATTTTTTAGGCTTAACTCATTATTCTCTAATTGAAACCGGGCTTCAAACCAGGGCTCCTGATTTTCATCCAGACTTTGCCACGAAATCCCGGTTCCCGGAGCTGGCTCTACCTGCAAACTTTGAGTGAATTTAGTAGGAACTGCCAGGGCCCTTGCGCCATCTAAAACGGCATACTCACCTGTGATCAATAATTTTCCGTTGCTTTTAAATTCCTGCATTAGGCTCTTAACTTTTCGAGTTGTTCTACCACACTGCTGTGAGTGACTGTATGTTTTTTGAAATATTCGGTAAGTTGATGTTTCTCGGTTTCGGTGGCCTTGTGTTGGTTGAGAATATTCATTAGATGCATTTTCATATGACCCTGCTGAATTCCCGTGGTGATTAGCGATCGAACCGCTGCAAAATTTTGAGCCAGGCCGGCTACTGCTACGATCTGCATTAATTTTTCAGCTGAAGGCTGCTGCAAAATGTCCAGCGCCAGTTTTACAAGCGGGTGAAGGCTTGTTAGCCCGCCTACCGTACCCAGGGCCAGCGGCACTTCGATCCAGAATTTAAAAACTCCGTTTTTCACTTCGGCGTGGGTAAGGCTTTTATAGGTGCCTTTTCGGGCTGCGTAGGCGTGCACCCCGGCTTCCACAGCTCTAAAATCGTTTCCGGTTGCCAGGACCACAGCATCGATTCCGTTCATAATTCCTTTATTATGGGTAACGGCACGATGCGGTTCGCATTCGGCTATTTTAATCGCCTGAATGAATTTTCTGGCAAATTCTTCTCCTTTCAGGTTTTGATCCTCATCGAGATCTTCTACCGGGCAGGAAACTTCAGCTCTTACCAGGCATTCAGGAACATAGTTGGAGAGTATACTCATGATGATTTCTACCTCTTTTTCTTCAGCAGTAAAAGCATCAAATTTCCGGGCTTCAGCTTTGAAAACTTCAGCAAAATGCTCCAGGCAGGAATTGATAAAGTTGGCGCCCATCGAGTCGCGGGTATCGAACGAACAATGAAGTTGGAAATAATCGTCCAGGCTCTGGGTTTTATCTCTTAGCTCGATGTCCAGCACCCCGCCACCGCGTTTTTCCATATTCCTGGTGATAGGTTTTACCGATTCGAGCAATTTGGGTTTAACCTCCTCGAAGAAGGCCTGTAAATGCTCAAAATCACCTTTCCAGATAAAATGTACCTGACCTATTTTTTTAATATTGATCACTTCGGCTTTGAATCCGCCCCGATTTCGCCAAAACTTGGCTGCTTTACTGGCCGCTGCGATTACAGAACTTTCTTCTATGGTCATTGGCAGGGCCAGTAAATCTCCATTAATTAGGAAATTAGGCGCCAGGCCAAAAGGCAGGTAAAAATTAGATAAGGTATTCTCGGTAAATTCGTCGTGCAATTGCTGCAGGTTGGCATCGCTATTCCAGTATTGACGCAGGATGCGAACATCTTCGGGTTGGTCTTTTAGGTAAGTTTCGGCCAGCCAGTCTATTTTTTGCTTTTTGCTGAGTTTGGAAAAGCCGGTAACAGGTGTGATCATATTGCTAAAATTTAGAGCCGCACAAAGATACAAAGCTAAACTCTAGTACTAAACCAAAACAATTTACCGGGCTGATTTTGTCGAAAATTTCTTTAACAAATCCTTAGTATTTAACACTGGGAGTTAAGAATTTTTGCTGAAATTTTAGTAAACTTGGCCTGCAATACTTATTCCTACAAAATATGAGATTTAAATATGTGGTGCTTGGGTTGTTAATTGCTGCAACTTCAGCAGTTTATGCTCAGGAAAAAAAGATAAGCCTTGAAGATATTTGGGGTGGAGAATTTAGCCAGGAGCGTCTTCAATCCCTGCAATCCCTAAACAACGGTAAAGAATATATAGTTCTGAACCGCGATAGGGAAAATCAAACTACCCAAATTGATGTTTACGATTACAAAAGCGGAAATCTTTCCCGCAGTCTTATCAATACCAAAGATATCGAAGGCCTGGATAATTTTAATAATTATAGCCTTAGTGAAGATGAATCAAAAATTTTGCTCAGCACCGAAAGCGAACAAATTTACCGACGCTCTTCCCGCGGAATCTACTATATCTACGATTTAAATTCTAAAAAACTTACAAAGCTTAGCGACAAAAAGGTGCAGGAGCCCACATTCTCTCCAGATGCTTCTAAAGTTGCCTATGTTTTCGAAAACAATATCTACACCTACGATATCTCTAGCGGAGAAGAAACCCAGGTTACTACCGATGGAGAGATAAATAGCATCATCAACGGGGTGACCGATTGGGTTTACGAGGAAGAATTTGCCTTTGTTCGCGCTTTTGAGTGGAATAAATCGGGAGAAAAAATTGCATATTTAAAGTTCGATGAATCTGAAGTGACCGAATTTTCGATGGATATGTTTGGGCAGGATTTGTATCCTACGCAGTCGATTTTTAAATATCCCAAGGCCGGGGAGCAGAATTCAGAAGTGAGTTTATTTATTTACGATCTTTCTTCAGAAGAAAATGAAAAGGTTGAACTTGGAGATTATGAAGATTTTTATATTCCGAGAATTAAATGGACAAACGATGAGGAAGTTTTAAGTGTTCAGGTGCTGAACCGTCATCAAAACAAACTCGATTTTATCTTTGTGGATGCCGGTGATATGGAGGCTGAAGTGATCATGACCGAGACCGATGAAGCTTATGTAGATGTAACCGACAACCTTACTTTTCTCGATAACAACGATTTTATCTGGACCAGCGAAAGAGATGGCTGGAATCATATCTACCTGTATGACAAATCGGGAAAATTAAAAAATCAAGTAACCAGCGGAAACTGGGAAGTTACCAGGTACTATGGTTTTGATAAAAAATCCAATCGAATTTTCTATCAAAGCACAGAAAATGGAAGCGTAAACCGCGATGTGTACTCCATAAAACCTAACGGAAAAAGCAAAACCAGACTCACCGAAAAAACCGGGATGAACAGCGCCGATTTTAGCGCCGATTATTCCTACTTCATTAATTCGTTCACCAATACTCAAACTCCTTATGAGTTTAGCTTGCATAACGCTAAAAACGGAAAACTGGTAAGAAACATCAAGGATAACAAAGCCCTTCTGGAAAAGGAAAAAGGCTATGATTTTATTCCGAAAGAATTAAGCACGATAGAAGTTAACGGGAATGATTTGAATATGTGGACCATCAAACCCCGCGATTTTGATGAAAGCAAAAAATACCCGCTTTTAATGTTCCAATACTCGGGGCCGGGATCTCAGTCGGTTTCCAATTCTTACTACAATGCCAATGAATATTGGTATCAACTACTGGCCAACGAAGGTTATATGATTGTAACTATAGATGGAAGAGGTACAGGATTTAAGGGAGCCGATTTTAAAAAAGTGACCCAGAAGGAGCTTGGAAAATTTGAGGTTGAAGATCAAATTCAGGCAGCCAGACAGCTTGCTGCATTAGATTATATAGACGAAGATCGCATAGGAATCTGGGGTTGGAGCTACGGCGGATTTATGTCGTCTAACGCCATCCTGAAAGGAAACGAGGTTTTCTCTATGGCTATAGCCGTTGCGCCTGTTACCAGCTGGAGATTCTATGACACTATCTACACCGAAAGATATATGACCACCCCGCAGGAGAATCCTTCAGGTTATGATGAAAACTCGCCAATAAACCACGTGGAAAAATTAGAAGGTGATTACCTGCTTATTCACGGTGGGGGAGATGATAATGTGCATTTGCAAAATACTATGAGAATGGTGGAAGCTTTGGTTCAGGCTAACAAACAATTTCAATGGGCGATCTATCCCGACCGAAATCACGGGATCTATGGCGGCAATACAAGACTGCACCTGTATACCCTAATGACCAATTTTATCAAGGATAAACTTTAAGAAAAACTATACTAAATGGCTAATTCAACAACCCGAGCACCTCAAAAAGAATTATTTGGGCATCCGGTAGGATTATATATCCTGTTTTTAACTGAAATGTGGGAACGCTTCTCTTATTATGGGATGCGTGCAATTTTGGTGCTTTATCTGGTAAGTGCCACCACCGATGGCAATGCAGGTTTAGGTTGGACTCAACCAGAAGCTCTTGCACTTTACGGCTGGTATACCATGTTGGTTTACGTGGCTTCCATACCCGGTGGGATGATAGCCGATAAATTATTAGGTCAGAAAAAAGCGGTGCTTTGGGGAGGTATAATTCTCGTGGCCGGGCATACAATTTTAGCGATAGAAGAGATGTGGGCCTTTTATTCGGGTCTTGGTCTCATTATCGTGGGAGTAGGGCTTTTAAAGGCTAATATCTCCACGATGGTAGGAGGACTTTATAAACAGGGCGATATTCGAAGAGATAAAGGTTTCACCATCTTTTACATAGGAATTAACCTGGGTGCGTTTCTTTCCAGTTTGATTGTAGGTTATGTAGGGGAAAATATTGGCTGGCATTATGGCTTTGGTCTTGCGGGGATCGCTATGGCTCTTGGACTTATTGTTTACTGGTGGGGGCAACGTTATCTAACCAACGTTGGAAATCTGCTCTCTAAGGTAGAACGAAGCGAAGGGGCTTCGTTAAGAAACCTGTTTTCAGATTTATTCAAATCTCCACTTCAGCTTTTTATAAGCGGAGCTTTAATGATCTTTTCTCTATACTGGACTGTGATGCAGGATTGGGCCTACGGTCTGTTATTTGTATTTATCTCTCTGGTTACTGCTATGATGCTTATGATTTATAAAGATCTTACCACGCAAGTAATGAAAGATCGTTATGTAGTGATGTTGCTTTCTTTTATTTTGGTAATCGTTTTCTGGGGAGCCTTTGAGCAGGCCGGTGGTTTGATGAATATCTATGCTTTTGAAAAGACCAATCGTAGTTTGCCTTTTAGCCTTCCATTAATAGGGAATGAAGTTCCCGCATCCTGGTTTCAGTCTTTAAATGCGATGTTTATTATCATCTTTGGGGTGATAGTGGCAAATTTCTGGGCCAGACGAAAACTTAAAAGTAAAGAGGCTTCATCCATTTTCAAGATGGCAACCGGGGTTATCATTATGGGGCTTGGCTTCGTTTTTATGGTGGGGGCTTCCCTTCAATTCGAAGAAAACGGAGCTTCGGCTATGTACTGGTTGGTGTTGGCATATCTGTTTCATACCATTGGAGAGCTTTGCTCATCGCCGGTAGCGCTCTCTTTTATCACCAAGCTTGCGCCGATGAAATATGCATCGCTTATGATGGGGGTTTACTTCGCGGCAACCGGTTTGGGGAATAAACTCGCCGGGGTAGTAGGCGGATTTGCTTCAGAAGCAGGAGATATCGCAATCTTTTCGGGCATCACCATCTTTACCGTTGCTTTCGCAGGAATAGTTCTGTTAATGTTGAAACCTTTAAAAAGGTTAACTCACGGGGCTGAAGATAATGAAGTTGAAATGCTCGAGCAGGAACAATATGAAATCGCCGATACCGAACGCGAATAAATTAAAACCCGATTAAAATAATTAAAAAACGTTCCTTAATTTTGAGGAACGTTTTTTGTAGGTCTGAAGTTCAAATTCTAAATGTAGATGATGAAACGTATTTTTACTCTAATACTCCTTGTTTTCAGTATTAGCGCATTGCAAGCGCAGGAAATTCAATGGATGAGTATGAACGAGGCCCTGGCAGCTCAAAAAAAGCAACCTAAGAAAATCTTTATGGATGCTTACACGCTTTGGTGTGGCCCCTGCAAAATGCTCGATAAGAATACCTTCACCAATCCCGATGTAATCGATTATATCAATAAAAATTTCTATCCCGTTAAATTTAATGCTGAAGGGAACGAGGAGGTTACCTATAAAAACAAGAAATTTAGCAATCCGGGATTTGATGAAAACCGAAAAGGTAGAAACAGCACCCACGAATTTACCCGGGCTCTAAAAGTTACCGGTTATCCCAGTTTGGTGTTTTTTGATGAGGAAGCCAATTTAATTGGCCCCATTCCCGGGTATCGCACTCCAAAGCAATTGGAAATCTACCTGAAACTGTTTTCAGGAGAAGATTATAAAAAAATTACCAGTCAGGAAGCCTGGAAAGATTATGAGTCTAAGTTCGAAAGTACTTTTAAATAGGTTCAAATTTTGAAATGATACTATCCCGATTAGCGGGTAAAATTTAAGTGTTAGTTGTTCTGGAGTCTTATGGCTCCCGGAAAATGCGAAAAGTTCCCTTTTCACCGGTATGGTGGAAAGGGACTTTTTGTTTTTGGGCAGTAGCCTTCCAGTTTTTCACAAAGGAATTGTAATTACTGCCATCGGCAACCAGTATTTCCGGTTGATATATTTGAAGCAATCGCTCCAAATTGATTTTTGGAGACTGAGTCAACAAAATGATATCGGGTTTAAAATCGGGAATTAAATGTTCTGTACTATCCACCACCAAAAGATTTTTATTGCCGAACCTGTAAAAATTCTGAAGTTTGTTTACCTCAAGGCTATCGGCATTTACGCCGGTTTTGTAATTGGATAGGCTTTGCCGGGCTACAGAATCCTGGGTAGTAAAGGCCCGAATTTTCCCATTCTTAAATTCTGTAATCAGGCTGTTACGGTTGAGATGAAAAACCAGGGCATCGGCAGGACGGAAGCTTGTTTTTTCTGAAATGAATATCAATTGTAGGCCGATGATACAAACAAGAAGGGCTACCAGCTGACTATAACGCTTTCCGTAGAGATAAAAAATTAGCGAAAGTATGCAGAGATAAGCGAGCAGCACCTGCCAGATGCTAAAGTGAATTTCAGAAAAAATAAAGTCTTCCTGGTTTGCAACCCAATTAATAAAAGCGTTTAGTCGGGATAAAATTTCATTATTAAAGCTCGAGAAAATTGCCGGGACCATCCCGAGCAGGGAAAGAAAGATCAACAGAATTCCGCCGGCGAGAATAATTGCAAGCACGGGTAAAACCACCAGGTTAGAGACTAAAAACAAACCCGGAAACTGATGAAAGTAATACAGGCTTAATGGCAAAACCCCAATTTGAGCTGCCAAACTCACCGTAAAAATATCCCAGAAATATTTGATAATTCTAGTCTTTGGCTTAAAAATACCTGCCAATTTGGGTTGAATACTAACAATGGCAAATACCGCCAAATAACTTAATTGAAAACCCACCTGAAAAATCAAAAATGGGCTAAAAAGTATTAAAAAGAAAAACGAGGTAAACAGGCTGTTCATTACGCTGGTTTTTCGGTTAAGCTGCATTCCAATGGCTACAAAAGAAAACATACTAACCGCACGGGTAACCGAGGGAGAAAGGCCTGCTATGATGGCAAATACCCAAAGCGATGTAAGGAGCAGTATGGTCTTAATTATTCTTCCCCGGGGGCTATGATTTAAAAATCTAAAAAGATGGTTTAGAAGCAGTAAAATAATACCCACGTGCAGGCCCGAAACAGCCAGAATATGCACAGCGCCTGCCGCAGCATAAGCAGCATAGGTTTGAGTAGAAAGATCCTGGCGCTGGCCTAAAAGTAGGGCCTGCATAACGGCAAACTCGTCATCGCCAAAATTCTCCTGTTGCAACTTCGATATAACTTTTGATCTAAACCTGGCTGCCAGCGCTTTTAAGGACCACCGGTTATGCCCGGTTTTGAGAATTGCTTCAGGCTGAAGTTGTATTTGCCTGTAAATCTCCTGCCTGTGCATATAGTTTCGGTAATCGAATTGAAACGGATTTCCGGGAGGTTTAAACTCATTAGTTTCAAAAGGCAATAAAAGTCGGTCGCCGGGCTGAAAATGAGCCAGGCTGTCGGCCGGGAGGTTGAGAAATATTTTGCCTGCAACCTGTATGCTGCTATCTCCCGAAATAAGTTTTTCTGAATTCAGGATATACCTCCTGGAAAAATTGGTAGGTTTTAGATTTTCTGAAATTTCCCCGCTTAGCAGCCAATTTTCAGGCTCATTTTCAGCTGAAAAATTAAGGTAATGATCGCTGCGGTTTTCGGGCAGACGCAGGCTGGAATTCAGAATTCCCAGACAAAAAAGAAGCAGGAGCGCCAAACTTCCGAAGAGATTATCTGGAAAGATCATTCTCTTTTCACGCCGGTAAGCGAAAAAGAAGAGCGCTAAAAGCGTAATGCAAATTAATACAATAAACGCAGGGGAGAGGTCTATATAAAACCCTAGCAAACACCCGGCCCCAAAGACCAGCGCGATTTTAATAAGGCTAAAATTGAGCAAATTCATCCCTCCTGGAAATTAAGCGGGGCGAAGTCCTGAAGATATAAAAAATTACAATAACCTGCGCGCCATCACAAAGGCCTGTTGCCAGTAGTTTTCAGAAAGAGAGGAGATTATGACTCCCCTGGAAGTCGAGGAATGGATAAAAAGAATTTGGTCCTGAAGCACATCGACCACCAAACCTACGTGATTGATTACTTTTCGGTTTTTATCGGTTTCAAAGAACAAAAGATCGCCAATAGTGACTTCTTTTAGGAATAAGCGTTTTCCCTGCAGGGACAAATCCCGGGAGGTACGCGGCAGGGGAATATCTTCTTCAAGGAATGACACATAAACCAGGCCCGAGCAATCCATACCTTTTTTGGTAGTTCCTCCGTATTTATAAGGAGTGCCTTCAAATTTTTGAGCATTGGCCACTATTTTATAGGCCTTGTGATTTTTGGGCTCGGCGGCGGTGGAGATGCCGGATTTTTTAGCTGAAATTGCCGATTTCTTTGAACTGCCGCAGGAAGCCATTAAAATGGCTAAAATAAATAACAGGCCGAATCTCTTTAAAATCATTGCGCTTCTTTTATATGCTTAACGATTAAACGGGCGGTTTTCTTGCTTGCACCCGGGCCACCAAGTTTTTGTTCCAGCTCATAATAATCGCCAAAGATTTCCTTTCGGCGATCTTCCTCCAGAATAGCAGATAATTCCCTCCTCAGACTTTTGGCATTAAACTTTCGCTGAATGAGTTCGGTGACTACTTCCCGGTTCATAATTAGGTTAACCAGCGAGATATACTCCAGATCTACAATTCTTTTTGCGATTTGATAGGAGACGAAATTACCTTTATAGCATACCACTTCAGGCACTTTAAAGAGCGCGGTCTCCAGGGTCGCAGTTCCCGAAGTTACCAGGGCTGCGTGGGCAAGGCTTAATAATTCGTAGGTGCGATTTTGAACCACCTGTACATTGCTCTTTTGGGTGTATTGGCTGTAGAATTCGATTTCCTGGCTGGGAGCACCTGCGATCACAAATTGGTAATCTGGAAAATGCCGCGTTACCTCCAGCATAGTTTGCAACATTTTTGCAATTTCCTGTTTACGGCTTCCGGGGAGCAGGGCGATAATTGGGCGATCGTCGAGTTCGTTTTCAGATTTAAATTTAAACTCCTCTATTTGCTCGATATCGGCAATCGCATCAAGCAAAGGATGTCCTACAAAATGCACAGGAAACTGATGTTTTTCCTCATAAAATTCCTTTTCAAATGGTAGGATAACATACATAAAATCTACATCCCGTTTTATCGCAGAGATGCGATTTTCTTTCCAGGCCCATATTTGCGGAGAAATATAATAATGGGTTTGAATGCCTTTTTCTTTCGCCCATTTTGCGATTCGCATATTAAACCCGGGGTAGTCTATAAAGATGATCGCATCTGGTTTGAAATCGGCTATATCCTGCTTGCAGAAAGAAATATTCCTTAGTATGGTGCGAATGTTTAGGAGCACTTCGGCAAAGCCCATAAAGGCCAGCTCGCGGTAGTGTTTTACCAGTTTGCCGCCCTGGGCCTGCATAAGATCGCCTCCCCAAAAGCGAAATTGGGCTTCGGGGTCTTCGGCCTTCAGGGCTTTCATCAAATTGGAGGCGTGTAAATCGCCCGAGGCTTCGCCGGCTATCAGGTAATATTTCATCTACAGGATTTTAAAAACAGCCATCACCACGGCGGCCAGCATAGTAGCCATCAACACGCCACGGGCGTGATAGGTTTGTTTTTTCTTCAGAAACACAAAAAAGGGTAAAAAATTGAAAACTGCACCCAGGGCTATAATTTTACCCAGGTAGTCATTTCGAAGCGCATCCTGCAGGGTTTCGTCTATATTATATTCAGAAAAAAGGCTGATATAGAGCAAAATCCCGGCGATATTCGCTGAAATCCCAACTAAAAATCCAATAAAGATATTTTGCTTAATCATTGAGTTTCCAGTTATTCAAATCATCGAGAAAATGATGCGCGGTTAGATCGAATTGCACCGGGACAACCGATACATACCCGTTTGCAAGTGCCCATTCGTCGGTATCCTGGCCGTTGTCTTTATTAACAAATCTTCCGGTGAGCCAATAATAGTCCCGCCCCTGCGGGTTGGTTCTCTTGTCGAATTCTTCTTCCCAGTGCGCGTTGGCCTGCCTGCAAACTTTTATACCTTTAATCTCAGATTCGGGTAGTTTTGGAAGGTTTACATTGAGCACCACGCCGGTTGGAAGTCCGTTTTTAAGAACATTGCGGGTGATGGCTTTTACAAATTTCTTGGAAGGTTCAAAATCGGCGGTGAGCGAATAATCCAGAAGGGAAAACCCGATGGCCGGGATGCCTTCAATTCCGGCTTCGACTGCTGCACTCATAGTGCCTGAATAGATCACGTTGATCGAAGAATTGCTACCGTGGTTAATTCCACTCACACAAAGGTCGGGTTTTCGGTGCAGGATTTCCTGGGTGGCGATTTTAACGCAATCGGCCGGGGTTCCTGAACAACTAAACTCTTTATGTTTGTAATTTTCTTTGATGGTGACGGGTTCACAAAAAAGGGTGTCGCTAATGGTGATGGCGTGACCCATTCCGCTTTGCGGGCTATCGGGCGCTACCACTATTACATCGCCCAAATCTTTCATTACTTCAATTAAAGCTCTTATTCCCGGTGCGGTGATCCCATCATCGTTGGTCACCAGAATTAAGGGTTTTTCCTTAGTCATAGATTCAAAATTATGTTTGCTAAAATAGTAATTTCCGGGGGAAAGCTTATCTTAGTAGTTTAACAAATAAATAGCGTGAAATTAAGGCCTTGGCACAGTTTTTTATGTATTTTGGTGAGCAATTTAGGATGAAATTAAAAAGATTTATGAAAAGGAATTTTAGTGTATTGGTTCTGCTGTTGGTGATGGCAGTGACCTCTTGCAGCTTCACAACCCGAAGCTTTAACGACCCGAACAAAGATAAACTTCTAATAGACCTAATCACTTATGTGCTTAGTCAGGGACATTTTGAAGCTAAAGATATTAACGATGACTTCTCACGTGGGGTCTATGAGGATTATTTAACCAGTCTCGATGCCAGTAAGCGCTTTTTCTACGCCAGCGATATCGAGGAATTTTCTAAATATGAAACTTTGATCGACGACCAGATCAAAGAAAAAGACATTAGTTTTTTCGATCTTACTTTTGATAGATACCAGCAACGAGCCGAGGAGGCCAGAAGTTTATATAAAGAAATTCTAAGCCAGCCGTTTGATTTTTCTGTAAAGGAAGAAATCAATACCGATTATGAAAATATGGATTATGTAGCTTCTCCCGAAGCTTTAAAAGAACGTTGGAGAAAGCAGCTGAAGTTTTCTACCCTAATCACTTATTACGATAAGATGGAGGAGGAGCAACAGAAACTTGAAAATGATCCTGATTATGAAATGAAATCTCCTGAAGAGCTCGAAAAAGAAGCCCGTGAAGTTACTCTTACTTCTTTAGATGAGTATTACGACTTTACCGATGATCTTGAGCGCAAGGATTATTTCCACGCTTATATCAACGCCATCGTAGAGGAGTTTGATCCTCATACATTCTATTTTGCTCCCCAGGATAAAGACAGGTTTGATATCGCTATGTCTGGAAAACTTGAAGGTATAGGCGCCAGACTTCAGAAAAAATCTGATAACATCACCATTATGGAGGTAATTTCCGGAGGTCCTGCCTGGAGAAGCGATGAATTGAGCGAAGGGGACGTGATCTTAAAAGTGAAGCAGGAAGATGAGGAAGAACCGGTGAGTATAGTGGGTATGCGACTGGACGATGCGGTTGAACTTATCAAAGGTCCAAAAGATTCAAAAGTAACCCTTACCGTTCGCAAGAAATTATTGGGAACCATAGAAGATATTATCCTTACCCGCGATGTGGTAGAGATTGAAGAAACCTACGCCAAAACAACTATGGTGGAGAAGGAAGGTAAGAAATTTGGTGTGGTGAATTTGCCGAAATTCTACTTTGATATGGAGAACTACGAGAACCGCAATGCAGCTTCAGATGTTCAAAAAGCTGTGATTAGCCTGAAAGAACAAAATATGGAAGGTCTCGTAATAGACCTTAGAAATAATGGTGGTGGCTCTCTGAAAACAGTAGTGGATATCGCCGGAATGTTTATCGATAAAGGTCCTATTGTTCAGGTAAAATCTACCGGTTCCAGAAAAGAGGTTTTAAAAGATCAGGAACCCGGTACTTTATGGGACGGTCCTCTAGTGATTCTGGTAAATGAACTTTCGGCATCAGCTTCAGAAATCCTTGCTGCAGCAATGCAGGATTATAAAAGAGCTATTGTTATTGGTAGTAAACAAACCTATGGAAAGGGTACTGTTCAGAACGTAATTGACCTTAACCGATGGCTGCGAAATAGCGATTATGGCGATATGGGAGCTCTTAAATTAACCACTCAAAAATTCTATAGAGTAAATGGTGGTTCTACCCAATTAGAGGGAGTGAAGAGCGACGTGGTTGTTCCAGATCGTTATAGCTTTGTAGATATTGGTGAAAAAGATCAATCGAATCCGCTTCCCTGGGATAAAATAGATGCAGCCAGTTATGATGTGTGGGATGGTTATATAGATTTTGAAGAAGCCATTGCTAACAGTAAAAAGCGAATGCAGGATAATGCCCAAATTAAGCTTATCGAAGAGAATGCTAAATGGGTTAAAACTCAAAGTGAAAAGAATATTCATCCTTTAAGCCTTGAAGATTATAGAAAACAGGCTGAAGCAAATAAAGAACAGGCTAAATATTTTGAGGGTATCAAAGAATATAAAACCAATCTTACTTATAAATCTCTGCCTTACGAAGAAACCCTGTTTGAATCTGACACTCTTCTTAAAGAGAAAAGAGAAAGATGGCATACCAGCCTGAGTAGAGACGTGTATGTTGAAGAAGCTATCAATGTGTTATATGATATGAAAGTGAAGAATATACATCAATCTAAACTTGCAAAACTGCGGGATTAAATTTTTGTATTATCAGTAATAAAGAAGGCTGTCCTCAAGGGTAGCCTTCTTTGTTTTATGATGAAGCTGAAGATTGATTCAATAAAAAGTGAATGCTGAAATTTTGCTTTTTTAGATAAATCGTAAGTTTACACCCAGAAGATTTCTTCGCTTAAATAATTCAATATGCTTAAAAGAAAATTTATTTATCCTCTCCTAATTCTATTCGTTGCAGCCATATTGCTGGTAGTAGAACAATGCTCCTAGAGCGACATCCTGTCGGCATCCAGTTTTATAAAGATAAAAATAAGGATGGTGAAAGCCCATAACCCTGAACCTCCATAACTAAGCAAGGGGAGGGGGATACCTACAGTTGGGAATATCCCGATAACCATTCCTATGTTTACCAAAAAGTGCATAAAAATGATTCCAATAACGCTATAGCCATAAACCCTGTTGAATTGTGAACGTTGCCGCTCGGCCATATACAGTAAGCGAATCATCAATAAAATAAAAAGTGCGATCACCAGAGTACTTCCCAGAAAACCCCATTCTTCACCTACCGTGCTAAAGATATAATCGGTATGTTGCTCGGGTACAAAATGGCCTTTGGTTTGAGTGCCTTCGGTCCAGCCCTTTCCAAACCAACCGCCGCTACCAATGGCAATTTCACTCTGGTTGGTATTATAGCCGATACCCCGCGCATCTACTTCTTTTCCTAAAACGATGTTGAAACGATCACGATGGTGTTGTTTAAAAACATTTTCAAAAACATAGTCTACCGACAGGGTGAAACCCACCGCCACTCCTACAAGAAACAGGTATTTAATGATATTGGGGCGTCGCTTTAGGTTTTTCAGAAAAAACAGCAAGGCTATTACCGCAACCCCAATAATTACATATACCGGCCCAAAAGCGAGGGTGGCTACAAAAATTGCCGCCGCGAAAAAACCTATAAGCAAATATGCAAAATGCAAACCTTCGCGATAAAGCGGAAAAATAAATGAAAAATATACCAGGCCACTTCCTGCATCGGGTTGCAGCATCACCAAAATTACCGGTAAGGCCAAAATAGTAAATACCCGAACCTGATGTTTAAATTCCTGAATATTCACCTGGATTCCGCTAAGATATTTGGCTATTGCCAGTGCCGTGGCGGCCTTGGCAAATTCGGCAGGTTGAAGGCTAACCGGGCCCATGACATACCAGGCCGTTTGGCCGGCGATGGTTTTTCCGAATACAAAAAGCCCGGCGAGGGAGAGCAAACTAATCACATAGATAACACTCGAAAACCGATAATAAAAGCGCGCTTCTATCGAAAGAATGATAATGATAAGAAAGACGCTTAGCGCTATCCAGAGCCCTTGTTTTCCATAAACGAAATCCAAATCGAAGATGCTGGAAGAATCGCCCGTAAGTGAAGCTGAATAAATATTAGCCCATCCAATGCCTACCAGTAAAATATAAATAAGTATAGTGATCCAGTCGAATCCCGTGCTTTTTCCCATTTACTGATTTATTCTGAAGGGTTCCCCGCTTAGCGGCTTGGCATATTCATCTTCCAGGCTGTGAGAAAGAATCCAATTCTCCATATCCTTCCGCGTAATTTCTCCTTTCATATACTGCTCTATCATTAAACTTGCAATCCTACCTGCATATCGGCTTCCCCAATACCCGTTTTCCACAAAAACAGCAATCGCAATTTTAGGATCATCTACGGGCGCAAAGGCCACAAAAATGGAATGATCGGTAAGTTGCATGCGTTTTCCGTTAAATCTGGTAAAGTTCTCGGCGGTACCGGTTTTTCCTGCAATTTCAACTCCCGGAATTTGCAAGCTCCTGGCCGTACCGCTTTTGTAAACCTCGTGCATTCCCTCTACAATGGGATCAAAAAACCGCGGTTCTATACTTGTGTGTTTTTTAGTGGTAAAATTTTCGTCTTTTATAGGATCGCCGTCAACTTCTTTTAAAATATGCGGAGTGTAATACCATCCCCGATTTGAGATTGTTGCGGCCATATTGGCCAGTTGAATAGGCGTCATTAAAACTTCTCCCTGCCCAATAGCATTGGAGAGGGTAGCGGTGGCATACCAGTTATGATTGGGATAAATCCTGTTGTAATATTGAGAATCAGGAATTTTTCCCGGTCTTCCTGTGCTTAAGTCATTGCCTAAATACTGTCCAAAACCAAAGCTTTTTAAATGCTCATTCCATACATCCATTCCTTTTTGTGGGCTTGGATATTTTTCGATGATTCTTCGGTAAATATTGGCAAAATAAGCATTACAGGAATGGGCAATACCCGGAACCATACTCAACGGACTTGGATGAGCATGGCAACCCATTTTTCGGCCTCTTCCGTAAGTGTAACCATTATAGCAGGAAAACTGGTCGCGGGTATCCACAACGCCTTCCTGCAAAGCGATAAGGGCATTCATAACTTTAAACGGAGAGCCGGGAGGATACTCGGCTAAAAGTCCGCGGTCATAAAGAGGCCTTGCAATAGTGTCGTAATAGAGTTTGGTAAAATTGGGAGAACGCTGGCGACCCACCAATAGAGCCGGGTCATAATTTGGTGCGGTTATCATTGTGAGAATTTCACCCGATTGAGGTTCGATAGCCACGATGCCCCCGCGCTTATTCTTCATCAATTTCTCACCGTAGGCCTGCAATTTGGAATCTATGGTGATGGTGAGATCTTTGCCTTTCTTGGGAAGAGTATCATAAATCCCGTCTTTATAAGGTCCTATATTACGATTAAACCGGTCTTTCTGAATATATTTCACCCCTTTTACTCCCCGAAGTAATTCTTCATATTGGCCTTCAACCCCCATTTTTCCTATAAGGTCACCTGAAATATAATAAGGGTTGTCGTTTATAATTTGTTTATTCACCTGCGCGATATATCCAAGCACATTGGCGCTATGATCTACGTGGTAATCTCTAAGCGATCGTTTTTGAATATAAAAACCTTCGTATTTGCGCATTTTCTCCTGCAAATAGGCATACTCGCTCTTGGTGAGCTGGGGAATGATTACCGATGGTAATAATGGGGAATATATTTTAGCCTTGTCCAGCCGCTTTCCAAGCTCGCGGGGAGTGATCTTTAGAATTTCGCAAAATTCAGTAGTGTCAAAAGGCTTCAGGTTTCGCGGAATCACCATCACATCATACGAAGGTTGGTTGGAAACCATCAATTCTTTATTGCGATCATAGATATACCCCCGCTGCGGATAATCGTAAACTTTTTCGATAGCATTATCTTCAGAACGAATCGCCAGCGAAGTGTCGATAACCTGCAAATAAAACAGCCTGGCCAGGAAGATCATCCCGGTTATGAGAATAATAACGTATAAAAGAATTTTTCTCATCTATATTTTCTGCTGAATAATGCCAGACTTAGAAACACCAAAATTACCGTGAAAATTGTAGAAAAAACAGTTTTCTTTAGAATAGGAATGATATGATTTAAACTGAACATTTCCAAAGAAAAAAGTATGAAATGATGAATTAAAATCATCAAAAACACATAACTGAGCCTGGCCCCAAATGGAGTGGTGCTAAGCCTGATGTTTTGATGGTCGTAACTCACTCCAAAGGAAAACCTTAACAAAAAGGGGCGTAAATAAGCTGCAATTAAACAGGCTGCGGCATTAATCCCGCCGCTGTCTTCGAAAATATCTATACTTAATCCCAGCAAGAACGAGAGGAATAAAAATAAACTCTGGTTAGAGTTGAAGGGATAGAGCAAAATAAATAAAACATAGAGATAGGGATTGATATACCCCATAAAGTTAATGTTGTTCAGCAACAACACCTGTACGAAAATGAGCAGGATGAACCTGGTGATATTTGAAATTATATGGCTATTCATCGGTCTTCTCCAGGGCTAAAATTTCTTCTTTATCGAGGTTTTCTATCACATACACATAGCCGATATTGGTCATATCATTAAAGAGCTTCACCTGTATGGTATAATAACTCTCGCTCAGGTCCAGTTCAAAATTTTCTACAGTTCCAATATGCAGGCCTTCAGGGAAAATTAAAGAGCGGCCACCGGTTACTATAGTGTCTCCCTGCTCAAGCGGTGCCTGCCGGGGTACATCGATTAGCTGTACTATATTTGGGTTTTTGCCATCCCATACCAAACTCCCGAAATGATTGGTTTTGGCCAGTCTTGCATTGATCCTGGATTCAGAATTTAAAATAGAAATCACCCTGGAGTAGCGGCTGTTAATTCGGTCTACAATTCCAATTATCCCCTGGCTGGTAACCACGCCAAATTCGGGCTCTATCCCGTGATTTTCACCCTTATCCAAAGTAAGGTAATTATCGGTTTTTGAAAAATTGTTGTTGATCACCCGTGCCGACCGAAAATAATAACTATCCCTAAATGTGATGCTATCTTTATAACTATCTATATCAATAGTGTCGTTAAGGGTGGCAATCACATTTCTTAGCTGCATATTTTCTTCAAGCAGGCGTTGATTGTATTCTTCGAGATTTAAATAATTGCTAATCCCGCTGGCCCAGGAATAAATACCCCCGGTCACCCGGTTGGCCGAACTAATAAACCGACTTTTGTGAAAGGAGTGGGTTTGGATAGTAAAAAAAACAGATAGCCCCAGCAAGAATAAGAAAAGGATATTATTCTTATTGCGGATAAGAAAATTGAATATTTGCTGCATAAGCTATCTCTCTTCCTACTTGATAAGTATTCCCTTGTAGCGGTTGAGTGTTTTTAAAGTAATTCCGGTTCCTCTTACCACAGCCCTAAGCGGGTCTTCGGCAATGTAAACCGGTAGATCGGTCTTTAGCGATAAGCGCTTGTCTAATCCTCTAAGCATTGAGCCTCCTCCGGCAAGGTAAATACCTGTATTATAAATATCGGCTGCCAGCTCGGGAGGGGTTTGAGACAGGGTTTCCATTACCGCATCTTCAATACGCAAAATCGATTTGTCAAGTGCTTTGGCGATTTCACGGTAAGAAATATTTACCTGCTTGGGTTTTCCGGTTAAAAGATCTCTACCCTGAACGCTCATTTCTTCCGGCGGCACTTCCAGATCTTCGGTTGCCGCACCTATCTGAATTTTGATCTTTTCAGCAGTTCTTTCTCCCACATACAGGTTATGCTGGGTACGCATATAGTATACGATATCGTTGGTGAAAACATCTCCGGCGATCTTTACCGATTTATCACACACGATCCCTCCAAGGGCGATCACGGCGATCTCGGTGGTTCCCCCTCCTATATCCACGATCATATTTCCCTTGGGTTGCATAATATCCACGCCAATACCAATAGCTGCAGCCATAGGTTCGTGAATAAGGTAAACCTCTTTTCCGTTCACACGCTCGGCGCTTTCTTTTACCGCCCGCATCTCTACCTCGGTAATTCCCGAGGGGATACAAATCACCATTCGCAAAGCCGGAGTAAACATTTTTTTCTTCAGCGCCGGAATTTCCTTGATGAACATAGTGAGCATTTTCTCACTGGCATCAAAATCGGCGATTACCCCATCTTTTAAGGGGCGAATAGTTTTAATGTTTTCATGGGTTTTTCCCTGCATCATTGCAGCCTCTTTCCCTACAGCGGTGATTTTGCCCGAAGTACGGTCACGTGCCACTATAGAAGGGCTATCCACCACCACCTTATCGTTATGAATAATAAGCGTGTTGGCAGTTCCTAAATCTATTGCTATTTCTTCAATGAGAAAGTCGAAAAATCCCATATTTTTTTAGTCTTGAAGTTTGGTAAATGTAATAAAATTAATGTTTAAAATGGCGTGTTCCGGTCATTACCATAGCTATATTATTTTCATTGCAATAATCTATGCTCAATTGATCTTTAATAGAGCCTCCAGGTTGAATTACAGCGGTAATCCCGGCCTTATCGGCAATCTCCACACAATCTGGAAACGGGAAAAAAGCATCACTGGCCATTACCGCTCCCTTAAGATCAAATTTAAAGGATTGCGCTTTCTCGATGCTTTGTCTTAGGGCATCAACCCTGGAGGTTTGCCCGGTACCACTGGCACATAATTGCTTGTCTTTTACCAATACGATGGTGTTCGATTTGGTATGCTTGCAAATTTTTGATGCAAACAACAGGTCAGATAACTCCCTATCTGAAGGTTTATTGTTGGTGGCCTGCGTTAAATCTTCAGCCGAATCGGTTTTTAAATCTTTATCCTGCACCAAAACCCCATTTAGACAGGTGCGTACCTGGGTTTCAGGAAGAGCCACTTCCTTTTGAACTAAAAGAATTCTGTTCTTCTTTCCTTTCAGAATTTCTTCTGATTTCGAAGAAAATGAAGGAGCGATTACCACCTCGCAGAAAAGTTTATGAATCTCTTCGGCCGTGGCTGCATCGATCTCCACATTGCTGATTAAAATTCCGCCGAAGGCAGAAACCGGGTCCCCGGCCAGCGCATCATTATAAGCTTCCAAAATAGTCTCACGTTGAGCTACCCCACAGGCATTATTGTGTTTTAAAATTGCAAAAGTGGGAGCTTCACCTTTAAATTCACTCATCAAATTCACGGCGGCATCAACGTCTAAAAGATTGTTGTAGGAAAGTTCCTTGCCGTGCAGCTTGTCGAACATCGCTTCCATATCACCAAAAAACTGTCCTTTTTGATGCGGGTTCTCCCCATATCGCAACTCCTGACCCTTTGAAAAACTTTGTTTAAAGGCAGGAATTTGAGTTTCTGTATTGAAATAATTAAAAATCGCGGTGTCGTAATGTGAAGAAACATTGAAAGCACGTGCTGCAAAGTTTTTGCGATCTGCAAGGCTGGTTTCTCCATTTTTTTCATTTAGAAGCTCCTCGAATTCTGCGTAATCTTCAACCGATGAAACACAGAGCACATCTTTAAAATTCTTGGCTGCAGCACGGATAAGAGAAATGCCTCCTATGTCTATTTTCTCTATGATATCTTCTTCTGAAGCTCCCGATGCAACGGTCTTTTCAAAAGGATAAAGGTCTACTACCACAATGTCAATTTGCGGAATCTCGTATTCAGCCAGTTCCTTAACGTCAGATTCATTATCCTGGCGATTAAGAATTCCGCCGAAAACCTTGGGGTGCAGGGTTTTTACCCTTCCGCCTAAAATCGAGGGATATGAAGTAATGTCTTCTAAAGGAACTACTTTAATGCCCAGGTCCTGGATGAATTTCTCGGTGCCGCCGGTAGAATAGATGGTGACTCCCAGGTCGTTAAGTTTTTTTACGATAGGTTCTAAGCCCTCTTTGCTGAATACAGAAATCAAAGCCGATTTGGCTTGTTTTAAATTGCTCATTGTGTTGTGTTTGATGAGGTCGCAAAAGTAAGTATTTCAACCAAAAAGCTAAAGATGTGATGCTTTAATTATTAAGAAAAATTTAAGCCATTTAAAGAGCGCATTTCTATTTCGATTATTGACCACAGATGACGCTGATTTGAATCGATTTTAATGATTTTTTATTTAATAAAACCTCTGCCTGTTTTCTTTGAACCAATCTAATTGGAAAAAATCTTTCTTTTAAATTGTGGTTTTTTTCCAAAATTAAGTAACAAGCCAATCTCAATATTCGTAGCCTTAAGATAGTTAATCAATTGGAATTCGTGTTCTTCGCAAAGGGATTCAGCAGCTTTTAATTCTATTATTACCAGATTGTTTACAAGCAAATCTGCATAATAATCTCCCACCTCTATGTTTTCATAGTAGACCTTAATTCTGGACTGTTTTTCTACATAATAGTTCATTTTCTTAAGCTCAATAAATAGGGCATTTTCATAAACTTTTTCTAGAAAGCCGTAGCCAAGAGAATTATAAACTTTAAAAAATGCCCCAATAATTTTCTCGGTAAGATCAGCGTGCTTGTAGTTTATCGTTTGCATAGTTGATTAAATGTTTACTGTTCCTATTGGCGACTATCCATTCATCTGCGTCATCTGCGTTCCAAAATATTTTAAATTTATGATTTTATTTAATGTAACGCTTTGGTTATTAATAATTTAAATTTTAGACTGAAATCTATGTAACTTTATTTAACTGACAACGTCCTATTGTTACATTTTATAAAAGGTCACTCCACCTATGCTTATCTATCTACGAGTACTAAAAGAAAGTTTCAATTTTGCGCTGAATGCGTTAAAAAATAACAAGCTGCGTACCTTTTTGTCGCTGCTGGGGGTGACCATTGGGATTTTTTCTATCATTGCCGTGTTGGCTGCGGTAGACTCTCTTGAGAAGGAAATTAAAGGCAGCCTAAGCGCTCTGGATAACAGCACCATAATCGTGATGCGTTTTTCTTTTGGCCCCACCGATGTGCCTCGCTGGAAACGGGAACAATTCCCCGATGTGAGCTACGACGAATATCAATACCTGAAACGAAATTTACCCAATACCGAAGCCATAAGCTATGTGATCG
Source organism: Salegentibacter haimaensis (assembly GCF_054121495.1). Taxonomy (NCBI): domain Bacteria; kingdom Pseudomonadati; phylum Bacteroidota; class Flavobacteriia; order Flavobacteriales; family Flavobacteriaceae; genus Salegentibacter; species Salegentibacter haimaensis. The sequence continues at coordinate 93,024 of NZ_JBSYGH010000012.1, forward strand.
GGGTGCCTAACGAATCTATAAAATACGAAGATGTTACCACTACCGATGTGGGCGTGGGAGCAGCCACCAGCGAATACTACGATATCGAAGCCTTCGATATCGCCGAGGGCCGATTCTATAATGAATCTGAATCGGTAAGCGGGGCACCGGTAATCGTTTTGGGTCATGAAATTGCCCAGAATCTCTTCGGAAATTCAGATCCTTTGGGTAAACAGGTGCGTCTATACGGAAGAAGATTAAGCGTCATTGGAGTGCTTAAAAAACAGGGAGCAGGTTTATTTGGAAATTCCCGCGACGGCCAGGCATTCGTACCTGCCAATTTAGTACGCCGTGTTTTTGGTGATAATAATAAAGGCATATTTCCACAGTTGGTTATTAAACCCGAAAGCGGGGTAGATAATGCCGAATTTATAGCGATGCTTGAGCAACAAATTCGAAATTACCGTGGGATTAAACCCGGCGACGATAATAATTTCTTTGTAAATCAGCTGCAGGGCTTTGCCGATTTTCTCGATAATATCACCAGCCAAATGAATTTAATTGGCCTTATCATTAGCGGATTTTCACTCCTGGTAGGAGGCTTTGGAATTGCTAATATTATGTTTGTGAGCGTAAAAGAACGAACCAACTTAATTGGGATTCAAAAATCCCTGGGAGCGAAAAATAAATTTATTTTATTCCAGTTCCTTTTTGAAGCTGTAATACTATCGGTAATTGGAGGTTTGGTAGGACTCTTCATGGTGTGGCTGGTCTCTATTGGTGCGTCCCAGTTTACCGGAGATTTTCAGTTTGTACTTTCTCCTTTCAACATTATGATTGGAACAATAGTAGCTGCCGTGATCGGCCTGGTTTCAGGAATCATCCCGGCAATTTCAGCCTCAAGATTAGATCCTGTAGAAGCGATTAGAACGGGAATGTAAGCTGTAAGTTAGAAATTAGAGGTATGAAGTTAGAAGTTTCATTTACGTCGTACTTCTAACTTCATACTTCTAACTTAATATCTTTGCTATTTCCTCATTCACCCATTCCAAAAATCTTTCATCTTCGATGTTAAATGGATTTGGAGTATGGGAGTCGATATCGATTTGGCCAATGTTTTCACCATTCACAAATAATGGAATCACGATCTCGGCCTTTACGTGAATACTGCAGGCGATATAGTTGTCTTGCGCTTTAACATCTGGTACCACGAAATTTTCATTAGAAACAGCAACCTGTCCGCAAATACCTTTTCCAAAGGGAATAATAGTATGATCGGTTGGTTCGCCGGCAAAAGCCCGAAGCTTTAATTCATTTTTATCACCATTTTTAAAATAAAACCCAACCCAATCATAATACGGAATATTTTCCTGAAGAACGGCACAAACCTGTTCCATTCTGTGGTCTACAGAAAGATTTTCATTTGAAAGTATTTCGCTTATCTGCGGTTTTAATTCTTGAAATGGCATAACTAATATTTTGGTGCAAAAGTATTTAAAAATTCTCGCAGTAGCTGAAGACGAAATGTATAAATTTGTTAAAAACCAAAGCCAAATTTGCTCCAATTATTTCAGAAATATAAATCGGTACTGCGCTTCATCGCTATGTTTCTGGGCAGTTATTTGGTGTTTTCGGTTATCTATCATCTTTATCTCAGGCTGTTTCGTTCGGCCACCTATTATCCCGATTACATTACGCATTTGGTAGCCAAACAAAGCGAGGCCCTAATTGCATCTATGGGATATAAAGCTGAAATCATCCCGCATTTGTCTGAGCTTTCTATGAAACTTATCGTAAACAACACTTACCTGGCCCGAATCGTAGAAGGTTGTAACGCGGTGAGCATCATCATACTTTTTGCCGCTTTTGTACTGTCGTTTTTTGGAAAATTGAAACTCACTTTATTTTACCTCCTTGCCGGGGCAGTAATTATTTATGCGATGAATATCATTAGAATCGCTATTCTTGCTATTGGGATCTATGAATACCCTCAGCATACCGAATTTCTACATAGCATAATTTTCCCACTCATTATCTACGGCACCGTATTTATCCTCTGGGTGATCTGGGTTAGAATCTATTCAACAAAAAGCCTATGAAACTAATTTTGCGCTTATCGGGGATTGGGTTTTTGGTGCTGTTGCTGGTTTTGGTACGGCTTTTTGAACACCAGTTGTTTTACGATCCCTTAATCGATTTTTATCGCTATGGAGGCTATCTCTCGGGGGTGATTCCTCCAATTGATTTTCCGAAATTATTACTGAATTTAAGCCTGCGCTTTTGGATAAACAGTCTTATTTCTCTGGCAATACTGTATGTGGCCTTCCGTGAAATAAATATCGTGAAATTCGCTTCCCTGCTGTATTCTATTATTTTTTTCTTCGGAATGCTGGCCTTCATCTTTTTCGTTTTGAATTTAGATAAGGGCAATGTGATGACCCTTTTTTATATTCGACGCTTTCTAATTCACCCGGTTTTTATTCTTATTTTGCTTCCGGCATTTTATTATTACCGGCTTCAGAAGAGACATGTTAACGGAATTGTTACCAAAAAGATGGTAGACCTGGGTGATTATGTTGAGCGGGGAATGCCTATTTATGAAATTTCAGACCTTTCGAAAGTTTGGGTGCTTTTTGATCTTTATGAAAGCACTATGGGATGGATTAAGGAAGGTAGCGAGGTAGAATATAGCATTCGCTCCCTGCCGGGTGAAACTTTTAAAGGAAAGATAAGCTTTGTAGACCCGCTGCTTAATTCCCAAACCCGTGTAGCTACTGCCCGGGTTGAGGTGAACAATAAGGATGGCAGGTTAAAACCGGGAATGTTCGCTACAGGAGTAGTAAAAAATAATATAGGTGAAGCCAGCAGCGATCAAATCGTAATCCCGAAATCGGCCGTGTTGTGGACAGGGAAAAGAAGTTTGGTTTATTTAAAAGAACCTGCCGCTTCGGGTGCAGGCTTCAGAATTAAAGAAATAACTCTGGGACCTTCGTTGGGAGACGCCTATGTGGTAGAAAATGGTCTTAAAACAGGAGATGAAATTGTGGTAAATGGAGCCTTTACCGTAGATGCTGCCGTGCAACTCGCAGGGAAGCCCAGTATGATGAATCCGCCGCAGGCTGGAGAAAGTGATCTGGAAGATGAACCGGAGGAGGAATTTTCGCTTTCAGACCGGGAAAAGAAAGAACTTATGCCAATCTTTAATAATTATTTGAAATTAAAAGATGCTCTGGTGGGAGATGATTTTGAGGCCGCTTCGAAAGCCAGCGCGGAGCTTCAAAATAGCCTGAATGCTCTAGAAAATGCAAATTTTCAGGATTTAGCAGGGGAAGCTCTTGAAAGCTACACCTCCAGGCTGGAAACATATTTGAATTCTATGACTGAGGCAGCCGATATTGCGGCTTTAAGAGATGAATTTGATGAAGTTTCCCAGGTGATGATACGAATGGCTCAAAGTTTTAAACCATTTGGAGAACGTTTATTTATACAGCATTGCCCAATGGCTAACCAGGATCGGGGTGCCGATTGGTTAAGCCTTTCAGAAGAAATAAGGAATCCGTATTACGGCAGTATGATGCTGAAATGTGGGGAGGTAACCGGGACAGTAGAATAGTAATTAACCAATAAAACCAATAATTATGAATCAGTATTTAAAATTTGCATTGATGATGGTCGTTTCTTTCATCATAATGTATGCGGTAATGTTTTTAAATGTGGCCGAAACAGATCACGTTCTATTAAGCACAATGCGTACCTATATGACGATTTTAATGATCGCCCCAATGGCGGTGAGTATGATGCTTTTTATGTGGGGAATGTATAAGAATAAAAAAGCGAATTACGCGATTTTGGCCTTTGCCGTGATTGTTTTTATCGGAATTTTCACGATGATGCGCAACCAAACCGCAATTGGTGATGTGCAGTATATGAAAGCCATGATTCCGCATCATTCCTCGGCGATTTTAACCAGTGAGAATGCCAATATTCAGGACCCTGAAGTTAAGAAACTGGCAGAAGAAATCATTGAAGCGCAGAAAAAGGAGATTGCTGAAATGAAGGCTTTAATCGAAAAACTGGAAAAATAAAATTATATAAGTTTGTTCAATAAAACCTCTCATTGTGGTTAAACGTAAAACAGCGCTAAAATTAAGGCAGGCGCATAGATATCTGGGGATTTTTATAGGAATTCAGTTTATTTTCTGGACCCTTAGCGGAATGTATTTTAGCTGGACCAATTTAGATGAAATACACGGTGATCATTTTAGAAAAGAAGTCTTGCCTAAAACTGAATTTTCCAATTTAAAAATTCCGGGAGATGCTTTTGCCAGCATAGAAGTGAGTTCTTTGGAATTAAAAGAAATCGACTCCAGGCCATATTACCTGGTAAACGGAGATCAATTAATCGATGCTGAAACCGGCCAAAAAAGGGCCGGGATTTCTAAAGAGGAAGCCTTAAGCATTGCACAGAGAAATATGCGCGATGACCTGGAAGTTTCAGGTATAGAAATGATTAAGGAAACCGGGAAACATCACGAATACCGCAGCGGGAAGCTTCCGGCTTATGTGATTTCCTATAAAGAGCCTGCCGACCTTAAGGCCTATGTTTCGGTGGGCGATGCCACTTTTAGATCGGTGAGACACCGGGAATGGCGTTGGTTCGATTTTTTATGGATGACGCATACTATGGATTATGAAGGCCGTGACGATTTCAACAATACAGTACTTCGAATTTTTTCGCTTCTGGGCCTAATCACGGTATTAAGCGGCTTTGTACTTTGGTATATTTCGTCACCCACAATTAGAAAACTTAAGAAGAAATCTTAATAACTATAAACTCTAATAAACACGAAAACGATGAAAAGAAATTTTAGAAATGTAATGATGCTGGCTTTTGTAGCTACCAGTTTAAGCCTTACCTCTTGTAGAGATGCCGAGGAAAAGAAAAATGAACCGGCAGAGCCTATGCAAAATGAAATGCACCATGAAGGTATGGATCACGACGGAATGGATCATAGCAGCCAGGGAGAAATGAAAAACTATAAAGGAGAAGAACTTTCAGCCGAATTTAAAGATGAGAAAACCGCTGAAACCTATAAGCTTTATGTGGCCATTAAAGATGCCCTGGTAAATACCGATGCTGAAACCACTCAGAAGAAAGCTAAAGAATTAGCAGAGACTGAAACTTCAGAAGAGATAAAAACGGCTGCCGGAAAAATCGCTGAAACCAAGGATGTAAACAAGCAGCGTGAGGCATTTTCAGAGCTTACTAAAGCGATGGAGAATCAATTGGAAGGAGCGCTTGCTTCAGGCGAAATCTATAAGCAGTACTGCCCTATGGCCTTTGAAGGAAATGGTGACTATTGGTTTTCAAACTCAAAAGACATTTTTAATCCGTACTATGGTGACAAAATGCTGAAATGTGGGCGCGTAGATGCGACTATACAATAAATAATAATATCAGGTTGTTTTAGTTCTAAGATCAGTGCAAACGCAGTTGCAGATGTCAGTGCGAGCGCAGTCGAGAACCTTCAATTCAAATTCTGAACTAAAACAACCTGTATTTAAACTCTCAAAATTTTGAGCAAGAACATCCTGCATATTAAAAATATGGTTTGTGATCGTTGTTTGGCCAGCGTTCAAAACATTCTATCCGAACAAAAACTGGCATATACTGCTATAAGTTTGGGCAGGATAGATATTGAATCTGAAATTTCTGAGGCAGCTTTAGATAATTTGAAAAGTTCCCTGGAATCGGCCGGATTTGAACTGGTATTAGAACGCAATGAACAAATTGTAACCTCAATTAAGTCTATTGTGATAGAGCAGGTGTATGAAAGGGGCGAGGCAGATAGCCGAAAACTTTCAGAAATTCTTAGCGACAGGCTTCACTACGATTACAGCCACCTAACGGGAATTTTTTCCCGGGCAGAGGGGCAGAGCATACAGAGCTTTCAGAATAAAATTAGAATAGAGCGCATCAAGGAATTCCTGGAATACGGGGAACTTGGAATGAACGAAATTGCAGATAGGCTTGGATTCTCCAGTGCTGCTTATCTTTCTACCTTTTTTAAAAAAGAAACAGGGCTAAGTCCCTCCCGGTTTAAAAGCGACAGCTCAGAACGGCAATCTTTAGATAAGCTATAATCGCTTAAAATTCCCATTTTCTTAAAACTTCTTACCATAATATTAAAACTAATTCCTTTTTATGTTGGTTAACTTTGGTGTAAACCAATAAAAACCAATATTATGAGAAATGAAAAGTTGATTAGCGCATTGGGAAATTGCATAAACCACTGTAATTATTGCGCCGATGCCTGTCTGGATGAAGACAATGTAAAAATGATGGTAGACTGCATTCGAACCGATAGGGTTTGTGCCGAGGTTTGCAGCAGTTTAAATCAGGTTCTTGCCACAGGTTTTAAAAATGTAGACGGACTTGTAAAATATTGTATTGAAATTTGCAATGCCTGTGCCGATGAATGTAGCCAGCATAAACACGACCACTGCCAGCAGTGCGCAAAAGCCTGCCGCGAGTGTGCCGATGCCTGCCAGGCGTTTTTGGCTTAATCTTTTAAAGGCCGCCGGCAACTAGTTGGGCGGCCTTTTTTAAATAGTATTTCTTATTTTTTTCTTCTGAATTTTTCTTCATTATATCACCGATGAAACATACTTATCACATTACCGGAATGACCTGTTTGGGTTGCCGGGCTCACGTAGAATCTGCCCTTAAAAATGTTGAAGGGGTTAATGATGCCCAGGTAAACCTGGAAGGGCATTCGGCGATAATTACGATGGAAAAGCATATTGAAATCGATAAATTTCAGGCTGCCTTAAACGCTATTCCTGGAAATTACAGCATTGAATTACCAGCGAGAAGGACTGAAACCTATAGCATTTCAGGAATGACCTGTAATGGTTGTAAAAATCACGTTGAAAAAATTTTAAGCCAGGTTGAAGGAGTTGCTGAAGTGAATGTGAATCTGGAAGCAGCTGAAGCAAAAATAGTATCTGAAGCCCCGGTCTCCATAAAGAAATTTCAACAGGCTTTGGAAGAGGATGGAGGACATTACCAAATCCACGAAAAAGGCAGCAAACCAAAACCCAAAAAACAGGCTAAAGCTCCTAAGAATGCGGTTTATTATTGCCCTATGCGTTGTGAAGGCGATAAAACCTACGATAAACCCGGGGATTGCCCGGTATGCGGAATGGATCTTGTGCCGCAGGCTGGAATTTCCAGCGATGAATCTGAATCGGCCGAGAGCAAATCTTATAAAAAGTTACTGAATAAATTTAAGATCGCGGTGGCCTTCACGCTTCCTATTTTCATCATCGCGATGTCTGAAATGATTCCGGGGAATCCGCTTTATGAATTGATGGAAATGAGGTACTGGAACTGGGTTCAGTTTGGTCTGTCTCTACCCGTGGTGTTTTATGCTACCTGGATGTTTTTTGAAAGAGCCTTGCGATCGATTAAAACCTGGAACCTTAATATGTTCACCCTTATAGGGATTGGTGCCGGGATTGCCTGGATTTTTAGCGTTTTCGGGCTTATTTTTCCAAATTTCTTTCCTGAACAGTTTAAAACCGAAATGGGAACCGTGCACGTGTATTTTGAAGCGGCCACGGTTATACTAACACTGGTGCTGCTGGGGCAGGTTCTCGAAGCCAGGGCTCATAGCAAAACGAACTCGGCCATTAAAGAATTGCTGAAGCTGGCGCCTAATAAGGCTACTAAGGTAGTAGACGGGCAGGAAGTTGAGGTGAGTGTAGATGAAATCGAAATAGGTGATATTTTACGAATAAAACCCGGAGATAAAATCCCGGTAGACGGAATCATAAATCAGGGGAATTCCAGTATAGATGAATCTATGATTACCGGGGAACCCATCCCGGTAGATAAGGCCGAAGGGGATAAGGTAAGTTCTGGAACCATAAACGGGAACCGCAGCTTTACGATGAAAGCCGAAAAAGTAGGCGATGAAACCCTGCTTTCCCAGATTATCAATATGGTAAACGAGGCCAGCCGTTCACAGGCGCCAATTCAAAAACTGGCCGATAAAATTTCGGCTTATTTTGTTCCTATAGTGGTGCTCATTTCTGTAATTACTTTTATCGTCTGGGCGATATTTGGTCCCGAGCCGGCTTATGTTTATGCTCTGGTAAATGCTATCGCGGTGTTGATAATCGCCTGTCCCTGTGCATTGGGCCTCGCCACGCCTATGTCGGTTATGGTGGGAGTTGGAAAAGGAGCCCAAAACGGGGTTTTGATTAAAAATGCACGTACTCTTGAACAACTCGATGCAATCGATGTATTGATTATCGATAAAACCGGCACTATAACCGAAGGCAAACCTAAAGTAGATGAGGTAGTATCAACTTCAGAAATTTCAGAGGAGGAATTAATAGCCTTAATCGCTTCAGTAAATTCACAAAGTGAACATCCCCTGGCCAGAGCCAGTGTGGCTTATGCTAAAGACCGGGAGATAAAATTCGGGGAGATAGTAAATTTCAATGCGGTAACCGGGAAGGGTGTGACCGGAGAAATTAACGGTAAATCTATAGCTGTTGGCAATGAAAAATTGCTGGATGAATTAAATATTTCCTTAGCTAAGGAAATAGAGGAACAAATTATTTCGCAAAGGCAACAGGGTAAAACCATAAGCCTGGTAAGTGTAGATGGCAAAGTAGCCGGGTATTTCAGCATTGTCGATCCAATCAAAAAGACCAGCAGGGAAGCTTTAAAATCGTTGCAGGATGATGGAGTGGAAGTTTGGATGTTTACCGGAGACAATGAAAATACTGCTAAGGCTGTAGCCCGGGAGCTGGATCTTACAGGCTTTAAAGCCGGAATGCTTCCACAGGATAAGCAGGAGGAGTTGAAAAAATTTCAGCAGGAGGGCAAGAAAGTAGCGATGGCCGGCGACGGGATTAACGATGCCCCGGCCCTGGCCCAGGCTGATATTGGGATTGCTATGGGAACCGGGACCGATGTAGCCATTGAAAGCGCCGGGATCACTTTGGTGAAGGGCGATTTAAATTCCATTAAAAAAGCCAAAACCCTGAGCAGAAAAGTGATGCGGAATATCAAACAAAACCTATTTTTCGCTTTGATTTATAATACTCTTGGAGTTCCGGTGGCTGCCGGGGTGCTGTTTCCTGTTTTTGGAATTTTATTATCCCCTATGATCGCCGCCCTGGCGATGAGTTTTAGCTCGGTTTCGGTGATTGGAAATGCCCTGAGATTACGAAGCGCAAAAATTTAAAAAACAAAGAACCCACCGGGGCAGGTGGGTTCTCATAGTAGGTTAATTCAAACTGCAGATTTTATCTCTTGCTACGGTCCATTCTTTTGGGACCTTTTCGATACATTTTGCCTTTTTCAGCAGTTGCGTTGGCTTTCCATTTCTCAAACTGCTCAGGAGTTAAAATGTTTTTCATTTTTTCCTCCATTTCGGCTCTTTTTTCCTGTTGAGCTGCCATTCTTTCCTGGCGTCTTTCCAATCTTTGAATGGAGTCTCTGCCGCTTCTCTCCATTTTTTGCGCTCTACGATCGGCCATTAAGGCTTTACGATCTTCGGCCTGTTCGGCAAACAGGGCTTTAAGCTGTTCTTTTTGAGTTTGATTAAGCTCATAAGTGGCGGCCATTCTCTCGGCTCTTTTTTCAGCCATCTCCTCAACGTTCATTTCTGAATGTTCTTTTTTGTGAACCTGTTTTCGATCTTGTTTTCTTTCCTGTGCAAATACCGATACAGAAAGTATCAAAGCCAGGATGGTGATTATCTTTTTCATAGCAATTTTTATTTATAGGTTTGATTCTTAGACCACTATAGTTTAAGAAGGTTTAATGTCATCGTAAAAAACAAAAAGCCTGCCGAAAATTTTCAGCAGGCTTTATAGCTAATTAAAACAATCTAAATCTTTCTTACTTCACAGGGTTCAGGATTAGATCAATTCGATCTAAAGCATCCTGAAGATGATATCGGCTTAGTTGATCTCCTGTGCGGTTTACAGCACTTCTAATCTGTCTTTCCAGGGTTTTTAGCTCTCCACGAACCACAGGACGAATATCGCTTTGCGCAACATTTACATCGGTTCTTGACGACCAGGCTCTGGCTCTGCCTGAAAGCTGAGGTTGTTCCTCGGTCATCAGGTATTCCATCCTATCGATATAAGCCCTCTGAAGATTTCTTCGGTAACGGTCTATAGTACCGCCACGGCTAAGTTCGCTCCAGATTCCCTGGCGGGTATCGGTCATCATATCTAAAAGACCATAGGCCTCTTTTCCATTGATTTCCTCATTTTCCATAAGTCTTGCCATTCTTCCGAAATCGAGAAGATTATTTAGCGTCCTTTCCTGCATATTTCTGATGCGTTCAATATTACCATCAAATTCGATCTTATTAAAGATCTCCTGGTCGATTAACCACTCAGGTGTTTCAAAAAGTTGCTTCTGAAGGAAATTCATCGCTCTTTTTTGCTTCTCCTTATCTACATGCGTATAAACAGCTCCTTCCTGGTCGTAGGTTTTATAATATTCGTAAACCCCGCCAATATTTGCGGTAACGTGGCCCATATAGCGATTAAACTGACCCAGAACCTGCCCATAAAGATCATCAAGATCTTCGTAGTCTTTCCCGTCTTCTGCAGTCCATTCGATTAGATTTGGAACTATGCGTTTCAGATTTTTTATACCGTATTCGCTGGCTAACATTGAGTCGTCACCTAAATCTTCGGTTTGTGAACTTGGGTCTATTACCCCGCCACCTTGCTGTCTTCCGAAGCGATACATCGGGTCATCGGCTTTGGCTAAAATCCATTCATCAAGAACAGCTTTCTCTTCTTCAGCCGACTTATCCAGAATAGGGCGGTAGCCCCACTCAATAGCATACTTGTCGTAAGGTCCAATATTTGGCATTAAAGCCACATCTCCATCTTCTGGTTGGGCGATATAATTGAAACGCGCGTAGTCCATAATTGATGGCGCAGTTCCAAATTCAGCAGTGAACTCAGGGTCCCGAAGTTTTTCAACCGGGTAAGCTACGCTGCTTCCCATATTATGTGGAAGACCAATGGTATGTCCCACCTCGTGAGCCGAAACAAAACGGATTAAACGTCCCATCACTTCATCTTCAAAAGCCGGGGTACGAGCCGATTCGTTTATGGCAGCCGTTTGTACGAAGAACCAGTTTCTAAGAAGGGTCATTACATTATGATACCAATTGATGTCTGACTCTAAAATCTCTCCAGAGCGGGGGTCACTAACGTGAGGCCCATTTGCGTTTGGAATTGGAGAAGCCAGATAGCGAACTACCGAATATCTCACATCTTCAGGGCTCCAGTCTGGGTCTTCTTCTACCGTTGGCGGATCTTTGGCGATAATGGCATTTTTGAAACCGGCAGCTTCAAAAGCAACCTGCCAGTCTTCGATTCCCTGTTTGATATAAGGGCGCCATTTGTGAGGAGTGGCACGATCTATATAATAAACTATAGGTTCTTTAGGTTCAACCAATTCCCCTCGCTTGAATTTTTCAATATCCTCATCTTTAACTTCCAGTCTCCATCTATCCAGATAGCGCACTTCCTTGCTTTTATGGTCTTCGAGACCATAGTCTACCTGCCCGCGGGCAAACCAGCCCACACGTTGGTCGAAATAACGGCGCTTCATAGGCTCCTTTGGTAGCAGAATCATCGAATTGCTAAATTCAACCGAGATAGAGCCAGTACTTGCGTTCGATGGCGGTTCGCCGGCATTATAGGTTTTTACGTGGCGAATTTCGATGTTTTCGGGATAGCTTCTAATCGTGTCTATATAAGAGCGGCTATCATCCAGGCGGGAAACCTTGTATTGCTTCCGGGTTCTGTCTGGCAGGCCAAGAGCCATCACATCTTTGGTATAAAGATCGGTTACTTCGATCACGGTAGATTTGCTAAGGGAGTCTTTTCCGTAGGTTTGAATAGGGAACCGCTGTAAAACAGGCTCAAAATTCGAATTCATCACCGCTTCGTGTACCGGAAGGGAATCTGCTGCATAAACCTCGTGAGAAACCACTCTTAGCAACACGTGCCCGTCTTTTTTCTGCCAGCGGTGCATCTGGGTGTTTTGTTTTCCGCCTCCAAAACCAATTCCTGAAGCGGTTTTGGCAATTCGGGTAACGGTTAACATTTCCCGGTTAAAAAGACTATCTGGGATTTCGTAAAAATACTTATCACCTACGCGGTGCACGGTGAAAAGTCCCGGGTCAGATTTTGCATCTTTTGTAATTACCTTGTTATAAGGTTTAATTTTCCCGTTCTCTTTTTTTTCTGCTGAAGCTGAAGCTTCAGGAGCATTTTTTTTGTCTGGTTGAAATACAGCACAACCCGAGACCGATACCGAAAGGGCTATCAGCAAGAGTTTGTGCGGAAAAAATTTAGTCATAAATCTTGTTTTAGGGTTTTTGGATTATTCTTTGAAATAGCGGGCTTATATATTTTCTGAAATGAAAAAAGACCGCCGACGGCAGTCTTTTGACAATATATTAAGGAAAAGGTTTAAAAAATAGTTAAATAAATTTCTATTCTTCGAACCAGCCCTGTACTTCTTCCAGTTGAAGGGCTGCAACAGGCAATTTATTCTTTTTGCGCAGTCCGTTGAGTTTCTGGTGCACCTGAGTGGCCTTATGTTCTTTTAATTTGGCAAGGTTGCCAAATTCGTGCATCACCACATCTACCCATTCCTGGGGCACCCCGATTTTTATAAAATCTTCAGGTTTTGGGGCTGCTGCTTTTTTCTCGGGTTTCATTTGCGGGAAAAACAGCACTTCCTGTATAGATTGCTTGTTGGTAAGGAACATAATTAATCTATCCATCCCAATCCCTAATCCTGAAGTAGGCGGCATTCCATATTCCAAAGCGCGAAGAAAATCGTAGTCGATGAACATCGCCTCATCATCTCCTTTTTCTGAAAGTTTCAATTGTTCCTCGAAGCGCTCGCGTTGGTCTATAGGGTCGTTCAATTCAGAATAAGCATTAGCGATTTCCTTTCCACATACCATAAGCTCGAAACGCTCGGTAAGCTCAGGATTATCGCGATGCTCCTTGCAAAGCGGGCTCATTTCCTTGGGGTAATCGGTAATGAATGTGGGCTGAATGAATTTGCCTTCGCATTTTTCTCCAAAAATCTCATCGATAAGTTTTCCCTTACCCATAGTGTCATCTACCTCGATGCCCATATTTTTTGCGGCCTCGTAAAGTTCTTTTTCAGATTTCCCGGTGATATCGAAGCCGGTATACTCTTTAATCGCATCGGTCATGGTGATGCGTTTGTAAGGAGCTTTAAAATCTACCTTGTGTTGGCCGAAAATCGCTTCAGTAGTACCATTAACTTCCATCGCGCAATGCTCGAGAAGTTTTTCAGTAAACTCCATCATCCAGTTATAATCCTTGTAGGAAACATAGATTTCCATCGCGGTAAATTCAGGATTATGGGTACGGTCCATACCTTCATTTCTGAAGTTTTTAGAGAATTCATAAACCCCGTCGAATCCACCTACGATAAGACGCTTTAGGTAAAGCTCGTTGGCAATTCTCAAATAAAGCGGAATATCGAGCGCATTGTGGTGGGTAATGAACGGGCGGGCGGCTGCACCCCCGGGGATCGACTGCAAAATTGGGGTTTCTACCTCAAAGTAGCCTTTCTCATTGAAGAAATTTCGCATCGCATTGAAAAGTTTGGTGCGTTTTACGAAAATTTCTTTGACCTTAGGGTTTACGGCAAGGTCGGCATAACGCTGGCGGTAACGTTGTTCGGGGTCGTTAAAGCCATCGTGGGTGTTCCCGTCTTTATCGGTTTTAGGCAGGGGTAAGGGGCGAAGAGCCTTGCTAAGCAGTGTGAAATCTTTTACCATCACGGTCATTTCTCCCACCTGGGTTTTAAAAAGCTCACCTTCAATCCCGATAAAATCGCCTATATCGAGCCATTTTTTATAAAAATCGTTGTATTTGGCTTTATCTTCTCCGGGGCAAATTTCATCCCGGTTAAAATACACCTGAATTTTACCATCGGCATCCTGAATTTCAGCAAAAGAAGCCTTTCCCTGAATTCGGCGGGACATTAATCGCCCGGCTATCACTACCTTTTTTCCTTCCTCGAAATTCGATTTGATCTTTTTGGTGGTATGGTCTACCGGGAAAAGATCGGCCGGGTAAGGATTGATGCCCTGATTTCTTAGGGTCTTTAATTTCTCTCTGCGTACAATTTCCTGTTCAGATAGCTGCATGGTAAAAATTTGAAAGTTAATGAGATGCTTTTCTGCAAATCGCTGCAAATATAAGCACTAATGGAGTACCAACCAACGCACTGGCAGGCCCAAATTTTAGTTCTATCTTTGCAGAGAAAATTTCAGAAATTCATTTATAAATGAGCATTTGGAGAGTTATACTTTCTGTTTTGTTTCCGCCCCTGGCAGTGTATGATAAAGGCTGCGGATCTATAATCATCGTTTTATTGTTAACCCTGTTGGGGTGGATTCCGGGAGTGATCGCGGCATTGATCATTTTAAATAATCCGAAGAGATAGATGAGCAATAAAAAAGTTGAAATACAGCATTTAGGTTTAAAAGATTACAAGGAAACCTGGGATTACCAGGAAAAGCTTTTTAAGGAAATTCTGGACCTCAAGATCAAAAACCGGCGGGAAGATTTATCTGAAATTACCCCAAATTACCTGCTTTTTGTAGAGCATCCCCACGTATATACCTTAGGCAAAAGCGGCGATATCAAAAACTTACTGGTATCTGAAGAGCAATTGAAAAGCAAAAATGCGGTTTATTATAAAATAAACCGGGGAGGGGATATTACCTATCACGGTCCCGGGCAGGTGGTAGGCTACCCCATTTTAGATCTCGAAAATTTCTTTACCGATATTCATAAATACCTGCGTTTTTTAGAAGAAATGGTAATTCTCACTTTAGATGAATATGGATTGAAAGCTTCACGAAGCAAGGGGGAAACCGGAGTTTGGCTTGATGTAGGCACCCCTTTTGCCCGAAAGATTTGTGCGATGGGCGTTAGAGCCAGCCGTTGGGTGACTATGCACGGTTTTGCACTGAATGTAAATACCGATCTCGGGTACTTCGATAATATCATTCCCTGCGGAATTGAAGGTAAGGCGGTAACCTCTTTAAATGTAGAGCTGGGAAAGAAAGAAATCCCTATGAACGAGGTAGAAGAAAAACTTCAGAAACATTTTGCAGCGCTTTTTGAGGCCGAGTTTGTTAAATAGGCGAGTATTCTTAATAAATTCATAATGAGGACTATTAATTGAAATTGAAGAATTCACAAAATTAGCCCTTACTGTAACTAGCCTCATCATTATTTCAACTTATTTTTCTTAAATGTTGAAGCTATAACGTATTCGTGTATTTTTTCAGTTTATTTTTGATTTAATAAGAAATATTTAGGATTTTTAACCTCTAATTAAAATCATAAATAAATATGAAGAAAGATTTACAAGGTATTCTTACTTTACTTCTGTTATTTGTCATTCCTATGGCTTTTGCACAACAAAAGCCGATAAGTGGAACAGTGACCGATACCCAGGGTATGCCATTGCCGGGGGTAAATGTAATTGTGCAAAACACCAATAGAGGTGTGCAAACCGATTTTGATGGTAACTTTAATATTTCTGCCGCTGAAGGAGAGGTATTAGTGTTTAGTTATGTAGGCTTTGCTACTCAGGAATTAGTCGTGGGGGCAAGTGATACCTATAATTTAACTTTGGAAGAAGATGCCGGCCAACTTGATGAAGTAGTTGTGGTGGGGTATGGAACCCAAAGTAAAAGAAAACTAACCGATAATGTAGCCAAGCTTACCTCAGAAGATATCGAAGAGGTGCCAACTCCTAGTGTGCAGAACGCCCTTTCAGGGAAAGCCGCCGGGGTACAGGTTACTCAAACCAATGGTAAGGTAGAAGGGGGAGTGAATATTAGAATTCGTGGGGTTGCCAGTATTGGTGCCGGTTCTGAACCATTGTACGTATTGGACGGTGTACCGTTAATAAATAATGATGAATCTAATAACGGAGCACCTACCAACCCACTTCTAACTTTAAGCTCAAATGAGATCGAGTCTATCGATATTCTTAAAGATGCCTCTGCAGCCGCAGTATATGGTTCTAGAGGTGCAAATGGAGTTGTGATTATTACTACCAAAAGCGGTAAAAATCAGGAAGGACAATTTTCTTTTAATTACTCTCATGGTATAAGTCAACCTACTAATAAAAGAGAGTGGTTGAATACAGATGAGTATATCGAACTTTTCACCGAAGCAGCCGTTAACTCATTTGGAGAAGAAGGGGGAACAGATTATATTGAAGGTATTTTCGACTTCCTTGCTAATGGGACCGATTGGAGAAACCGTGAGGTGGATACCGATTGGCAGGATCTTGCCTTCCAAACAGGTCATGTTCGTGATGCCAGCTTATCTATGCAGGGAGGAAATGAAAAGACTACTTATTTCTTTTCTGGAGCTTATAACGACACTAAAGGTATAATTACTGGAAACGAACTCGATAGAATCACCGGAAGGGTAAATGTGAGCCATCGACTGTCTGATAAATTCAGAGCAGGAATGAACTTAAGTTTCTCGCGAACAAATATAGACCGTATCGCGAACGATAATGCTTTTGTAAACCCCATCCAGGCCATAGCTCAACCGGCTATGTCTCCTGCTTTTTTAGAGAATGGAGATCCAAATCCAAATACTTTATATGCAAATTTCCTTTTACAGGATAAACATGCATTTTATAACACAGTTGTAAGAAGGGTTACCGGAAAGGCTTTTGGAGAATATCAAATTATTCCTAGTCTAAAGTTTAATTCAGATTTTGGATATGATCTTTTTTATCAGACTGAAGACAATTATGTTGGAAGGTTAGCTCCTTTCCAATCTACTAATGGCCAGGCTTATGCTTCCAGCGTAGGCACCGAGTCTTATGTAGCCAGTAATTATTTTACTTTTTCTAAAATTTTTGCTGACATTCACGATCTTGAAGTGGTTGCCGGTATGGAATATAATGACACCAAGCGTAGATTTCAAAGTGTAACAGGGATTGAGTTCCCAACAGATGATTTTCAGACTGTAAATAGTGCTGCTGAAATTACTGCCGGAAGCGGAAGCGAGACTGAAAATGCTTTCCTATCTTATTTCGCCAGAGCTACTTACTCTCTAATGGATAGATATCTATTTAAAGCGAGTATTAGAAGGGATGGTTCTTCAAGATTTGGTAGAGAAAACCAATTTGGAACCTTTCCAGCTCTTTCTGGGGGATGGATAGTTTCTGAAGAGGATTTTATGAGAGACTCTAGTGTTTTATCATTTTTAAAACTGCGTGCCAGCTGGGGACAAACTGGTAATGCCGATATAGGTGATTTTGCCTGGAGAGGATTATTTGGTGGAGTATCTTATAACCAACGTCCCGGCATCGGGCCCACTCAGGCTGAGAATCCCTTATTGACCTGGGAAAGCGTTGAACAGCTGGATCTTGGATTGGAGTACGGATTCTTAAACGATCGTATTTCTGGAGAAATTGATTACTATATCAAGGAATCTGATGGTCTTATTTTTAACGTTCCTCTTCCGGGAACTTCAGGAAGACCAAGTATTGTACGAAATGTTGGAATTTTAGAAAACCGCGGTGTGGAATTTGTTTTGAATACCAAAAATATTCAGAAGGAAGACTTTACCTGGTCTACCAGCTTCAATATTTCTCAGAATAAAAATGAGGTGAAAAGCCTTCCAAACGAAGGTGCCGATATAATTACCGGGCAAAATATTCTTAGAGAGGGTGAACCAATTTCAGCATTCTATTTACTTGAATATGCCGGCGTAGATCCAGAGAATGGAGATGCCCTTTACTATATTAACGGTGAAGATGGTAGTAGAGAGACTACTACAAATCCTAACCAGGCTAATAGAGTCGTAGCAGGAATGCCATTCCCGGAGTGGATTGGAGGTTTAACCAATACTATGTATTATAAAGGTATTGACTTTAGTTTCACTTTTCAGGGACAGTGGGGCGCCAGTATCTATAATGGAGGTGGGATTTACCAGTCTGCCAATGCCGATTATTTCGATAACCAGTCCAGAGATCAGCTGCGAAGATGGCAACAACCAGGTGATATTACCGATGTGCCCCAGGCCAGATTATTTGGAGCTAATGGTACGGCAAATTCAACAAGATATCTTGAAAGCGCCGATTTCGTTAGATTGCGTAACCTAACTCTCGGGTATACCTTGCCAGATAACGTGACCAGCTCTATGGGATTGAGTAAATTTAGAGTGTATTTCGCCGGATTTAACCTATTGACCTTTACCAATTATACTGGTTACGATCCAGAATCTACTAGTGATGCAGGCCAGGGACCCGGAATTGACTTTTATTCTCCTCCAGCTGCCTCCACCTATTCGATTGGGGTAAATATTAACTTCTAAAAAATGATCTATGAAAAAATATAAATTAATCTTTTCATTCTTACTCTCAGGTCTGGCTTTTACGGGCTGTGAAGATGAGTTAAGCATTGAACCCAGGCAGTCTGTTTCTAATGAAATTGCTCTGTCTACGGGAGAAAATATCGAAAATATTCTAATTGGAGCCTATGCTGAATTAGTAGAAACTCCAAATTATGGAGGGTACTTGCCTTTGCTATCCGATCTTTACGGTTTTACAGATCAGGCCAGTTGGGTAGGGACATTTCAACAACCAAGACAGGTTTTCACAAAAAATATCCTTGTGGATAATTCATTTGTCGCTAATTTTTGGTTAAACTCTTACGATGCGATCAATCAAACCAATCTGGTGATTGATAATATAGACATTGTGGATGAAGACAGACAGAATACCGTTGCCGGAGAAGCTCATTTTCTTCGTGCTTTATCTTATTTCGACCTTGTTCGTTTATTTGGCGAGCAATATGAACCGGGAGGTAATAACTCTCAATTGGGTGTGCCAATTACTTTAACCGGTCTTACTGATTATTCAGGGGATTTAAGAATTCCCAGGAATACAGTAGAAGAAGTGTATTCGCAGGTGATTTCAGATCTTAACCAGGCTTATGATCTGTTGCCTGAATCCAATAGTTTTTGGGCAGACAAGTACGCCGCACAGGCTCTTTTAGCTCGTGTTTACCTTCAGATGGGAGAATATGGTCAGGCTCGTGATGCAGCTAATGATGTTATTCAAAATAGTGGTCATTCTCTTACTGGCTCATTTGCCGATGCCTTTAACAGAGATTTCGATAGCAGTGAGGATATCTTCAGCTTTCAGGTAACCACCCAAAGTGGTGAAAATTGGCTGGTAGTTCATTATGCACAGCAAAGCTTTGGCGGACGTGGCGGTGATGTAGTTGTTGAAGATGCCTATGTAGATAAGTTCGATTCAGAAACCGACGATAGGGCTTCGTTTTTCTATGAGAGTGCACAAAGTGGGGAGCGATTAACTTCAAAATATACCAATCAATTTGGGAATATTCCAACCCTGCGTTTGGCTGAAATGTATCTAATTAGAGCTGAAGCGAATCTTAGAGAAGGAACCGAAGTGGGTCAATCACCAACCGCCGATGTGAATACGATTAGAGAAAGAGCGAATGCCGAGCCTCTTGCGTCGGTTAGTTTTGAAGATATATGGCTGGAAAGAGAACTCGAACTTATGTTTGAAGGTCACCTAATCCACGACCATAAGAGAACCGATCGCGCCGTGGGAGAACTTCCCGCTGATTCTGGTTTACTGATTTATCCTATTCCACAACGAGAAATGGATGTAAATGATTTGTTGGTGCAAAACAGCGCCTATCAAAACTAGAATATCAAATTTTATACAGTTTAAGGCCGGGTCAACCCGGCCTTATTTTATTTTATGCTTTGCACGGTGTAATCTCCAATGGCGCCCTCTGGTTAAGAGCCTTCGTTAGTAGTCAGGTCGGTTTCTGTAACACTCGGGAGATGATTTTTGAGTATTTATATAAGAGTTAAAATTCAAGACTAAGTTGTTCTGGTAGGAGTTTAAAACTTTGGCGGTGGTATTTCGTAGGCCCGTACTTTTCTAAGGCTGCGCGATGTTCTTTGGTAGGGTATCCTTTATTTTTTTTCCAGTTATACATGGGGAATTCCTCGTGTAGTTGTTCCATACAGGCATCTCTATAGGTTTTTGCCAAAATGGAAGCCGCTGCTATGCTTAGAAATTTTGCATCTCCCTTTATGATACAGGAGTGAGAAATATTTTTAAAATCTTTAAAGCGGTTACCATCAACTATTATATGTTTATAGTCGCAATCCAGTTTCTCCAGCGCCCGGTGCATCGCCAGAATCGAAGCATTGAGGATATTAATTTGGTCAATTTCTCCATTCCAAACCTGTGCTACTCCAAAGGAGGCGCATTCTTTTTCAATAATGCCGCGCAATAGGTTTCTCGCCGTCAGGCTGGTTTGTTTAGAGTCATTTAAAAGATCATTTTTGAAATTCCGGGGTAAAACCACGGCCGCTGCCGTAACCGGCCCCGCGAGGCAGCCACGCCCCGCTTCATCGGTGCCGGCGATAATAATTTTGTTGTCGAATTGCTTTAACATTAAATTGAGAAATACTTTTGCAATATTAGAAATTAATAATCTTTTTAAAAGGTCAAATTTAAACTCTATTGATTGAGAATTCCATTCTCATGAAAATAATTGAATTATGAACATTAATATGCACTTAAATTTCCAATAATTTTGGTCCAAAAAGCATTTTAATTAAAATTTTATTTGGTTTGTTAAGTTTTTATTATGATTTTTGGCTCAGGCTAATTCAAATTAAATTAAATAATGAAAAACAAATTAAAAGTTTTCCTAACGTTCTTTATGGCGTTAGTGGTGCAAATATCATTTGCACAGGACAAAACTGTCAGTGGTACAGTTTTAGACGAAGATGGTTTACCTCTTCCCGGAGTTAATGTTATTGAGCAAGGTACTTCTAATGGTACGCAAACAAATTTCGATGGAAATTATTCTATCTCTGTTGCCCCGGGTGATGTACTTGTATTTAGTTATGTTGGGTTTACAACTCAAACTATAACTATAGGCTCATCAGACGTGTATAATGTTACTCTGGCGGTAGATGCAGCTGGTTTAGAAGAGGTAGTGATAACAGGATATGTTACTCAAAAAAGATCAGATGTTACTGGTTCTTTAGTAGAAGTTGACGAGGAAAAGCTTAATGAATTTGCTGCGGCATCTGTAGATCAAGCTTTACAGGGTAATGTTGCAGGTTTGGCGGTGTCATCCTCTTCAGGTACTCCGGGATCTGTAGCAAATATCAGAATTCGTGGTATTAGCTCTATAACGGCTGGTAATGAACCGCTTTACGTGATAGATGGAGTGCCGGTAAATAATGGTAATGTTAACGCTAGTGATGCTACATCTAGTATAAGTGCTCTAGCTGCGATAGATCAATCTACAATTAGTTCTATTACGGTATTGAAGGATGCTTCTGCTACTGCTCAATACGGTGCAAGAGGTGCTAACGGGGTTATTTTGATTACTACTAAAGGTGGTAAATTTGGTAAGACGCAATATAATTTTAGCTCTCAGGTTGGTTTTCAGAATGATGCTATAGATCAGCCAGAGCCACTTACTAATGCTCAAAGACTTGAGCTGGCTTCTGAAGCTTTCTTTAATGATGGGGGTTTTGCATCTAAAGCTGAAGCCGAAGATTTTGTCTTAAATAACATTGCTTTATTTTCTCAATGGGATACAGACGGGCGTCCTGAATCGAACTGGAAGGAAACTCTTTCTAATAAAGATGCTTTATTTCAACAATATAGTTTGTCTGCTTCCGGTGGAGGTGAGGATAATCGTTTTTACGCTTCCATTGGTTATCTTAAGCAAGAAGCAACTGTTATAGGGTCTTCTTTTGAAAGGATTTCAGGTTCTTTGAATTTCTCTAAGGATTTTAGTCCAAGTTTGAAGTTTTCTTCTAATAACTCTGCAGCCTACACTTTTCAGGATGCCTTTTTAGAAAGAAGTGCTTACTTTGATAGTCCAAGAACAGCAACTTACTTTATGAACCCTTTAAGACAGCCCTATAATGAAGATGGTACACCTGCGGAAATCGGAGGAGCTTTACCAAACCCATTAATCTCTACTAGAGATAACTTTAATGAAAACCGTTTTACGCGTTTGATTTCTGGTAATTCTCTAGATTGGAATATTGGAGGAGGCTTTAAAGCAGGAACTAAATTTAACGTCGATCTTCAGCTTTATAACTATAGAACATATACTAATAGAAGATATGGGTATGGTGTGCCTACCTCAGGAGATGCTTCTCAGTATGATAGAACCAATGCGTTCTATGTTTTTCAGAACTATCTAGAATATAATTTTGAAATTAATCCAGATCACGTTTTTAATGCTAAGGTTCTTCAGGAGTACCAGGCTAATCGCAACTATTTCCTGGGAGGTGCTGGTAATAATTTTGCTGATGATGGATTATTTTACTTAGCAAGTGCAGGAACACCGCTTTCTGTTACTTCAAGTTATAACGACTGGTATATGGGAGCTTATTTAGGATTGCTTCAGTACTCTGCTTTTGATAGTAAATATGTATTAAACTTATCCTATAGAAGGGAAGGTAATTCTAGATTTTCACAAGAAAACAGATGGGGAGACTTCTATTCTATCGGTGCGGCGTGGAACCTACATAAGGAGGATTTTTTAAACAGTGTAGACGCATTAGATTATTTGAAGCTTAGAGGTTCTTACGGGGTTACTGGTAATGCGAATATAGGTTTGAATAATTATCAATCCTTGTTCACTTACGGTGTAGATTATAATGGAGAAGGAGCTCAGGTACTGTCTACTTTCGGTAATGAAAATTTGTCTTGGGAAATTAACAAAACCTTAGATGTGGGAGTTGAATTTGGTTTCTTCCAAAACGCTCTAACAGGTAATTTTGCATATTTCAGAAGAAATTCTGAAGACCTTTTGCTTGATGTGCCGCTCTCTCAAACCACAGGGTTTAATCAACAAACTCAAAACATTGGTGCACTTGTTAACCAAGGATTGGAGCTTGCCCTATCGGCGAATATTATTGATACCGAGGATTTTGGTCTTACAATTGGAGGAAATGTTGCCACCGTTAATAATGAGGTTACCAAATTACCTTTAGATCCAAATGGTGTGGAAAGAACTATTACCACTACTATAGATCGGATTGAAACCGGACGTCCAGTAAGAGAGTATTTCATGCCAACATGGGCAGGAGTGAATCCTGAGACTGGAATGGATGAATGGTATGTAAATGGAGTGGATGGAGAAACTACAACCAATTTTAATAATGCTGAAGCTGTTTTCCAGGGAGGAAATGCAATTCCTACCGTAACAGCTGGTTTGAACTTAAACGTCACTTATAAAGGATTTTTCGTAAATGCTAATGCATATTATGCTGGAGGACATAAGGTATATGAAGGGTGGCATCTATATTTGCATCAAACTAATGGTTTTCCAATCTTAGCTTATAATGGTTATCAATCATTATTAGACAGGTGGCAGGAGCCTGGTGACGTTGCCAGACATAGCAAATTTACCACGGCAGGAGAACCTTGGCAAAGACACTCTAAATACCTTTATGATGCAGATTTCTTAAGACTTAGAACTGTAACTTTTGGGTATAACATCCCTAATTCTATATTGGAACAGATTGGTATGAATTCTGCAAGAATATTTGTAAGAGGAAATAATCTGGCAACCTGGGTAAAGGATGATAATTTACTTTATGATCCTGAACAAAATTTTGGTGGACAAACGGGATTGGAGACTCCTCCAACCAAAGCATTTTTACTAGGTGTGAACTTAACTTTTTAAAAAATTAATTGATGAAAAAATTTATATATAAAGGAGTGATGATGGTCTTAGTTATGGCCATTTCCTCCTGTACAACAGAGGACTTAGACCCTACGCTTGCACAAAGTAAAAGTGTTGAGCAGAGTGTGAATAACGTAGATAACCTTTTCAGTATTCTAAAGGGTGTCCATAGTCTTATGTCTGAATCTGGATATTATGGACAAGATGTAATTATCACTAATGAGGTTAGAAGTGATAATACATTTTCTATAGGTAATTCAGGAAGATATACTACTGAAAGTCAGTTTTTGTATAATGAAAATACAGATTTGATCTGGAATGAAGCCTATGAGGTTATAGCTAATGCCAACCTTATCATTAATGCAGACCTGGAAACTTTGGAAGGAGATCTGGACTATGGACGTCATATTCAGGGACAGGCAATGGCAATAAGAGCATTAGCTCATTTTGACCTATTACGTGAGTATGGTCAACAGCATACGGGAAGTGGTAATCTAGGTGTGCCTATTGTTACTGAATATAAAGGGGAAGACCTTTTCCCTGCAAGGAATACCGTAGATGAAGTAAAGGCTGCTGTATATAGTGATTTGGAAAATGCATTTTCAATGATGGATACAGATTACGATAATACCAAGGTTTATGTTTCAAAATTTGCTGCTAAAGCTTTAGAGTCCAGAGTTGCTATTTATTTCGGTGATTGGAGTAGAGCGCTTTCTGCGGCCGAAGAAGTGGTTAATTCAGGATTATATTCAATAATTCCAGCTGAATCTTATGTAAGTAGTTGGGCTGGAAATGGTGGATCAAATGTGTTATTTGAGTTGGCGGCAAGTCAGGTAGATAATGCTGGAATTAATGGTCTAGCTTATATGTACCAGATTAATGATGATGGAAGTGGGTATGGTGACGTAGTCGCTAGACCGCAAGTTTTAAATATTTACGAAAATTCTGATGTACGACTTGGTATTTTAGATACTGAGGGAGAGTTTATTAGGAATACAGGTAAATATCCTGATAATGTAAATTTCACTGATAATATTCCTTTGATTCGTTTCGAAGAGGTTGTGTTGAATTATGCTGAAGCTTTATTGGAAACAGGTGGAGATGCATTAACTCAGCTTAATAGAATTCCAGCTAATAGAGGAGCTACACTCTACACAGAAGCTTCAAAAGAAAATATCCTTTTGGAAAGAAGAAGAGAGTTGATTTTTGAAGGATTTAGGTTTGATGACATGCTACGTACCAATATGAGTATGGAAGCAGTCGGTACTACAGGAGAGGTGATGGAAGTTATTAGTTACCCAAGTTATCTATTTGCCTGGGCTATCCCCCTATCAGAAATGAATGCCAATTCGAATATGGTTCAAAATGATGGTTATTAAACCACTCAGAATAATTTTAAATTGACTTATTTACCTTAGTCAATTATAAAATTTGTAAATAATAAGAGGTCGTCTAATATTAATTTATTAGGTGACCTTTTTTTATTAATGTATTGCCAAATCAAATGATTAAGTTCTGAAGGGTTCATCGGAATAAGTATTGTACATATGGGCATAGATAAAAGATCTAACGCATACTTTTACATGGTAATTTGTCTACATTCGACTTTTAATTTCATTGCGAAAGACTACTTCGCAGGATACTTTTAAATAATTGGTAGGTTTTTAACTCCTCGCCCTGGAAATTAATGTTATACTACTTTGTTATTAATATAAAAACAAGACTGCCCTTTCCCGCAGTCTCTTATTGTTTCCAAAGATTCTGTCTTTCTGCCATTATTATTTTTACTTTTGTTCTAGCGCTAACTAATGCTATGAGAAATTTTTTTTTCCTGTTATTCTTTTTTCTGGGAATGTCTGTTTTTGCACAAAGAGGTGTCCTATCTAAACCTGGAGAAGGAGGTATGGCTCAACCCGCAGATTCAGTTTCCAAACCCGATATCACCGAATACAAAATCATCACCCGCTATAACGACACTACCCACGTAGATACTTCGCTCTATATTCAGAAAGATTACCGCTTTAATTATTTAAGAAAAGACAATTTTGAGTTACTATCCTTTCCTAACACGGCTCAAACCTATAATTCTTTAAGTTATAAAGTAGATACTAAACAATATCTGCCCAGATTTGGAGCCCGGGCCAGGCATTTCAATTTTATGGAGGCCGATGATATCAATTATTATCGCGTGCCAACACCCTTTACCGAGCTATATTTTAAAACCGTACCCGAACAGGGTCAGCAGTTAGATGCCCTGGTTGCGGTAAATACCTCCGATCGGGTGAATATTTCCATAGCATATAAAGGAGTAAGAGCGCTGGGGAAGTATGTGCATATGCTTACCAGTACCGGGAACTTCCGCGGTACAATAACGTACAAGACCGAAGATGGGAAATACGACGCTAAAGCGCATTTTGTGTCTCAGGACCTGATGAATCAGGAAAATGGCGGTTTGGATTCTCTGGCTATAGAACAGTATCGTTCTAAAGAAGAAGATTTCGAAGACAGGACCCTGTTGGAAATGAATTACACCAACGCCCGCAGCACTTTGTACGGAAAACGTTTTTTTCTTGATCATTCCTACCAGCTCACCGCTCCTGCTCCAGATAGAAGAGGCCTTACTGCCGGGCACGTATTAAACTATAACTATAAGAAATTCGATTTTCAACAGGCTACAGCTGTTAATGAAATATATGGAGCCTCTTTTGGAGCTACTAATTTAAGGGATGTGGTAAGGCTCGATGAATTCTACAATGAAGGCTTTATACAATATAGTGGGGCAGGTCTGGGAATTTTAAAAGCCAAGGCAGCGGTTACCAGTATAGATTATGGTTATAATTCCCTTTATTTCATCGAAGACGAACGAATAGATGACAGGCTAAGAGGGGTGAATTACGCTTTGGGTGGGGAGTATCAAAATACAATCGGCGGATTCGAAATCAATGCCGATGCCATGCTGGCCCTGGGGGGTGATTTCACCGGAAATTATATAACCGCCAATGCGGCTTATAATTTTAATGAACAGAACAATATTCGCTTCGGAATCGAACAAAACAGTCGCCTGCCCGATTATAACCAACTACTTTACCAGAGCGATTACCAAAACTACAACTGGCAAAACGATTTCGATAATGTAAATACCCAGTCATTATATGGAAGATTGAATGCCCGAAGAATTGCCAGTATAGATGCCAGGCTTACTCAAATTCAAAATTATACATATTTCAGCACCAATGATGAGGGTTTCGTAAAGCCTTTTCAGCACGGGGGTCAGGTGAGATATTTAAAGTTAAAAGCCGAGCGGGGATTTGATTTTGGTGTTTTTGGAATGTATCATACCTTAATGTATCAAAACGTACTGGATGGCCAGGATGTTTTAAATCTACCTGAATTTGTGACGCGAAATTCCATCTACTATCAGGATTATTTATTTAAGAGAGCGCTTTATCTGCAAACAGGTTTTAATTTTAATTATTTCGCCTCTTATAATATGAATGCCTACGATCCGGTTTTGGCAGAATTTTATGTTCAGAACCAGGAAAGCCTCGGTAATTACCCCGTTTTGGACTTCTTTGTAAATGCGAAGGTAGATCAGGCCCGAATCTTTTTTAAGCTTGAACATGTGAATTCTCTAATTATGGGGAACAACAACTTTGTAGCTCCCGGCTATCCCTACACCGATTTTGTGATCCGTTTTGGCCTGGTTTGGAACTTTTTTATGTGATTTTCTTTTGAAATTTGCTTTTTCTGCGGAAGCTTTTCTCTAAAAATGTCATCAATATAGTCGTATCTAGCTTTAAAAAACTGATAATTCTAAGGCCGATTCTTTAATTCTCTTGCCAGGTTCTCAAAAATCAATCTTTTTTTCAATTCCCTTGCTCAACTCAAAACTAGGCGTATCTTTGCATCCGCTTTCAGGGATAACGGGAGTTAAGCTGTAGGCGGGAGTTC
>NZ_JBSYGH010000013.1:0-103412 GCF_054121495.1 Salegentibacter haimaensis
AGCTTTCATACCATGAAAATAATACTATCCTGAATTATTTCCAATAAAAAAGAGACTGCCTTTTCAGACAGCCTCCTCCACTTTTGATTGGTTAGTTAGTAGCTAAGTGGAAATTAGTTGTCTTCATTCATTTCCTCATCCATCTCAGTGTTTTCAGCATTGTTGGTTTTATCATCCATAATGGTGAATTCACTTCTACGGTTTACTGCATATTGCTCGGCAGTACATCCGGTTGGTTGAGTACAATCGTTAAGAGGCATACTTTCACCATAACCTTTAGAGGTTAAACGGCTGCGGTCAATACCATTTTCGACTAGGTACTCAAGGGTTGAAGCTGCACGTCTTTCAGAAAGACCAAGGTTGTACTGGTCAGATCCGCGAGCATCGGCGTGAGATCCAATTTCGATATTGATAGACGGGTATTTGTTCATAATATCAACTACCTTATTAAGGGTTGGTTTAGACTCCTCCTTAATGGTAGCCTTATCGAAATCGAAGTAAATGTTTCCTACGTCACGAAGTTGCTGTCTTCCGGTTTCTACGTTGGTTTCTCTATCGTCGAAATCAACCACTGGAGGAACATAATCTTCACGGGTAAACACATACAGGTTATCGGTACCTCTTCTGTTTGAAGCGAAATATCCTTTTTCCTGTCCTTCGCGAATTACGAAAGCGAAATCATCGTGGCTTGAGTTAATGGTACCACCAAGGTTTTGCACCTCGCTGAAGTTTCCTTCACTGCGGTAAATATCCATATTTCCGAAGCCTTCATGTCCATCGGAAGAAAAGTATAAAACTCCTTCTTCACTGATGAATGGGAACTGCTCTCTGTGCTCGGTGTTAACTCCGCCTCCAAGATTTTCAGGAGTACCAAAAGTTCCGTCTTCATTCACGTCTACAACGTAGATGTCGAAAGATCCCATAGAACCCGGCATATCACTGGCGAAGTAAAGTTTGCTTCCATCGGCGCTTAGGCTTGGATGTTCAGTAGAATACTCATCGCTGGTAAAAGGAAGAGCTTCGATATTGGTCCAGTTTCCATCTACCAACTCTGCGCGGTAAATTTTGATGTGCGCTACGCGAACACCTTCTTCGTCTTTAACTCTCTTATCGCTGGTACGGTCAAAATACATTACCGTAGCATCCTGGTTAAAGGTAGCTGAACTTTCGTGAGCATCGGTATTGATATTGTCATCAAAAAGGATGATATCGCTTAGTTCACCGTCTTCACTCATTTCTGCGCTGTAAAGATCCAGAGTTGGTCTTTTGTTCCACGGATAAATAGGGCGGGCCTGATTTCTGGTAGAAGCAAAAGTAATTCTGTCTCCATAGTAAGAGATTCCGAAATCTGCAGAAGCAGAATTGTTCATGATCTGGTTAGTGGTAAACACGTGTGGGGCGATAGTGTCAAGCTCTCTTTGGAAGGCGTCGAAGTTCACTTCTTCTCCTTTAACCTCGCTCATATACTTATCGGCATCCTCGTGTTTGTTAACCGCTCTAAGTGCGTGTGCATATCTGAATTTATATTCAGGAGCCACACTGGCTTCATGTCTAAGGAAAAGCAACTGATAAACTTCAGTTGCATTTTCCATTTGATTGGTGTAGAAATAAGCATCTCCAAGATTTTGTAAAACCTCCTGATTCTTATCTACAACTTTTTCGTAAGCATCGGCAGCATCGATATAGGCTCTTTGAACAAAGAATTTGTCACCCTGCTTAATCGCAGCAGACTGGCCCATTGCGGTAATGCTTACCAGTAAAATTAAAAGTGTACTATATATATTTTTCATGTTATATCGGTTTTTAGAAGAATCTAGGTGATTTGTCATATCCTTTGGTAAGTCCGAATAGATCTACGTCGAATAACAACATGATCTCGTGGGTTCCACCTACGTTATACCCCAGGAAATCTGAAGTAAAGTGATCGTAAGCATAACCTACCCTAAGGCTTGGCGTAATCTTGAAGTTTACCAATCCGGTGATGGTTTCGTTAAATCGGTAACCAACACCAGCTTCTAACCTGTCATATAATAATACGTTGGCAGTAACATCTACAGCCAATGGCGCTCCCTGAACCCCTCTGGCCATAAATGCAGGCTTAAGACGTACATCCTGGCTTATATCGAATACATAACCACCGGTTAGGTAATAATGCACTTCTTCTTTACCAAGAGTTCTTAAACCTTGCTGATTTTCAATATGTTTTGAAGTAAAGATGTTTGGAGCCGAAGCACCCAAATAATAATTATCTCCAAACCAAAATGCACCTACTCCGAATACCGGAAAGATCTCGCTTACATTTTGAAATGCAGGATCGTTAGGTTGTCTTAGGTTCAATCCGGCCAGGTTAGCATCAAATGTGGTTAAACCGGCTTTAAGACCAAAGGAGATTTTACTTCTTTCTCCAGCTGGTAGTACGTAGGCGAAATCGGCAGTGATGTTGTTTTCCTTTACAACATCTCCTATTTCATCGTGTACGATTGTAAGACCAAGTTCAACACGTTCGCTAACCGGAGTGTGGGCGAAGAAGTTGGCGGTGCTTGGAGCACCGTCAACATTCTGCCACTGAGTTCTATAAATACCCCCTAGGTTAAGTATGCCCGGATCATCGGTAGCATACCCTGGGTTAATAACACTCATGTTATACATATAATGAGTGAAAAGAGGGTCTTGCTGAGCCATACCTTTTACAGAAAAAAGGATAAGGCCGGCGAATAGTAAATATTTTGTGATTGTTTTTTTCATTTCTTTCTAGTGTTTATCCTTTTTATTATCTGCTTAAGTAAACTTTGCCCTGTCTTGGAGCAGTGCTTCCATCTCCGTAATCAATTACGTAGAAGTATACCCCGATTGGTAGCACATCGTCACCTAAAGCACCAGACTGGTTTGAAGTTCCATCCCAGGCTGGAGTAGAGGCATTACCTTTATAGATAGTGTTACCCCAACGGTTAAAGATTTCGATTGAATAATTAGGATATTCATTCTCCAGGTTCTCTACTATGAAGGTGTCGTTAATACCATCTCCGTTTGGAGAAATACCTTCAGGATAGATAATTGGACAGTTTTCTACACTTACAGTTATTGCAAGACGATCAAGGCTCTCACACTCTCCATCATCCTGGCTGGCGTAGTAAGTACCGTTTTGAAGTCTGGTAGAAGTTCCTAAAGAGTTGTCGCCATCGGCTGAATCGTACCAGATTAAAGTTCCTTCGAAAGAAATCGCATCGGTAAGATCTGCAAGGGTGGCTGCATCTCTGTCACAGAACTCAAAACTTGTAGTGCTTGCAGTTGGTGCAGGAACCACATTGATGGTTACCACCACTTCAGCAGCTTCAGACTCACATCCATTAAGCGTTTGAGTTACATAGTAAGAGCCGCTTTCCAGCATATCTTCTTCAGAAACCATCATAGTAAGGTCTGCATCAGCATACCATATAAGGTCGGTTCCTTCAGCTTCTAACCAGGCGGCAGTTGCCATATCGCTTTCACAGGCAAAGAAAGTAGCATCGGCTTCTGGAGCGTCTGGAACTTCGTTTACGGTAATGGTAAGAGTTGAAGATTCAACACCACACTCATTGATAGGCTCTACAGTGTAGGTTACTTCAAAAGTACCTTCTCCCATAGCGCTGGCATCAAAAATACCATCAGCAAGAACTTCCCCTTCATAAGTGAATTCACCGCTATCTGAAGCCTGAGCATCAAGATAATTGTAAAGATTTACTTCTCCCTGATTTGCACAAAGAGCAGCGTCCATATCCATACCTGCAGTAACAGTTTCAAGAACAGTTACGGTAAAGCTTTCAGAAGCTTCTCCAGATACACAAGGAGTCTCATCGGTGATAGAATAAGTGATTTCATATTCACCTGCACCAAGCATAGATGGGCTCAAGATACCTCCTTCGATCACTTCGTCATTCCAGATAAAGTTTCCATCCATAATAGCATTAGTTGAAAGGAAAGAGTATAGGTCCTGATCTTCGTCAATTGAACAAAGCGTCACATCGTCGATTGGCTCAAGCTCGGCAGGAACCTCGTCGTAAACTGTAACAGTCAATTGAACAGAAGCTGAACACTCTCCTTGGGTTACCGTATAGGTGGTGGTAAAGTCACCCAGTTCGCTCTCATTGTTATACCAGTCTACTAAATCCTGGATGCTTGGGCTGAAAGTACCGTTTCTGGAAACTCCTTCATCAAGCAAATTAAGGTAGAAATCTCTAACCGAAGTAGAATTAGGGAACTGTCCGTTCTCAATATTTGCATTACAAACTGAGGCAAACTTATCGGTTCCAACAAATAGATCTTCAATTATTGTTACGGTAAATTCTACTGAATCTTCACCGGTTACACAATCTACGCTTTCATCTACGATGTAAGTATAGGTATATTCAGTCTGATCTAAATTGTTGGTGTTGATGATTCCATCGAAATCATCACCTTCGAAGTATCCATTTGGATTAGCGCCTTCGCTTAAGTAATCTCTAAGATCGATCTCACCTTGAGATGCACAGAAGGTTACTGCAACATCTTCACCCGCCTCAGCTTCAACTTCATCATTAATAGTTAAAGTAATGGTAGCTGAATCTTCACAGTTGTCGTTTTCTACAGTATATGTAGTGCTGAATGTTTCACTTGCTTCCTCAGGATTACTGATATAAGCCACAATTTGAGCTGCAAGGATTTCAAGAGCCGGATCGAAAGTTCCATCCTGGTCTACTCCGTCTACATCGATTAGGTTGTTAAACCAGTCGATTGCGGCTTGTGGGTTGGTGATCATTTCCTCAGCCTCGGTAATACAAAGGCTTTCTGATATATCCTGCCCTGCATTTGGAGCTTCATATACGGTAATACTAAACTCGGCTGTATCTGTTCCTTCTACACAAGCGGTAGATGGACCTACGAAGTAAGTGAAAACATAAGGCTCATTACTAGCGCTAAAAACAGCCGGATCGAAGTTTCCATCAAACTCTTCACCATTATATTCGAAATAGCCATCAGGATTTGCATTTGCACTAAGTTCGTTGAAAAGGTTGATAGCTTCCTCGTTAGTACAGAGTGTAGTAGTAAAGTCATCTCCCGCATCGGCATTAACTTCACCCTCTACATTTACAGTTATGGTAACTGAATCTTCACAGGCACCTGTCCCTAAAGTATAGGTAGTTTGATATGTTCCTATTTTAGACTCGGCAGAATTATATTGCTCTGTGATTTCAGCTATAGAACGATCAAAAGTTCCAGCTGGACTATAATTCGGAATTAAACCCGCAAAATAGTTTCTAATCACTTGTTCTGAATAGGTGTCCTGAAGATCAGAAACACAAAGGTTAGCGGTGATTTCTTCTCCTAGATCTCTGCCTTCTGAAACTATAATTCTATATTCTGCTGTATCTGAAGTTCCTTCTGTTACACAATTTGAAGAATCAGTTACGGTGTAGGTTACTATGTAGCCGTCTTCATTAATACCAATGGAAGGATCAAACATATTATCTGTTAGGACCTCTCCATTTAGGCTAAAGGTACCCTCAGTCATCGCATCGTCGCTTAATATCACACTAAGATCAAACATTGCATCGCCCTCACAAACTGTATAAGTTACATCAGAACCAGCATTGGCATCCTGAGTATCGTTGATGGTGATGCTGAAGTTTGAAACATCAGTTCCACATTCGTCCTGAGGATCGCCAACTGTATAAGTTCCTTCTATTAAAAGGCTATCATCCCTTTCGTCATCACCATAATAGGCTGCTAAAGCAAGTGCTATAGTATTAAAGTCATTTCCAAGATTGCTTTCGATATTACCTCCACGTTCACCAGTGAAATTGAATTCTTCAAATAAAGCCTGAATTATATCTTCTCTGTTTGGGAAATTATCGGCCACTATTTCTTCAACTCTGCTTATACAAATTGATCCAGAAATATCCTGACCTGCATTCGGCCCTTGAATAACTTCAATTGTAAATGTAGTTTCGTCGCTTCCCTCTATACAGGAAACAGACTCGTCAACAGTATAGGTAATGTCATAAGTTCCGGGTTCAACTGTTGAAGGATCAAAAACATTATTGGTAACACCCTCTCCGGTGAAAGTTCCACCTTCGGTAGCCTCAGAATTAGAATTAGATAATGTAGTTAGATCAATTGGCTCATCGTTGGTACAAACATCTTCGATGTTATCAAAGGCTCCGGCGTTAGCCTCTTCCCCTTCAATCACCGTTCTGCTTAGTTCAATTGAACCAGAACAGAAATTTTCACCGGTAAAATTATAAGTCACAGTGAAAGTTCCAATATTTTGAGCATTGTATTCATTGATTACTCTTTGAATATCGCCCTCGGCAAATTCTCCTTCAGGGATGTTTTCTCCAAAGTTCTCCAGGAATAAAGCTTCAACATCTTCTGGGATTTCATTTACAAGAGCCGGGATATCATCATTACATAAATCGGCTACTTCAACTAAATTAACGGATGCATCTTCTAATACAGTAAACTGTAAATTAGCTGAATCTTCACATTCAGTTCCTTCTCCTACGGTATAGGTAACATTAAAAGTAGTTTCTCCAGGAATATCATTTGCAATTTCTGAAGCTGTAGGAGAAAATATTCCTCCTTGATCGGCGTTATCACTCAATAGAGAGATAAGATAATCTTCAACTTCTTGCTCGGTCACATCATTCGAAAAACATACTTCATTTCCTGAAGTATTATCACTTCCAGCATTAAAATCTTCTGCTACAGTTCTGCTAAGTTCAATTGAAGTGGCGCAGAAATTTTCGTCAGTAATATTATAGGTTACTGTAAAAGTTCCAATATTTTGAGCGTTGTATTCATTGATTACTCTTTGAATATCGCCTTCAGCAAATTCTCCTTCAGGGATGTTTTCTCCAAAGTTCTCTAGGAATAAAGCTTCAACATCTTCTGGTATTTCATTTACCAATGCTGGTATGTCCGAATTACATAAATCGGCTACTGGAACAAGTGTTGTAGAAGCATCGGCCAAAACTGTAAATGACAATTCAGCTGAATCTGCACATTCGGTTCCTTCTCCTACGGTGTAGGTAGATGAAAAATTTCCGCTACCGTCGCTGTTATTCAGAGCGGCTACGATGGCATCTATATTACTGAAACTGCCGTTATCCTCATCAAAGTCTACACTTAATAGAGAGATTAAATAATTTTCAACCTCTTCGGAAGTAGCTTCGGTAGAGAATTCAGAGCGACATACTTCGTTGCCCTCGGTATTATCGTCTCCGGCATCGAAACTCTCGTTAACTGTTAGTTCAATAACCACATCGTCTTCACAACCATTTTCGGTGGTGAAAGTAGCTGTGATTGTAAAAGTTTGTATAGGGTTGGTTCCGTATTCCTCACCTAACTCAGCAATCGTAGGGTCAAACTCTACAGAAGTGCCCTCTAGTTGATCTCTTTCTCCAAGGAAGCTTAATAAGATTGCATCTACACTTTCGTTAGGGTCTGCTATCCTGGCATCCAAATCGGCCCGACAAATTTCATTACCAAGACTATTTTCGCCTGCATCGAAATCTTCTACAGTTACAGTAACAGCCGTTCTACCACTTTCACAAGGTGGTCCATCACTTGGAACTACTTGAGATACGTAATAAGTTTCACCGTTTTGAACAATGAAATCATCTGGAAGGGCAGGTTCTGAAGTTGAAGTTCTATACCATAAATTTGTACCTTCTGCTTCTAGTTCACTAACTGTAGTGCCTTCACAAACTACTTGGGGTGAAGCAGCAGCTGGAGCCGGAGCTTCAACTGGCTCAAATCTTACAGGTCTTCTTCTGGATTGACAATCTGAACCATCATAAAAGCCCGCGAAGTAATTCCCTGTAGTTAATGGAGTTGAATCCGCCAGAGGGGCGTCATCTTTACCATATCTTGTTGGAAAGATTTCCAGCGAATAACCGGAAGGAGCTGCAGAAGCATCTATCGCTTCCTTCAGATCTGCTATAGTATAAGGTCCTCCACCAGAACAAGGTGTGAAAAAGTCGTCCTGAACAAGAGGTGCATTTACTGGCTCAGTTAGGGTAACTACAACTCTTCTATCACTTCTTGGAGTTGTACAATCATCAGAATCTGCATAGTAGTCCTCTCCATCTATTAATAATTCATTTGAAGGAAGAGGCTCATCTGATGTCTCATCAGCGTACCAGGTAGCGCCCGCTGGTGCAAGGTCTGAAACTGTTGAAAGAGCGTCGCAAAATGATTGCGTCGGTTCGTCTACAGTTGGGCATTCCTGCCCAAACGAGGGCAAGGTTCCAATTAACAATACAAAGGCGAAAAGGAACCAATTTGTTCCCTTCCTCCCAAAAGTAAAATTTTGCATAGGCTAGGTGTTAAATTCAATTATTAGTATTAGGTTTAACTAGATTTTTGTAGCACAAATATTCAAATAAATTTTAAACTTTAGGTTAACGAACTTTGTGACTTTAACAATAATTAGCATTTCAGCTAAATTAACAAGTGCTTTGTTAATTATTTGTGTAGGGATCGGTACTTTTGTTACGTTAAATTTAGGAAAATTTTAAAATATGAGGGGTTTCACCTGTTTTTTTATTGTATTTTTTTTAATGAATGTAGAGCCTGTAAAGGCCCAGGAAGGGATTGAGGATGCAAAAACCTTCCTTGAGGAAGGAAAAATTCAGCAAGCCAAAAAGATTTTTCAAAAATACCCGGAAAACCCTGATGCCCGGGAGCTCCTGGGCGATATTGCCAGCTTTGAGAAAGACTGGGAAACCGCAATTTCCTATTACGAAGATTTATTGCAGCAAGACCCTAACTCTGGAGTATATAATTTTAAATTGGGAGGCGCCCTGGGAATGAAAGCTATGGAGGGTTCTAAATTCCAGGCGGCAATGCTGGTGGGTGATATTAAAAAATATCTTAACAAGGCGGCAGAGCTTCATCCTACAAACCCTGAAGTGAGACGTGCCCTGGTTGAGTTTTATATGCAAATCCCCGCTATAGTGGGTGGAAGCCGCAGCACGGCTCAATCATTTGCCAGTGAACTTAAAAATATCAACCCAATCGATTATTTGCTTGCCCAGGCCTATATTCATAATTACGACGGAGAAACCGAACAAGCCAGAAGTCTTATCCAAAAAGCAGTCTCTTTGGCAAAGAATGATAAGTCTCTGGTGGTAAGAAATTATTTGTTCTACGAGCTCGGTGAGCGCGCCGCCAAATTTAAAATTGATGCTGATGCCGGGA
Source organism: Salegentibacter haimaensis (assembly GCF_054121495.1). NCBI lineage: Bacteria > Pseudomonadati > Bacteroidota > Flavobacteriia > Flavobacteriales > Flavobacteriaceae > Salegentibacter > Salegentibacter haimaensis. The sequence continues at coordinate 9,220 of NZ_JBSYGH010000013.1, forward strand.
TTGCCTTCCTTCAAAATTATATTCGGGGGTATGGGTATAAGGACCTGAAATCTCCTGCCTGGGCTTACCTTCAAATGGCCAGACTGCAATCCAATAAACAAAATAAACAGCAGGCCCTCGAATTGGTAGAGAAAGCGCTTTCTGCAAAATCAGATTTTCCTGAAGCTCGTAAAGAGAAAGCCCGAATTTTGGAAATGTAGGCAGCCCTTCCTGCTGCCTGCCTCGTTGCAATTAAGTATATTTGCGCAAATTTTTTTCTATGAATTTTCATTTTATAGCCATCGGCGGGAGTGCGATGCATAGCCTGGCGATCGCCTTACAAAACCAAGGTCACCGGGTAAGCGGAAGTGATGATGTAATCTATGAACCTGCAAAATCGGCGCTTCAAAATGCCGGTCTACTTCCCGAAGCCGAAGGTTGGTTCCCGGAAAAAATTAATACGCCACTCGATGCCGTTATTCTTGGAATGCACGCCAAAGCCGATAACCCCGAGCTTCTCAAGGCTCAGGCCGATGGGCTTAAAATATATTCATATCCTGAATTCCTTTTTGAACAATCCCGTGACAAAACCAGGGTTGTAATTGCAGGTTCCCACGGAAAAACCACGATTACAGCTATGATTTTACACGTGATGAATTATCACGAAAAAGATATAGATTATATGCTGGGTGCCAGCATAGAAGGCATCGCACATTCGGTGCAGCTCAGCCCCGATAATGATTTTATCCTTATTGAAGGCGATGAGTACCCTTCATCGGCCATAGATAAGCGGCCTAAATTTTTGCATTATCAGCCTAATATCGCCCTGGTGAGCGGTATTGCCTGGGATCATATCAATATTTTCAAAACCAAACAGGATTACGCTGAACAATTTTCCCTATTTGTGAATTCTCTGGTAAATGGCGGGATATTGGTGTATAATGAAGAAGATACCCAATTGAAAAGTATTGTGGAAACTTCTGAAAATCCGGTGCGAAAACATCCATATAGCACACCCAACTATCATTTGGAAAACGGGCAGTGCATTCTGGATACTCCTGAAGGTGAATTACCTCTTGAAATCTTCGGAAAACATAATATGAATAATCTTGCAGGTGCTAAATGGATTTGCCAGCACATGGGAATTGACGAAGATGATTTCTATGAAGCAATCGCTGGTTTTAAGGGCGCCTCAAAAAGACTTCAAAAAATAGCCGAAAATGAATCTGCGGTGATCTTTAGGGATTTTGCGCATAGTCCTTCCAAGGTGAATGCTTCAGTAGCAGCGGTAAAAGAACTTCATCCCGGCAGGAAGTTAATCGCCTGTTTGGAACTGCATACTTTTAGCAGTCTTAACTCAGATTTTCTTTCCGAATATAAAAACAGCCTGAACCCTGCCGATGAAGCTATCGTTTTTTATTCTAAACAGGCTTTGCTTCAAAAAGGGAGACCCGATATTCCCGCAGAAACAATAAAAGATGCTTTTGGCAAAAAAGATCTTAAAGTTTTTACTGAAGCCAAAGAATTGAAGGGGTTTCTACAAAATCTCGGCTTGTCTAATGCTGCACTTTTAATGATGAGCAGCGGCGAATTTGGAGGTTTTAAGCCTGAAGAAATTAAGGGGTTAATCCATTAATTTTTGTCCTGGTGTAAGTTGCTTATCTGGAGCTTTTAATTTTGGCTCTATGAAAGGATATACCCAAGCCAGTTTTAGTATTAAACACTGGGCCGAAGACGATAGACCCCGGGAAAAATTGCTTCAAAAGGGGAAATTAAGCCTTAGTGATGCCGAGCTCATCGCAATCTTAATCTCCTCGGGCAGTAGAGAACAAAGCGCAGTAGAATTAAGTAAAAAAATACTCTCGGCTCATAAAAATAATCTTGGTGAATTAGGCAAATGCAGTGTTGAAGAACTGTGCCGGTTTAAAGGTATTGGAGAAGCCAAGGCTATTTCTATAATTGCCGCGCTGGAATTAGGACGCCGACGCCGAATGCAGGAAGCATTGGAGCTTAAGAAAATCACCTCGAGTGCTTCGGTATTTGAATTGATGCAACCTATTATTGGCGAATTGGCCCACGAAGAATTTTGGGTGGTGTATCTCAATAATTCCAATAAAGTGCTTCAGCAAATGCAGCTAAGCAAAGGCGGAATTACCGGCACCCTTGTAGATGTACGTATCGCGCTCAAAAAAGCCCTCGAACTTAGCGCTACAGCGATTATCTTGGCACATAACCATCCCTCTGGAACTTTAGTGGCCAGCGAAGCCGACAGGCACCTGACCAAAAAATTAAAAACTGCCGCTGAAAGCCTCGACATTAAAGTGCTCGATCATTTGATTGTAACCGAAAAATCATACCTTAGCTTTGCCGATGAAGGTATGCTTTAGGTTGATTTTATGTTACTTATCTACACTCAGAAGACCACCCCCAGAATCATCTATGCATTTAGGCATATTTGTACCAATTTGTTGGATATTCCAGTGAAATTTACTTCAAAAATCGAGGAATTTATAGCTCACGAAAATGAAAAGCTCTCTTATGGTAAACAAGCCCTGGGGAACGAACTTTTTATTCAAAATGTAGATTTGCTTCTGGAACAGGGAATTTCTGAAGTTGATATTAATGTGCAGCCCTGGGAAGACAGTTTTTGTTTTTTTGAAGTAACCGGGAACAGTGCTTTGCCCTTTGATATTTTTGCCGCCAGTTTTTATCTGTTAAGCCGGTATGAAGAATATCTGCCACATGTAAAAGACGATGGTGAGCGTTTTCCTGCTACCGAAAGTCTCGCGTTTAAAGAAGGATTTTTGCAATCTCCGGTGGTTGATATCTGGGCCTACAAATTTCGGGATGTTTTGATAGACCGGTTTCCCGATTTACAACCTGCCACCCGGGATTTTTCTTCGGAAGCAATTTTTGCCGTAGAACATATTTTTAATTATAAAAATAAAGGCTTTATTCGAAGCCTGGCAGGAATCTTCAATGATTTCTTTCGATTAAATTTCGGAAAAATTCTCGACCGCTTTCAGGTATTGTTGGGCTTGCAGAGGGATCCTTTCGATATTTTTGAGGATATCATCAACTTCATAAAAAAGCATCATTGCGACCCGCTGTTTATGTTTCAGCTTAGTGATTTTACCGTTCACGACCGAAATATAAATCCTAATCGCATTCCGCATCAAACCATCATAAAGTTTGTAGCCGATTATGCCAGAGTTGGTTTGCTGCAGGGCTATTATTCGCTTTCAGACATCAGGATTTTGAGAAAGGAAAAATTGAGAATGGAGAACATTATCCACGCGCCTCTTCAGCATATCATAAATATGCGTCATCCTTTAGAGTTGCCAGAGAATTACAGCCATATCAATGAGCTTGAAATTCAAAACGATTATTCTATGGGCTATCCGGGAACCTTTGGATTTAGGGCTGGTACCTGTTCGCCTTTTCTTTTTTATGATATAAGTTTGGAGGTAACCACGCCGCTTAGAATACATCCTTATGTTTTTCACAGCGCTGCCTTAAACCCCCAGGAACCCGAAAAAATGCGCAGCCAGGTGGGGAAAGTTTTGTCTGAAGTCAAAAAGGTAGACGGGAGTTTGCTTGCGGTATTTAAAAACCAGGATTTTAGCAGGTATTACCCTCGCAAATTTTATTATTCTATATTAAAACAGATTTATGAAGTTCAGTAATATTCAACATATATTTTTTGACCTGGATCATACGCTTTGGGATTTTGATAAAAATTCGGCTATGGCTTTCGAGCAGATGTTTGAAAAGCATCGACTCGATTTGGATTTAGAGCTATTTCTGGAAACCTACCGTCCTGTAAATTTTGACTACTGGAAAAGATATCAGGAAAACCGCGTTACTAAAAACGACCTGAGATATGGCCGGCTTAAAGATACTTTTGATAGTTTGAGTTATGAAACTTCAGTAGAAACCATAAATAGCCTGGCGTCAGATTATATTGAAATGCTCCCGTTAAACAATCATTTGCTGGAAGGAGCAATCGAGGTATTAGACGAATTAAAAGCAAATTATTCCCTTCATATTATCACCAACGGATTTGAAGAGGTACAGCATAAAAAGTTAAAAACTGCAGGAATTTCTACCTATTTTGAAAGTATTACCACTTCTGAAGAAGCCGGAGTTAAAAAACCCAATCCCGGTATCTTCGAATTGGCTATGCGAAAAGCCCTTGCCAAACCTGAATCGAGTTTAATGGTTGGCGATAATTTTGAAGCCGATGTCATGGGAGCTAAAAATCTTGGAATTCAATCGGTCTTTTTCGATTATTATTCGCGTGATGAGATAACCGAGGTGCCTGCGGTTAAAAAGTTAAATGAACTTCTAAACTACCTTTGATAAGAAAGATTTATTAGATTCGTTAGAAGAAGGTGTTAATTGCTTATCCCAATGAAGAATTACCCTGAAATCTATAAATTTAACCTACTCATCTTTGCAGCTTTACTCTGTTTTGGTTGTGTTAAAGATGTGGATTTCAATCAGTCAGAGCAAATTAGCCTAAGCCCCGATCTTCAAAGCGATTTGCTTATTTATTCTATCGATGAGCGCTACTTTACCGATAGCATTACCAAAGCCTTTAAACCTGTAATTCGCGATACCGTACGCCTGGAATTTTTAGATGACGATTACATTCAAAAAGATCTGGTCTCGGTAGAATTCAGCTTCAGGCACATCAATACTTTTTCCCAGGAAATCGATAGCAGGATCTTGTTTTTATCTGAAAATGGTCAACTGCAATTTTCTGTCGATTATCCCATTCCCCCGGGTTCGCCCAATAATCCTTCAGAAATAATTTATACCGAATTCATAGAGCAAAATCGAATTCACCTGGTGCGCAATTCGATTCAAATGATCGTAGAACTCGAGATGATCCCCAACGGCCAGCCGGTTTCGGGCAATCTGGATTTTGCCTCCAAGGGTCTCTTTAAGTTTGAATTTTAAGTATGCAGTGGAGAATAATTTGTGTCTTATTATTCCTTTATACTTCTGGGTTTTCCCAGAATAAGCCATTGCTTTACAATGTAGACGATTTGCCTCAAACCCTTATGAGCAATCCCGGCGCCCGAATAGATTTTGTGGGGCATGTAGGACTGCCTTTCTTTTCGCAAATTCATCTTTTTGCAGGAAGTAGTGGGGCCAGTGTACACGATATCTTTGCAGACGACGGTAGCAACATTAATGATCGTATTTCCCGAACGATGAATAATATGACTGCCGGCGATTTTGTGTCGGCAAATGAGCAGCTTGAAATTATTTCCCTGGGCTGGAAAATAGACCGCAGAAATTACCTCTCGGTTGGGGTTTACCAGGAGATGGATGTCTTTGCCTATTTTCCAAAAGACCTGGCCATATTGGCTAACGAAGGAAATAATAATTATCTCGATAAAGCTTTCGATTTTTCTCAGGTTGCTTTTGAAGGAGAGGTTCTAACGGTCTATCATCTTGGTCTCAACCATAAATTTGACAATAAACTCACAGTGGGTGCCCGGGCTAAATTATACTCAGGAATTTTTAATGCTGAAACTTCCGGAAACACCGGGACATTTACCACCTACGATACCCCCGATGGTCGCAATTTTTATCGGCACGAGGTTAGCAATCTCGATGTGGTAATTAATACTTCAGGGTTTTCGACCTTAAGAGATACTGAAGGCATGACCGTAGATAGGGCGACCGGAGAGTTGCTTAGCAGGTCATTTTTTGGAGGAAATATTGGTGCCGGATTGGATTTAGGATTAAGTTATTTAATGCACGAACAATTAATTCTTACGGCTTCGGTGCAGGATCTGGGAATGATGTTTCAAACCAAAGATGTGGAGAATTACCATTATTTTGGGAATTATACTACCGAAGGTATCGAGCCACTTTTCCCCGAAATAGAACCCGATGGAAGTACTTTGCCCTACTGGGATATTTTTGAGGACGAACTCGACGAAAATTTACGCGATGAAACCTATAATCGCAAATATGTAACCTGGAGGCCGGTAAAAATGAATTTATCGGCCGAGTTTGGTTTTGGACCTGCCTTTATGCCCTGCGATTACCTCACGGTGCCAAAAATCAGGTTTATGAATTTAATCGGAATGCAGATGGCGGCGGTCAAAAGACCTAAGGGTTTAATTTATACACTGTCTACTTATTGGGACCGCAAGATCAATGAAACCCAAAGATTTAGAGTGGCTTATACTTTAGACGATTATTCTTTAACCAATCTTGGCCTAATGTATACCTCGACCTTTAAGAATTTTAATGTTTATCTTGCAACCTATAATGTGCTGGCGTTTCCGAATTTGGCTAAAGCTCATTCGGCTTCTATACAACTTGGGTTGCAGCTGGTGTTTGATGAATTTTAATACTGGATGTTATGAAAAAGACTTTGTTGGTCCTCATATTCCTGGCCGTTGGTTATAATGCCACCGCACAGGATCTAAATCAATATAAATATGTGGTGGTGCCTAATTCCTTTGAATTTTCAAAAGAGGAGAATCAATATCAACTTAATGCACTTGCTAAGTTTTTATTCGAGAAATATGGCTTTGAAACCCTTATGAATAACGAATCAAAACCGACCGATTTACAACGCGATAATTGCCTGGCCATGTACGCCGATGTTAAGGACGAATCGGGTTTGTTTGTGACAAAAATGACGCTGATCCTGAAAGACTGTTATGGGAAAACAATCTTCACCAGTAAAGAGGGGAGAAGCAGGGAAAAGGATTTTGAACCCGCCTGGCACGAGGCCCTGCGCGATGCGTTTACCTCTTTGGAAGAAGTCGATTACCAATATATACCATCACAAGAAGAGGTAGCTGAAGTAGAGGTGACCGCAGGTCCAAAAAGAGCCGCTGCAGAACCCGATACAGTCGAGGTTAGTGCTGCGCCGCCTAAAAGAGATAAAAGCAATGAAGCAGTAGTTTCGGAAGCTTCCCAAACCGACAGGGAAATGACCGAAACCTCCGGAAACCAAGAAAAAGGTTTATACTCCTACAACAATTCCAGCTATGAATTGCGCGCCAATGAAAAGGGTTTCGCCTTTTTCCAGAGAAATGCTTCCGAACCTTTTGCGATGCTTATTCGTTCTGCGGAAGGAAATACTTATATCTATAATTCCCTAACCCGGCAAGGGGTTGCCTGGTTTGATGAGGCCGGGAATCTAAATATTGAATTCTTCAATCCAGATACCAATTCTACTGAAACCCTCGAGTATAAACTTCAGAATTAATAATTATAACGGCTTTTCCAGCGTTTTTTCAGGAATTCGCGTTGGGCATTTTCTCTTTGGTTATTTCCGGGTTCGTAAAGAGTAGTGCCTTTAACTTCTTCGGGTAGAAAATCGGCTTCGGCGAAATTGTCTTCATAGTTATGGGCATACTTGTAGTCTTTGCCATAACCAATATCTTTCATAAGCTTTGTGGGAGCATTTCTTATCGCCAATGGGACAGACAAATTTCCCGTTTTTTTCACCAGGCTTTGGGCCTTATTAATCGCCATATAAGCCGCATTGCTTTTGGGCGAGGTGGCCAGGTAAGTAGCGCACTGGCTAAGGATGATTCGGGATTCGGGGAAACCAATGGTGGTAACCGCCTGGAAGGTATTATTAGCGATAACCAGGGCCGTAGGATTGGCATTACCAATATCTTCACTGGCCAGGATAATGAGGCGCCGGGCTATAAATTTTACATCCTCCCCGCCTTCGATCATTCGGGCCAGCCAGTAAACCGCAGCATTGGGATCGCTGCCCCTAATCGATTTTATGAATGCGGAAATTATGTCGTAATGCTGCTCTCCGGTTTTGTCATATAGCACCGTGTTTTGCTGAACTTTATTAAGTACCAGCTCGTTTGCGATTTCTACATCGCCTTCAACCGAGTTGACAAGGAGTTCGAAAATATTCAGAAGTTTGCGGGCATCGCCCCCACTTAATCTCAATAAAGCTTCGGTTTCCTGAAGTTTGATGTTTCTATTGGCAAGAATTTCATCTTTTTTCATTGCCCGTTCCAAAAGAGCCACAAGATCATCCTTAGAAAAAGCGTTGAGAATATAAACCTGGCAGCGGGAAAGCAATGCCGAAATAACTTCAAAACTTGGGTTTTCGGTCGTGGCACCAATGAGAGTAACCCAGCCTTTTTCGACCGCACCCAGGAGCGAATCCTGCTGGGATTTGCTGAAGCGGTGAATCTCATCTATAAATAAGATAGGGTTTTTGGTCGTAAACAAGCCATCGCTTTTTTTGGCTTTTTCTATCACTTCTCTCACATCCTTAACTCCACTGCTTATTGCGCTTAATGTGAAGAAGGGTCTGTCGGTAGTTTCGGCGATGATGTTGGCCAGGGTGGTTTTTCCCACTCCGGGAGGTCCCCAGAAGATCATCGAAGGGATAATACCCTGTTCGATTTGTCTTTTTAAGGCTCCTTTTGGGCCAACAAGGTGTTGCTGGCTTAGGTAATCTTCCAGGGTTTTTGGGCGTAAACGTTCAGCTAATGGTTTGTTCATTCGGCAAAATTACAAATAGTCTGGCACTTTGTCGCAGGATAAAAGCTGGTGAAATTTTTGTTATCTTCAGTAATGAATTCATAAAAAATATGAAACAACAACCTCAATTTTTATTTACCACCGGGGTAGTGGGCTACCCCATACTGTTTGTACTTGCAATCTGGCTGGTTTTCTGGTTTGAAGTGCGCTTTGGGGTGAGCTTAAACAATTATGGGGTGAGGCCCAGGGAAATATTTGGTTTGAGAGGTATCGTTTTCTCGCCTTTCATACATAGCGGCCTCAAGCATCTTTTTAATAACTCCATTCCGCTTTTGGTACTCTCTATGGCGCTTTTCTATTTCTACCGAAGAATTAGCTGGAAAGTACTGCTCGTCGGCCTGGTTTTAACCGGGGTTTTAACCTGGCTCATTGGGCGACCCGCCAATCATATTGGTGCCAGCGGGATTATTTATATGCTGGCTGCTTTCCTTTTCTTTAAAGGGGTTTTTTCAAAACATTACCGGCTGGTTGCGCTTTCCTTAATCGTGGTGTTTCTCTATGGTGGGATGCTTTGGTATGTAACTCCCATAGACCCCCAAATCTCCTGGGAGGGACATTTGTCGGGTCTAATTTCCGGTTTTGCGCTTTCCCTTTTCTTCAGAAATAGTATCGCAAAAACTCCAAAATACGACTGGGAAAAACCCGAATACCGGGAAGAAGACGATCCCTTTATGAAACACTTTGATGAAAATGGCAATTTTATTGAAGCGGTTCCCCAGCCTCCAGATGGGGAGCAAGAGGTTGACCTACAAAATGACAGTGATAACAAAATTACTTATAGATATATCTATAAAAAATCAAACGAGGAAAATAAGGAAAGCTAAGCCTGGGAATAGAATATAATTCCCCTTTAGTGGGCCGGGGGGCTTTCGCTTCGTTGTCTTACCACTTCATAGAGAAAAACTCCACAGGCGACCGATACATTTAAAGATTCTATTTTCCCGAACATGGGGAGTTTCGCTTTTTTGTCTACGCTTTTTAAAATCGAGTTTGAAACGCCCTTAGCTTCATTTCCCATCACAATTGCTGAAGGACCAGTAAAATCTACTTCGTAAATGCTTTGATTGGTTTTTTCGGTGGCCGCTATTAATTGTACTCCTGATGCCTGTAAGTAGAAAACAGCATCTTTAATATGGTTCACCTTTATGATAGGAAGGTTAAAAACTCCGCCGGCCGAGGTTTTAACGGCATCGGCATTTAGGGGTGCTCCGCCTTTTTCAGGGATTATAATGGCGTCGACTCCGGTGCATTCGGCGGTTCTTATCATTGCACCAAAATTTCGCACATCGGTAATCTGATCTAGCAAAAGGAATAGGGGAGCGGGTTTGTTTTCGAGGATTTTCTGAACCGTTTCCTCAAGATTACCAAAACTAATTGGAGAAATTTTAGCGACTACACCCTGGTGATTTCCTTTGGACAGCTTATATAATTTTTCTTGCGGAACATAAGAAACATTGTAATTAGCCTTTTTAAGAAGACTTTCCAATTCTGAAAAGAGAGGCCCTGAAAGGCCTTTTTGAATATAAATCTTATCGAGGTTTTCTCCGCTTTGAATAGCTTCAATAATGGCCCGAATTCCGAAGATTGTGGTATTGTTTTCCATAGGGACAAATTTAGGGAATTATTTGGGCTGTTGGCTTAAGGCTTAAAATAAAAAAGCCATCCAGCGTGGGGTGGCTTCCGTAATATAATATTGAAAAAATTAATGCTAATCTATGTTCCAAAAAATAAATTACTAAATATGATATCTTCATTTTCCGGTTGAGAAAGGGTGGAGGCTCTGTTATCTCTATTAAAGGTTTGGAGAATTTCAGGATATCTCAAGCGAGCAGGTAAATCGATCGCTTCTTTCCACTTTAGTAATGATAATATAACTTTCTAAATTTGAAGCTGCTGCTTGAATTGTAGGTAATTCATATATTTCACCCGGTAAGCACAATACTTTCATCATTGGGATACCCAATTCTTCTATATTCACCCCAGGATTAATGACCTTGCATAAATAAGGCTATATATTTCTGAGTGAATAAGTTTTTTTATTTGCAGTTGGTGGTGATGCTGTAAAAGTTTTTAGAGCGTCACTATCTATTCCCTTTTTTTCATAAACGCTCTCGCTTCATATTTGTAATTACATTTATCCCATTATTATAAACAGTAGCAGAAATTTGAGTTCAGAATAATCAGGCCTTTGACCAAGTTATGCTCATCATACATTTCATAGTTAAGGGGCAAAATTTAATTTCGTTCATAAATTAAATTGTTCTTTAAATCCTGCAATTAACTGTTTTAATAAATCCCTCTGAAAATTAATCAATTAAGATTTGAATACTTGGTTTTTATTTCTACATTTGCAAACCCAAAAAATTGGGGTAATTAAAATTAAATATTAACAGGTAAAAGAAATTATGCCAACAATTTCACAATTAGTACGAAAAGGAAGGGCCAAAATAACCAAGAAGAGTAAATCGGCTGCTTTAGATTCGTGTCCTCAAAGAAGGGGAGTGTGTACCCGTGTGTATACTACTACTCCTAAGAAACCTAACTCGGCGATGCGTAAAGTAGCCAGGGTAAGGTTAACCAACGGGAAAGAGGTAAACGCTTACATCCCGGGTGAAGGTCACAATTTACAGGAGCACTCGATAGTATTGGTTAGAGGCGGAAGGGTAAAAGATTTGCCGGGAGTTAGATACCACATTGTTCGTGGTGCGCTTGATACCGCAGGTGTTGAGGGAAGAACCCAGCGTAGATCCAAATATGGAGCAAAACGCCCTAAGAAGTAATTTAAAAACTTTTAAAGTAAAGAAATGAGAAAAAGACAGGCCAAAAAAAGACCGCTTTTACCTGATCCAAAATTTAACGATCAGCTTGTTACGCGTTTTGTAAACATGATGATGTGGGATGGAAAAAAATCGGTTGCCTTTAAAATTTTCTATGATGCAATTGATATCATAGAAGAGAAAAAACAGGATGAGGAAAAATCGGCGTTAGAGCTATGGAAAGATGCTCTTTCTAATGTAATGCCTCACGTAGAAGTAAGAAGTAGAAGAGTTGGAGGGGCTACTTTCCAAATTCCTATGCAAATTAGACCAGATCGTAAGGTTTCTACCGCTATGAAATGGCTTATCTCTTATTCGCGTAAGAGAAATGAGAAGAGTATGGCGCAAAAATTAGCTTCTGAAATTCTAGCCGCTGCCAAAGAAGAAGGAGCTGCAGTTAAAAAGAGAGTAGATACTCACAAAATGGCTGAAGCAAACAAAGCATTCTCACACTTTAGATTCTAAGAAAATGGCACAAAGAGATTTAAAATTTACAAGAAATATAGGAATTGCAGCGCATATTGATGCTGGAAAAACCACTACCACCGAGCGTATCCTGTACTATACCGGGATAAGCCACAAAATTGGTGAGGTTCACGATGGTGCTGCAACTATGGACTGGATGGAGCAGGAGCAGGAGCGTGGAATTACCATTACTTCGGCTGCTACCCATTGTAACTGGAAATATAGAGATCAGGATTATACCTTAAATATTATCGATACTCCCGGTCACGTTGACTTTACTGTTGAAGTAGAGCGTTCGCTACGTGTGCTTGATGGGGTTGTTGCATTATTTTCTGCAGTAGACGGGGTGGAGCCTCAGTCTGAAACTGTTTGGAGACAAGCCGATAAATACCGTGTTCCAAGACTTGGTTTCGTTAATAAAATGGACCGTCAGGGAGCAGACTTCTTTAATGTATGTCGCCAGGTAAGAGAAATGCTTGGGGGTAACCCTGTGCCACTTCAGGTGCCAATTGGTGAAGAAGCCGACTTTAAAGGTGTGGTAGATCTTATTTCTAAAAAAGCTATCATCTGGAATGAAGAAGATCATGGGATGACCTATGAGACTATCGATATTCCGGCTGAACTTCAGGCCGATGTTGATAAGTACCGTACTGAGCTTGTTGAAGCTGTTGCAGAGTATGATGAGGCGTTGATGGAGAAATTCTTTGAAGATGAGAACTCTATCACCGAAGATGAGATTATTTCAGCGCTTAGAGCTGCAACCATAGATATGAGTATCATTCCTATGATGTGTGGTTCAGCTTTTAAAAATAAAGGGGTTCAGGCTATGCTTGACGCTGTAATGAGATACCTTCCTGCACCTTCAGATGTGGAAGCTATTACAGGTACTAACCCTGAAACCGGTAAGGAAGAAAGTCGTAAGCCTCACGTAGACTCACCATTTTCTGCACTTGCCTTTAAAATTGCTACCGATCCTTTCGTTGGTCGTTTGGCATTCTTCCGTGTGTACTCTGGATCTCTTGATGCAGGTTCATACGTTTTAAACGTACGTTCAGGTAAAAAGGAGCGTATTTCACGTATCTATCAAATGCACTCTAATAAGCAGGAGCCTATCGATAAAATCGAGGCTGGTGATATTGGAGCTGGTGTTGGGTTTAAGGATATTAAAACCGGAGATACTCTTACCGATGAGAAGCACCCGATTCTACTGGAGTCTATGACCTTCCCTGCGCCTGTAATTGGTATCGCTGTTGAGCCAAAAACCAAGGCCGATGTTGATAAAATGGGAATGGCTCTTGGGAAACTTGCTGAAGAAGATCCAACTTTTACCGTAAGAACCGACGAGGCTTCAGGTCAAACGATTATCTCTGGTATGGGTGAGCTTCACCTGGATATCATTATTGATCGTATGAGACGTGAATTCAAGGTTGAAGTAAATGTAGGTCAGCCTCAGGTTGAGTACAAGGAAGCTGTAACCAGAACCGCCGATCACCGTGAGGTTTATAAGAAGCAAACTGGTGGTAGAGGTAAATTTGCCGATATCGTATTTACATTAGGACCTGCCGATTCAGATTTTGAAGGGGAAGGGCTTCAGTTTGTAGATGAGATTAAAGGTGGTCGTATTCCTAAAGAATTTATCCCTTCAGTAGAGAAAGGTTTCAAAGAAGCTATGAAAAATGGTCCTTTGGCTGGATTTACTATGGATAGTTTAAAGGTAACCCTTAAGGATGGTTCTTTCCACCCTGTGGATTCAGACCAGTTATCTTTCGAACTTGCCGGAAAACTTGGATATAAAGAAGCTGCTAAAAAAGCCGGTTCTGTAATCCTTGAGCCTATTATGAAAGTAGAAGTTGTTACTCCGGAAGAAAATATGGGAGATATTGTAGGTGACCTTAACAGAAGAAGAGGTCAGGTTAACAATATGTCTGACAGATCTGGAGCTAAAGTTGTAAAAGCTGAAGTGCCGCTTTCTGAAATGTTTGGTTATGTAACTACATTAAGAACGCTATCTTCAGGTAGAGCAACCTCTACAATGGAATTTTCTCACTATGCCGAAACTCCTTCGAATGTTTCAGAAGAGGTGATTAAGGCTGCAAAGGGTACAAACGATTAATCTTAGGAAAATGAGTCAAAAAATCAGAATAAAATTAAAATCCTACGATCACAACCTGGTTGATAAATCGGCCGAGAAGATCGTAAAGACTGTAAAAACCACTGGTGCTGTGGTAACCGGTCCTATTCCGTTGCCAACGCACAAGAAATTATTTACTGTTTTGCGTTCTCCTCACGTAAACAAGAAATCCAGAGAGCAGTTTCAGCTTAGCTCTTACAAAAGACTTCTGGATATCTACAGTTCATCTTCAAAAACCATCGATGCGTTGATGAAGCTTGAATTGCCAAGTGGGGTTGAAGTAGAAATCAAAGTGTGATGAAACCTGGTTTTCCGGTTTTTCCGGAAAACCATAGTTGAATACATCCCGAACTTGTTTCGGGATCTCTTGAGCAAAACTCAAGATTACATGTCCCAAGCAGTTGGCGAGGGAAAAACGGAGAAAAATACATTCAGGGCGAAAGTATTTTTCTGCCCTGAATTTTTTTAATAATCAATTAAGTAATAATCAATAATTAATTTATGTCTGGGTTAATAGGTAAAAAAGTAGGCATGACCAGCATTTTCGACGAGAACGGGAAAAACATCCCGTGTACCGTAATCGAAGCAGGTCCTTGCGTAGTTACCCAAGTCAGAACCAAAGAGGTTGACGGGTATGAAGCACTTCAACTTGGTTTCGATGACAAAAAGACTGCAAATAAAGCTGCCGAAGGGCACGCCAAAAAAGCAGGAAGCGTTGCAAAGCGTAAAGTCGTTGAATTCAAGGGATTTGAAGGAGATTTTAAATTAGGTGACGCTATCACTGTAGAACACTTTAGAGAAGGTGAGTTCGTAGACGTGTCTGGAACTTCCAAAGGAAAAGGTTTTCAAGGGGTAGTAAAAAGACACGGTTTTGGTGGTGTGGGTCAGGCTACTCACGGGCAGCACAACCGATTAAGAGCCCCGGGTTCTATTGGTGCAGCTTCTTATCCTGCGAGAGTTTTCAAAGGAATGAAGATGGCCGGTAGAATGGGTGGTGATCAAGTAAAAGTAGAAAACCTGAGAGTTTTGAAAGTAGTGGCAGATAAAAACCTTATCGTAGTGAAAGGTGCTGTTCCTGGTCATAAGAACTCTTACGTAATCATTAGCAAGTAATGGAAGTAGCAGTTTTAGATATAAAAGGAAAAGAAACAGGCAGAAAGGCAAATCTTTCTGATGCTGTTTTTGGTGTAGAGCCTAATGAGCATGCTGTTTACCTGGATGTGAAGCAATATCTTGCCAATCAACGTCAGGGAACTCATAAGGCTAAAGAACGTGCCGAAATTAAAGGAAGTACCCGTAAGATTAAAAAACAAAAGGGTACTGGTACTGCACGTGCAGGTAGTATAAAATCTCCTGTTTTTAGAGGAGGTGGGCGTATTTTTGGACCAAGACCAAGAAACTATGGGTTCAAATTGAATAAAAACCTTAAGCGTCTTGCCAGAAAATCGGCCTTAAGTCTTAAAGCAAAGAATAATGAAATCACTGTAGTAGAAGATTTTTCATTCGATGCTCCAAAGACTAAAAATTACCTTGAATTTTTGAAAGCCCTTGGTATTCAGGACAAAAAATCACTGGTAGTATTGGGAGAGTCAAATAAAAACGTATATTTGTCGTCACGTAATTTTAAGGGGTCTGATGTTGTAAGCTCCTCAGAATTAAGTACTTACAGAATACTGAACGCTAAGAATATTGTTATTCTTGAGGGTTCTCTGGAAGGAATTGAGTCGAATTTAAGTAAATAAGCCTTATGAATATCTTAATAAAACCAATTATTACGGAAAAAGCCACTTCAGATAGCGAGCTAAACAATCGTTATGGTTTCGTGGTAAATAGTAAGGCCAACAAAATTGAAATAAAAAATGCAGTGGAAGCTGCTTATGGAGTTTCAGTTGAAAAAGTTCGTACTATTAATGTTCGCCCAGATCGAAAGACTAAGTATACCAAGTCTGGAATGATCACTGGTAAAACCAATGCTTATAAAAAAGCACTGGTACAGGTGGCGGAAGGTGAAACTATTGATCTATACAATAATCTTTAAGATTAAAAAATGTCAGTTAGAAAATTAAAACCAATCACACCTGGACAGCGTTTTAGAGTAGTAAATGGGTTTGACGCCATTACTACTGATAAGCCGGAGAAAAGCCTTTTGGCTCCGATCAAAAAGTCGGGTGGTAGAAACAGTCAGGGAAAGATGACCATACGCTATAAAGGTGGTGGTCATAAAAGACGTTACAGAATTATCGATTTTAAGCGCGACAAGCAGGGAATCCCTGCTACCGTGGCTAGCATTGAATATGATCCAAACCGAACTGCCTTTATCGCTTTATTGAACTATCAGGATGGCGAGAAGAGATATATTGTTGCTCAAAATGGTTTACAGGTTGGACAAAATGTAGTATCCAGCAAAGAGGCTGCAGCTCCAGAAATTGGAAATGCAATGCCTTTGGCTAATATCCCGCTAGGTACTATCATTTCTTGTATCGAACTTAGAGCCGGTCAGGGTGCAGTTATGGCTAGAAGCGCAGGAGCTTTCGCTCAGCTTTTAGCTAGAGAAGGTAAATATGCAACCATTAAACTTCCTTCAGGAGAAATTAGAAGAATCCTGTCTACCTGTATGGCAACTATTGGTGCTGTTTCAAACAGTGACCACCAGCTGCAAATTTCAGGTAAGGCCGGTAGAAGTAGATGGTTGGGTAGAAGACCAAGAACCAGACCTGTTGCTATGAACCCGATTGATCACCCAATGGGTGGTGGTGAAGGTAGAGCTTCAGGAGGTCACCCACGTTCAAGAAAAGGTTTACCTGCTAAAGGATTTAAAACCCGATCAAGAACAAAAGCGAGTAATAAATATATTGTAGAACGTAGAAAGAAATAATAAGATATGGCACGTTCATTAAAAAAGGGACCTTACGTTCACTATAAATTAGACAAGAAGGTTGCTCAAAATGTTGAGTCTGGAAAGAAAGCTGTGATCAAAACCTGGTCTCGTGCATCTATGATTACTCCAGATTTCGTTGGGCAAACCATCGCGGTTCATAATGGGAAACAATTTATTCCTGTGTATGTAACCGAGAACATGGTAGGTCATAAACTAGGAGAATTTTCACCAACACGCTCTTTTAGAGGTCATGCTGGTGCGAAAAATAAAGGTAAAAAATAATTGAAGCTATGGGAGTTCGTAAAAGAGAAAGAGCAGAGCAAATAAAAGATGCCAGGAAAGATGTGGCCTTTGCAAAGTTGAATAACTGCCCTACTTCCCCAAGAAAGATGCGTTTAGTTGCAGATCTGGTAAGGGGAGAAAAAGTAGAAAAAGCGCTTCAAATATTGAAATTCAGCCAAAAAGAAGCTTCAGGTCGTCTTGAGAAACTTCTTCTTTCAGCTATTGCCAACTGGCAGGCTAAGAATGAAGAAGCCAGTCTTGAAGATGCTGAACTTTTTGTAAAGGAGATCCGTGTAGATGGAGGAGCAATGCTTAAGAGGCTTCGTCCTGCACCACAGGGTCGTGCACACCGAATTAGAAAAAGATCCAACCACGTTACTTTGGTGCTTGGAGAAAACAATAATACACAAAGCTAAGTAAGAGTATGGGACAAAAAACAAATCCAATCGGGAATCGCCTTGGTATCATTAGAGGATGGGAATCCAACTGGTATGGAGGAAATGACTACGGCGACAAACTTGCCGAAGACGATAAGATTAGAAAATATATCCATGCTCGTCTCTCTAAAGCGAGTGTATCACGGGTAATCATTGAGCGTACCCTTAAGCTTGTAACCGTTACTATCACCACTGCCCGTCCCGGTATTATTATCGGAAAAGGTGGCCAGGAGGTAGACAAGCTTAAAGAAGAGCTTAAGAAGATCACAGACAAGGAGGTTCAAATTAACATCTTTGAAATTAAAAGGCCTGAGCTTGATGCGCATTTGGTAGCATCGAGTGTAGCAAGACAAATCGAGAATCGTATCTCTTATCGTCGTGCAATTAAAATGGCTATTGCGGCTGCAATGAGAATGAACGCTGAAGGTATCAAAATTGAGATCTCCGGTCGTCTAAACGGTGCTGAAATGGCACGTTCAGAATCTTATAAAGATGGGCGTATTCCTTTGTCTACTTTTAGGGCCGATATTGACTATGCTTTGGTTGAAGCTCACACTACCTACGGTAGATTGGGTGTTAAAGTATGGATCATGAAAGGCGAAGTTTACGGAAAGAGGGAACTTTCTCCGCTTGTTGGCCTGGCCAAAAAACAAGGTGGAAAACCCGCTGCCGGACGAGGTGGTAACAAATCACGTCGTAGAAAGTAATTTTTTAAAGTAAAGAAAAATGTTACAACCTAAAAGAACAAAATACCGCAAGCAACAAAAAGGCCGTATGAAAGGGGTGTCTCAAAGAGGGCATCGTCTTTCAAATGGTACCTTTGGATTGAAATCTATGGATTCAAGCTTTATTACCGCCCGTCAAATCGAGGCAGCGCGTATTGCCGCTACCCGTTATATGAAAAGGGAAGGTTCGCTTTGGATCAAGATATTTCCAGACAAGCCTATCACCAAAAAGCCTCTTGAGGTACGTATGGGTAAAGGTAAAGGTGCTGTTGAATACTGGGCCGCTGTTGTCAAACCAGGAAGAATTATGTTTGAAATTGGTGGTGTGCCATTAGACGTTGCGAAAGAAGCGTTAAGGTTAGCCGCTCAAAAACTTCCTGTAAGAACTAAGTTTATTGTAGCTAGAGATTATCAGGCTTAATATTTATACGTTATGAAACAATCAGAAGTTAAAGAATTTTCTGTGGCAGAATTAAAAGAAGAGCTTGGTAAATCTAGAAAAGCATATTCAGATTTAAAAATGGCTCACGCGGTTTCGCCATTAGAGAACCCAATACAGTTAAGAACTGTAAGAAGAAGTATAGCGAGACTTGCTACAGAGTTAAATAAAAGAGAACAACAATAAGTGTTATTCTGCTGAACATGGAAAAAAGAAATTTAAGAAAAGAGCGTATAGGTGTTGTTACCAGTAATAAAATGCAGAAATCGATCGTGGTTTCTGAGGTTAAGAAAGTAAAACACCCTATGTACGGAAAATTCGTTTTGAAAACGAAGAAATACGTAGCTCACGACGAGAAAAACGACTGCAACGAAGGCGATACCGTTAGGATCATGGAAACACGACCTATGAGTAAGTCAAAATGTTGGAGATTAGTAGAAATAATTGAAAGAGCGAAGTAATTATGGTACAACAAGAGTCTAGACTAAGAGTAGCAGACAATACCGGGGCCAAAGAAGTTTTGACCATTAGAGTATTGGGAGGTACAAAGAAAAGATACGCTTCTGTTGGAGACAAGATAGTTGTCAGTGTAAAAGAAGCTACACCTAACGGAAATATCAAAAAGGGTGCAGTTTCAACAGCAGTAGTTGTTCGTACCAAAAAAGAAGTACGCAGACCAGACGGATCTTATATTCGTTTTGACGATAATGCCTGTGTGCTTTTAAATCCACAAGGTGAAATGCGCGGTACCCGTGTATTTGGACCTGTGGCAAGAGAACTTCGTGATAAGCAATTCATGAAAATTGTATCATTGGCACCTGAAGTGCTTTAATACATCAAAAAATGAGAAAGCTTAAAATAAAAACTGGAGATACCGTGCGTGTAATGGCCGGTGACCATAAAGGTCAGGAAGGTAAAGTACAAAAGGTATTTTTAGAAAAAAATAAAGCCATCGTGGAAGGTGTAAACACAGTATCTAAGCATGAAAAGCCTAGTGCTGCCAATCCACAGGGTGGGATAGTAAAGAAAGAAGCTCCTATTCATATTTCTAACCTGGCTCTTGTAGACAAGAAAGGTGATGCCACCAGAGTTGGATATAGAGAAGAAGATGGGAAGAAAGTGAGATTTTCTAAAAAATCTAATGAAGTAATTTAGTTATGGCATACGTACCAAGACTTAAAGCAGAGTATAACGACAGAGTTAAATCTGCGCTTAAAGAAGAATTCAGCTACCAAAACGTAATGGAGATCCCAAAACTCGAAAAAATAGTTTTGAGCCGTGGCGTTGGTGCAGCTGTAGCAGACAAAAAACTTATTGACCACGCAGTAGACGAACTTACTGCAATTACCGGTCAAAAAGCGGTGCAAACCATTTCTAAAAAGGATGTTGCTTCCTTTAAACTTCGTAAAGGAATGCCTATTGGAGCTAAAGTAACTCTAAGAGGTTATAGAATGTATGAATTCCTTGATAGGTTGATCACCTCGGCACTTCCACGTGTTCGTGATTTCAACGGAATTAAAGCCAATGGTTTTGATGGAAGAGGAAATTACAATCTTGGGGTAACCGAGCAAATCATTTTTCCTGAGATCGACATCGATAAGGTAAACCGAATTGCCGGGATGGACATCACTTTTGTGACGACCGCAAAAACCGATAAGGAAGCAAAATCATTGTTAACCGAACTGGGATTACCCTTTAAAAAGAATTAATTATGGCTAAAGAATCAATGAAAGCCCGTGAGGTGAAGCGCCAAAAAATGGTAAAGAAATATGCTGAGAAGCGTGCTGCTCTTAAAGAAGCAGGCGATTATGAAGCATTACAAAAATTGCCAAAAAACGCTTCTCCTGTACGTTTGCACAATCGTTGTAAATTAACCGGAAGACCTAAAGGTTACATGAGACAGTTTGGACTTTCTCGTGTAATGTTTAGAGAAATGGCTAACAAAGGCCTTATTCCCGGAGTAAGAAAAGCAAGTTGGTAAAATTATAAATTGAATGAAGGTTCTACCGGATAGACCGGGAGAAAACCACATTCGCAAATATCTATAGATGAATACAGATCCTATTGCAGATTATTTGACCAGGATTAGAAATGCAGTGGCAGCTAACCACCGGGTGGTAGAAATCCCTGCTTCTAATCTTAAGAAAGAGATCACTAAAATATTATTCGATCAGGGATATATTCTTAGTTACAAGTTTGATGACAGTACCGCACAGGGAAGCATCAAGATCGCTCTTAAGTACGATAAAGAAACTAAAGAGCCGGTAATTAAAGAAATTCAGCGAATAAGTAAGCCAGGTCTACGAAAGTATGCCGGTACCAATGAATTACCACGTATCCTTAACGGATTGGGAATTGCAATCGTGTCTACTTCAAAAGGAGTGATGACAGGAAAGCAGGCCAAAGCCGAAAAAGTGGGTGGTGAAGTATTGTGTTACGTTTACTAATACTTAAAAGACTTAAGAAATGTCAAGAATAGGTAAAAGCCCAATTACAATCCCTGAAGGTGTAAATGTAGATTACAAGGACGGTATTGTAACGGTAAAAGGAAAATTAGGAGAGTTGAAGCAGGAAATTAAAGACATCGATCTTTCAATAGAAGATGGTGTAATTAGATTCGAGCGCTCTTCAGAGAAAAGCGATCAAAAAGCAAAGCATGGTCTATATCGTGCTTTGGTTAGTAATATGATTGAAGGAGTAAGCAACGGGTATACTAAACAATTAGAATTAGTTGGTGTAGGTTACCGTGCTTCTAACCAGGGTCAAAAATTAGATTTGGCTGTTGGGTACTCTCACAATATTGTAATAGATTTGGCGCCCGAGGTAAAAGTTGAAACTATTTCAGAAAAAGGGAAAAACCCTATCGTGAAATTAACTTCATACGATAAACAACTCGTGGGCCAGGTGGCTGCAAAAATACGATCATTCAGAGCTCCTGAGCCTTATAAAGGAAAAGGAATTAAGTTTGTTGGTGAGCAAATTCGTAGAAAAGCAGGTAAATCAGCTTAATAAAGTTTAGATATGGCAGTTTCAAAACAAGATAGAAGAAATAAGATCAGGAAGCGTATTCGTGCAGGTGTTGCGGGTACCCAAAGTCGTCCAAGATTATCTGTTTTCAGAAGCAATAAAGAAATTTATGCTCAGATTATAGATGATGTTGAAGGCAAAACTTTGGTGGCAGCTTCTTCAAGAGATAAAGATATCTCTGGTGAAGAAAATAAGTCTAAACAGGCTGAGCTGGTGGGAAAAACCATCGCCGAGAAGGCCCTTAAGGCCGGTATAGAAACCATTTCTTTCGATAGAGGTGGCTATTTGTACCACGGAAGAGTTAAATCATTAGCCGAAGGTGCTCGCGAAGGAGGACTAAAATTCTAAGAAAGTTATGTATCAAGATTATAAAAACGTAGAACATGTAAAACCGGGCGGGCTTGAATTAAAAGACCGTTTGGTAGGAGTACAACGTGTTACCAAAGTTACTAAAGGTGGTAGAGCATTTGGATTTTCTGCTATCGTAGTGGTAGGAGACGAGAATGGAGTAGTTGGCCAGGGTTTAGGAAAATCTAAAGAAGTTGCCGATGCTATCTCCAAAGCCGTTGAAGATGCCAAGAAGAATTTGGTGCGTATTCCTTTGAATAAAGGAACCCTTCCTCACGAGCAAAAAGGTAAGTACGGTGGTGCAAGAGTATTGCTTCTTCCAGCTTCTGCCGGTACCGGGATTATTGCCGGTGGTGCGATTCGTGCCGTATTAGAATCGGTTGGGGTACACGATGTACTTTCAAAGAACCAGGGATCTTCGAACCCGCATAACGTGGTAAAAGCTACTTTCGATGCGCTGCTTCAGTTAAGAAGTGCAGAAACCGTAGCCAAGCAACGTGGTATTTCGTTAGATAAGGTTTTCAAAGGATAAATCAAGGACAGAGATGGGAAAGATAAAAGTAACCAAAGTAAAAAGTGCGATCAACCGTTCAAAGAATCAAAAGTTGGTTCTTGAATCACTTGGGCTTAAGAGAATAGGCCAGACTGTTGAGCACGCCGATACGCCAAACATCCTTGGTATGGTAAATAAAGTTAAACATTTAGTTTCTGTAGAGGAAACAAAATAATAATATCACATGGATTTAAGTAACTTAAAACCTGCAGAGGGTTCAGTTAGAAATAACAGTAAGCGAATTGGTCGTGGAGAGGGATCTGGGAAAGGTGGTACTGCCACACGAGGACACAAAGGGGCCAAATCACGTTCTGGTTATTCTAAAAAGATTGGTTTTGAAGGTGGGCAAATGCCACTTCAACGCCGTGTGCCTAAATTCGGATTCAACAACAGGAATCGTAAACAGTACCAGGGTGTAAACCTGGATACCCTTCAACGTTTAGTTGATGAAGGTAAAATTAAAGATACTGTAGATGTAAATAGCCTGGTTGAAAACGGGGTTGCAGGTAAAAACGATCTTATAAAGATATTAGGTAGAGGAGAATTAAAGGCTAAGTTGAAAATATCTGTTCATAAATTTACTGCCTCAGCGAAAGAAGCTATCGAAGCTGCCGGAGGTGAAGTTGTTACTTTATAATAGATAAGCCAAATGAAATTCATCAATACTATCAAAAATATTTGGAAAATCGAGGAGTTAAAGAATCGTATTCTTGTAACCCTCGGTTTGTTATTGGTATATCGTTTTGGAGCGCAGGTAGTGCTTCCCGGGATAGATGCTTCACAGCTTGCTAACCTGGCAAATCAAACCGAGGGAGGCCTTTTGGGCCTCCTTAACGCGTTTACCGGGGGTGCATTTTCTAATGCATCGGTATTTGCTCTGGGAATTATGCCATATATATCAGCTTCTATTGTAGTGCAGTTAATGGGAATCGCAATTCCTTATTTACAAAAGCTACAAAAAGAAGGTGAGAGCGGTAGAAGAAAGATTAATCAAATTACCCGATGGTTAACCATCGCCATTACTTTGGTGCAGGGGCCCGGGTATATTTATAATTTATTCGCTACTCTGCCTCAAAGCGCATTTCTGTTGGGAGATACTGTGACCTTCGTGGCCTCTGCGGTAATCATACTAACTACAGGTTGTATTTTCGCGATGTGGCTTGGAGAGAAAATTACAGATAAGGGTATTGGTAATGGTATTTCATTATTGATTATGGTGGGGATTATTGCAACCCTTCCACAGGCATTTATTCAGGAATTCGCTTCCAGAGTATTTGAATCTAATGGAGGACTAATTATGATCCTTATCGAATTGGTGATTTGGTTTGCTATCATTATGGCATCGGTTATGCTGGTAATGGCGGTAAGACAAATCCCAGTACAGTACGCCCGAAGAACAGCTTCTGGTGGATACGAAAAGAATGTATTTGGTTCGCGCCAGTATATCCCTTTAAAGCTTAATGCTTCGGGGGTAATGCCAATTATATTTGCTCAGGCTATTATGTTTATTCCTGCAGCTGTGGCCGGTCTTTCAGATTCGGAAACCGCTCAGGGTGTCACCGCGGCCTTTAGTGATATGTTTGGTTTCTGGTATAATGTGGTGTTTGCATTATTGATCATTGTGTTTACATATTTCTACACAGCGATTACTGTGCCCACTAATAAAATGGCTGACGATCTTAAAAGAAGTGGTGGTTTCATTCCAGGGATTCGTCCAGGGTCTGAAACGGCAGATTTCCTTGACAGGATCATGTCTCAAATTACCCTTCCGGGATCTATATTCCTGGCACTTATCGCCGTGTTCCCGGCTGTAGTGTATCAGTTATTAGGTGTGCAGGCTGGTTGGGCATTGTTTTTTGGAGGTACCTCGCTTTTAATTATGGTTGGAGTTGCAATAGACACCATGCAGCAGGTAAACTCATACTTGCTAAACCGCCACTATGACGGATTGATGAAAACAGGTAAAAACAGAAAAGCAGTAGCTTAATTATGGCAAAACAACCGGCAATAGAACAAGACGGAACTATTATTGAAGCATTGTCTAACGCAATGTTTCGTGTAGAACTCGAAAACGGTCACGTAGTGACTGCACACATCTCGGGAAAAATGCGAATGCATTATATTAAATTATTGCCCGGAGATAAAGTAAAACTGGAAATGAGCCCTTACGATTTAAGTAAAGCTCGTATAACCTACAGATACTAAAAGTAATTTGAGCTATTTATAAAATTTTCAGTACTTTTGCAACCTGAAAATTTATGGATAGCAAATCTTCCGCTCTCCTAAAGGAGCAGTACGGGAAATTTCAAAAACCTAAAGAGATGAAAGTAAGAGCATCAATAAAGAAGAGAAGTGCCGAGTGCAAAATTGTGCGCAGAAAAGGCAGGCTTTACGTAATTAACAAAAAGAATCCTAGATTTAAACAAAGACAAGGCTAATTATGGCAAGAATTGCAGGGGTTGATATACCAAAACAAAAGCGAGGAGTTATAGCATTGACCTATATCTTCGGAATTGGAAAAAGCAGGGCTCAAAAGATCCTGGCTGAAGCCAAAGTAGACGAAAGCAAGAAAGTTTCAGACTGGAACGACGATGAAATTGGTCGTATTCGTGAAGCCGTTGGTAACTTTACAATCGAAGGAGAATTACGTACTGAGGTTCAAATGAGTATTAAGCGTCTAATGGATATTGGATGCTACCGTGGTATTCGTCACCGTACCGGTTTACCGCTAAGAGGTCAACGTACCAAGAATAACTCGAGAACCAGAAAAGGTAGAAGAAAAACAGTTGCTAACAAGAAAAAGGCAACTAAATAATAAGTAGTATGGCAAAGAAGACAACCCA
The DNA here is from genome assembly GCF_054121495.1 of Salegentibacter haimaensis. Classification (NCBI taxonomy): domain Bacteria; kingdom Pseudomonadati; phylum Bacteroidota; class Flavobacteriia; order Flavobacteriales; family Flavobacteriaceae; genus Salegentibacter; species Salegentibacter haimaensis. The sequence continues at coordinate 34,699 of NZ_JBSYGH010000013.1, forward strand.
AAAGAAACGCAAGGTAGCGGTTGAGTCGGTAGGACAGGCACATGTTACTGCTTCTTTTAATAACATCATTATTTCTTTAACCAATAAGAACGGTGATGTTGTTTCATGGTCATCGGCCGGGAAGATGGGCTTTAGAGGTTCAAAAAAGAACACTCCTTATGCTGCCCAGCTTGCAGCCGAAGATGCGTCAAAAGTAGCTCACGAAGCCGGTCTTCGTAAAGTGAAGGTGTATGTGAAAGGCCCAGGTAATGGTAGAGAATCTGCTATTAGAACCATTCACAATAGTGGGATTGAAGTAACCGAAATCATCGATGTTACCCCGCTTCCGCACAATGGATGTCGTCCTCCAAAAAGACGTAGAGTATAATTATTAAGTTATCATTTGGGAGAGGAGTTAAGATTATCGAAGGACGTATGCCTTAATTCATAATCCCTTTCCTTTTAAATTAAATTGTATGGCAAGATATAGAGGTCCAAAGACCAAAATAGCCCGAAAATTCGGAGAAGCTATTTTTGGAGATGATAAATCTTTCGAGAAAAGAAATTATCCTCCAGGCCAGCACGGGAACAACCGTCGTCGTGGCAAAAAATCTGAATATGCTATCCAGCTTATGGAAAAGCAAAAGGCTAAGTATACTTATGGTATTCTTGAGCGTCAATTCAGTAATATGTTTAAGAAAGCAACCCGTGCCCAGGGAATTACTGGTGAGGTATTGCTTCAGCTATGTGAATCTCGTTTAGATAACGTGGTTTACCGTATGGGTGTTGCCCCTTCAAGAAGAGCTGCAAGACAATTAGTATCTCACAGGCACATCACCGTAAACGGAGAGCTTGTGAATATTCCTTCTTACCAATTGAAGGCAGGAGATGTTGTTGGAGTACGTGAGAAGTCGAAATCACTTCAAACTATTCAGGATTCACTTTCATCTTCAAGCAGTGTATATGAGTGGATTACCTGGAATAACGAAAAGAAAGAAGGAACTTTTGTTTCTGTACCGGGAAGAATTCAGATCCCCGAAAATATAAATGAACAATTCATCGTCGAATTATATTCGAAGTAATAATTCACAGAAGTCGTAATATGGCAATACTAAATTTTCAGAAGCCCGATAAAGTTATAATGATTGATTCTACCGATTTCGAAGGGAAATTTGAATTTCGTCCTTTGGAACCTGGCTACGGATTAACCGTTGGTAACGCTTTAAGAAGAGTACTGTTATCTTCTCTTGAAGGATTCGCGATCACCTCTATTCGTATTGAAGGGGTGGAGCATGAGTTCTCTTCAATTCCAGGAGTGGTAGAAGATGTAACAGAAATCATCCTTAACCTTAAGCAGGTAAGATTCAAGAGACAAATAGACGATATAGATAACGAATCTGTTACTGTTTCTGTTTCTGGTGAAGACCAACTTACTGCAGGGCATTTCCAGAAGTTTATCTCAGGATTTCAGGTGTTGAATCCCGATCTTGTGATATGCCATATGGATAAAAAGGTAAACTTCACTATGGAGCTTACCGTTGAAAAAGGTAGAGGTTATGTTCCGGCCGAGGAAAATAAAAAGTCCAATGCAGCTATAGGTACAATTTTTACCGATGCTATTTACACTCCAATCAAGAATGTAAAATACAGCATCGAAAACTATCGTGTAGAGCAAAAAACCGATTACGAAAAACTGGTTTTTGAAATCGTAAGCGATGGTTCTATTCACCCTAAAGATGCTCTTACCGAGGCAGCGAAAACTCTAATCCACCACTTTATGTTGTTCTCTGATGAGCGCATAACCCTGGAGGCCGATGAGATCGCTCAAACTGAAACCTATGACGAGGAATCTCTTCATATGAGACAGTTGCTTAAAACCAAACTGGTAGATATGGACCTTTCGGTTCGTGCGCTAAACTGTTTGAAAGCAGCCGAGGTAGATACCCTTGGAGATCTTGTTTCTTACAATAAGAACGATCTTATGAAGTTTAGAAACTTCGGAAAGAAATCTCTTACCGAACTTGAAGAACTGGTAAGCAACAAAGGCCTTAATTTTGGGATGGACCTTTCCAAATATAAATTAGATAAGGACTAATAATATACAGTAGTTTTCCATAAAAGCCGGCAGAAGTCCCGCTTTGGGAAAATGAAAAAAGAACAGAAAAATGAGACACGGAAAAAAAGTAAACCATTTAGGTAGAAAAACCGCTCACAGAAAGTCTATGCTGGCTAATATGGCTTGTTCTCTAATCGAACACAAACGTATTAATACCACCGTAGCCAAAGCAAAAGCTTTAAAAGTTTTTGTAGAGCCATTAATAACCAAGTCTAAAGAAGATACTACTCACAATCGTAGAATTGTGTTTAGTAAACTTCGCCAAAAAGAAGCTGTTGCGGAATTATTCCGTGATGTGGCTCCTAAAGTAGGAGAGCGTCCCGGAGGTTATACCAGGGTTATCAAATTAGGTAATCGTCTTGGAGATAACGCCGATATGGCCCTTATCGAACTGGTAGATTACAACGAAACTTATAACCTAAGCAAACCCGAGAAGAAAAAATCTACTCGTAGAGCTGGGAAGAAAAAAGCCTCTGAAACTACGGCTCCAAAAGCTGAAGCTAAAACCGAAGAGAAATCTTCACCAAAAGAGGATAAAAAAGAAGAATAAAATGATTCATTCTTTTAACAATTCAAAAAAGGATAAACTTTCGGGTTTATCCTTTTTTTATATATTCAAGTGAAATTCGCTATTTCCGTGAAGACGGAAATCTCAATACAACAACACATACTATTTTAAAACTATGAAATATCAAAACCGAAGAAAAGCCATTCTCCTTTTAGCCGACGGGACTATATTTTACGGTAAATCTATTGGGAATAAAGAAGGTAGTGCCACCGGTGAAATTTGTTTCAACACCGGAATGACCGGATATCAGGAAATTTTCACCGATCCTTCCTATTACGGGCAAATTATGGTAACCACCAATGCTCATATCGGGAATTATGGCACTCTAAAAGACGAGAACGAATCAGATAAAGCTAAAATTTCGGGGCTTATCTGCAAGAATTTTAGCTACGTTCAAACCCGCCCAGCAGCCGATTCTACCCTGGAGACTTTCCTGGACGAAAGCGGTATTTTTGGAATTCAGGACGTAGATACCCGGGCTCTGGTTACCTACATTAGAGAAAACGGAGCGATGAACGGGATCATCTCTACCGATGTTGATAATATCGACGGTTTGAAGGAAGAATTGAAGCTGGTGCCCGATATGAATGGGCTGGAGCTTGCCTCTAAAGTTTCGACCAAAGAACCTTATTTCTTCGGAAATAAAGATGCAAAGTACAAAGTTGCCGCCCTCGATATTGGGATTAAGAAAAATATACTTCGCAATCTGGCTGAAAGAGATGTGTATGTAAAAGTGTATCCTTATAATGCGACCTACCAGGAAATGAGTGAATGGAATCCAGATGGGTATTTCCTTTCAAATGGTCCTGGTGATCCGCAGCCTCTTGAAAGCGCGATTTCATTAACCAAACAAATTCTTGAAAAAGATCATCCTTTATTTGGAATTTGTCTTGGCCACCAGGTAATTGCCATAGCTAACGGGATCAAAACCTATAAGATGCATCACGGTCACCGCGGGATTAACCACCCGGTTTTAAATCTTAAAACCAAAAAAGGAGAAATTACATCTCAAAACCACGGATTCTCGGTAGATAAAGCTGAAACCGAAGCACATCCCGATGTAGAAATAACTCATTTGTGTATAAACGACGATACGGTTGGAGGTATCGCAATGAAAAGCAAAAATTGTTTTTCGGTGCAATATCACCCTGAAGCCAGCCCGGGCCCTCACGATGCCAGCTATTTATTCGACGAATTTATAGAGAGAATTCAAAGGGTGAAAGCCTAATTCTAAAGTTGAAGATTATTTAAAAGCTCAAAACCCCCGGTTTTGAGCTTTTTTCATTTGCTCTATAACTGAGTTTTTATCGTTTAAGTAAAATTAAGCTGCGAATTTTAATAATAAAAACAATTTCAGATTTTCAGAAAACGTTTGAGTTAATAATTCAATGTTATAATAGCTTTAAAACTACGGACTTTGCTCGATTTTTTGAGGGGCTATTTGTATCTTGCATACTTCAACAATTAACTAAAAAAGAAATAATTATGAGCGCGATTTTAGATATACACGCCCGTCAAATTTTTGATTCCCGAGGGAATCCTACCGTAGAAGTAGATGTTGTAACCGAAAATGGAGTTCTGGGAAGAGCCGCCGTTCCTTCGGGTGCTTCAACCGGAGAGCACGAAGCTGTGGAGCTTCGTGATGGGGGGGATGATTTTATGGGCAAAGGAGTGTCTAAAGCCGTAGACAATGTAAATAATGTAATTGCTGAAAAACTTCTTGGATTTTCTGTATTCGAACAAAACCACATAGACCAGGCTATGCGCGACCTTGATGGTACGCCCAATAAAAGCAAGTTAGGAGCTAATGCTATTTTAGGAGTTTCGCTTGCCGTAGCAAAGGCCGCAGCTAATGAACTTGGATTGCCATTATATCGTTATATCGGTGGGGTTAGCGCCAATACGCTTCCGGTGCCTATGATGAATATTATTAATGGAGGCTCACACTCCGATGCGCCTATCGCATTTCAGGAGTTTATGGTAATGCCTGTGAAAGCCGAAAGCTTTTCAGAAGCATTAAAAATGGGAACTGAAATTTTCCACCATCTTAAAAAAGTACTTCACGACCGTGGGCTAAGCACTGCAGTGGGCGATGAAGGTGGTTTTGCACCTACTTTGGATGGGACTGAAGATGCCCTGGATACCATTTTAAAAGCTATCAAAAACGCAGGTTACAAAGGAGGCGACGAGGTTATGATCGCTCTTGATTGTGCTGCTGCTGAATTTTATGAAAACGGGAAATATGACTACACCAAATTTGAAGGTGACTCAGGCAAGGTAAGAACCAGCCAGGAACAGGCTGAGTATTTAGCCGAATTAGCTTCTAAGTATCCAATTATCTCTATAGAAGATGGAATGGATGAAAACGATTGGGAAGGATGGAAAGCGCTAACCGACCTGGTAGGAGATAAAGTGCAATTGGTAGGTGACGATTTATTCGTAACCAATGTAGAAAGATTAAGCAGAGGGATTAAAGAAGGAATTGCAAACTCTATCCTTATTAAAGTAAACCAGATTGGAACGCTAACCGAAACCATCGCTGCTGTAAATATGGCCCATAATGCAGGCTTTACTTCAGTGATGTCTCACAGATCTGGAGAAACCGAAGATAATACCATCGCCGATCTTGCTGTGGCGCTTAATACCGGTCAAATCAAAACCGGTTCTGCGTCAAGAAGTGACCGTATGGCAAAATATAACCAGTTACTTCGCATTGAAGAAGAACTTGGAGATGTGGCTTACTATCCGCAGCAAAATGCCTTTAAAATTTAATTTCGTTTTAAGCGAAATTTCAATCCCCTTTGAAGAATTTTCAAAGGGGATTTTTTTTAATGAAACTTTAGCAAAAAATGCCTGATATTGTAGGATTTCAGCAAAATATTATGCCTGCATAATATAGAATTTGCCCTATATTTTGTAATTTAGCAACACTTGAAAATTAGTTGAATTTAGTATATAAAAGAAGATATGTCAAAAGTAGCTACACTAGAAATAAACGGGAAAAAATATGAGTTTCCTGTCGTTGAAGGAACCGAAAATGAACTTGGAATAGATATTAAATCTTTACGTGGCGAATCGGGAGTGATCACTCTTGATCCCGGGTTTAAAAATACCGGAAGCTGTGAAAGTGCGATCACCTTTCTCGATGGTGAAAAAGGGATTTTAAGATACCGGGGATATTCAATTGAAGAACTGGCCGAAAAAGCCGATTTTCTCGAAGTAGCCTACTTGTTGATTTTTGGAGAACTTCCTACCAAAACACAACTGGATAAATTTTATTCAGATATCAAAGAAGAGTCTGAAGTTGATGAGGAAATGAAAAAGATCCTTGACGGCTTCCCAAAATCGGCTCACCCAATGGGCGTGCTATCGTCTCTTACTTCTGCATTAATTGCATTTAATCCGTCTTCAGTAGATGTTTCTTCTGAAGATGCTATGTACAAGGCCATCGTTAAAATACTTGGGAAATTCCCGGTGTTAGCCGCCTGGACCCTGAGAAAGAAGAAAAGTCTTCCGCTAAATTATGGAGATGATTCTTTGGGCTATGTAGAGAATCTGCATAAAATGATGTTTGAAAAACCAGGTAAGAAATATGAAGTAAATCAGGCCGTAATCGATGCGCTTGACAAATTGCTAATTCTTCACGCCGATCACGAACAAAACTGTTCTACTTCTACCGTGAGAATGGTTGGTTCGTCACACGCCGGTCTTTTTGCTTCCATTTCAGCAGGTATTTCTGCGCTTTGGGGGCCACTACACGGTGGTGCCAACCAGGCGGTTATAGAAATGCTTGAGAAAATCAAGGAAGATGGTGGGGATACCAAGAAATTTATGGCAAAAGCCAAAGATAAAGACGATCCTTTCCGTCTAATGGGCTTTGGTCACAGAGTTTACAAGAATTTCGATCCCCGTGCTAAAATCATCAAAAAAGCAGCCGATGATGTACTGGCTCAACTTGGAGTAGAAGATCCTGTATTGGAAATTGCCAAAGGTCTTGAAAAAGAAGCACTTGAAGATTCTTATTTTGTAGATAGAAAGTTATATCCAAACGTAGATTTCTATTCGGGTATTATTTACCGTGCCCTGGGCATTCCGGTAGAGATGTTTACCGTGATGTTTGCACTGGGGAGACTTCCCGGTTGGATCGCACAATGGAGAGAAATGCGACTTAAGAAAGAACCAATTGGGCGTCCACGTCAAATCTATACCGGTTCAAATCACAGAGAATTTGTTTCTGTAGATAATCGTTAGTAAAATCCAGAAATTTTAATACAATTAGGAAAAGCTTCATTTCACGATGAGGCTTTTTCTATATTTGACAAAATTTTGCATATGAAGTTGCATATCACAAATGAAACCGGCCGTTTGAAGGCTGTGGTTTTGGGAACCGCCGAAAGCTGCGGCCCCACACCCGAATTTTCTGAAGCTTATGACCCAAAATCTAAAGAACATATCAAAGCGGGGACTTATCCGCTTGAAGCCGATATGGTAAAAGAGATGGAAGCTGTGGCTAAGGTTTTAGAAAAACACAATGTAAAGGTTTTTCGGCCTAAGGTGATTAAGGATTATAATCAAATTTTCTCCCGGGATATTGCCTTTGTGATCGATGATAAATTTATAAAGTCGAATATACTTCCCGACCGCGAGCAGGAAATCGAAGCGATAAATCACGTAATTGCCGAAATCGATCCCTCGAAAGTGATAAAATTACCCGAAGAAGCTCATATAGAAGGTGGGGATGTGATGCCACACGGCGATTATATTTTTGTGGGCACTTACAAAGGAGCCGATTATAAAGATTTTATTACTGCCCGAACTAATGTAGAAGCTGTAGGAGCTTTGCAGGAGTTATTTCCAAATAAAAAGCTAGTCTCTTTCAATTTGCGAAAATCGAATTCTGAGCCCCGCGATAATGCCCTGCATTTGGATTGTTGTTTTCAACCGGTGGGAAAGAATAAAGCGATTATCTACAAAGGCGGTTTTTTAGATGAAAATGAATATGAGTGGTTGGTGAATTTCTTCGGAAAAGAGAATGTTTTCGAGATTACGCGTGATGAGATGTATAATATGAATTCTAACATTTTCTCTATTTCTGAAGATGTAGTGATTTCTGAAAAGAATTTTACCCGACTAAACACCTGGCTCAGAGAACAGGGCATCACCGTAGAAGAGGTGCCTTATGCCGAAATTTCAAAACAGGAAGGCCTGTTGCGTTGTTCAACCCTTCCGTTAATTAGAGAATAAAATGCGACAAATTACAGATACAATTTTAATGGTTAGACCGGTAGCTTTTCGAATGAATGAGCAAACTGCCGTTAATAATTATTTTCAGGAAGCCATTAACGATGCCAACGTAAACGAAAAAGCTCAGGAAGAATTTGATGCTTTTGCCAAAAAGTTGAGATCGGTAGGGGTGAATGTAATTGTGGTAGACGATGTAAAGGAAGACGATACCCCCGATTCGATTTTTCCCAATAACTGGGTATCTTTTCATGAATCTGGCGACATAGCGCTATATCCGATGTTTGCCGAAAACCGCAGAAAGGAAAGACGCCTGGAATATTTTGCAAAACTTGAAGAAGAAGGTTTTAAAATTACAAATATCATAGATTATACCTCGGCCGAAGAAGATGATATTTTTTTGGAGGGTACAGGGAGCCTGCTGCTGGATCGTGTGAACCGGAAAGCTTACTGCGCGATTTCTCCCCGGGCCGATGAAGATTTATTAATCGAATTTTGCGAGGATTTCGAATTTACCCCGGTGATTTTTACCGCCAATCAGGATGTAGATGGTCGCAGAAAAGCCATTTATCATACCAATGTGATGATGTGCCTTGCTGAAAATTTTGCCGTGATTTGCCTGGACAGCATCGATGATAAAAAGGAGCGTAAAAATGTGTTGAAGCACTTAAAGCAGGATGGCAAGGAAATCATAGAAATTTCTGAAGCTCAAATGCATAATTTCGCCGGAAATATGCTTCAGGTGCAGGGGGCTTTCGATAAGAAATATCTGGTAATGAGTGAGCAGGCTCATAAAAGTTTAACCAAAGACCAGATTTCCAGAATAGAAAAGCACTGCGAGATTTTGAGCAGCGACTTAAAAGTGATTGAAACCTGTGGTGGCGGCAGTGCCCGTTGTATGATGGCCGAAGTCTTTTTGCCTAAAGCATAGATGCAGTGAGCAATATTCAGTTGCAGTAAGCAGTTGGCGGTAGGTATTTCTAATGAGTATCTCTGTTAAAAATTGAACTGTTTTTGAAACCCGAAACCCTAAACCAGGATTGTATTTGCAAACTTTTAATTTTACTGCCTACTGTGACTGCAACCTGAAAACTAATTCATTCTGCGCAATTCCCGGAAGAAGAGAAGCAGCATCGCCCCGGTAAACAGCGCAAAGGGCAATGAACTTATAATCAAAAATTTTTGCATTGCTGTGAGTACATCGGATTCGGGTTTTGCATTTCCCAGGATGATAATAGCTGCAGAAAAGATCAATAAAATAAGGGCCCAGATAAATTTATAGGTTCTTGAAGGATTTTCTCTGCCACGGTCGCTAAACATACTCAATACAAAAATTGCCGAATCTACCGAAGTAATTAAAAAACCCGCCAGTAGTATTACCACCAAAACATTAATAAGCCCCGATGCGGGAAAGTTTCTGAAGAACTCAAAAATAGAGGTGAATACATTATCAAATTCACCCTGGTACCCGGGCATTTGATTTATGAGATCAAAAGAAACCGACCCAAATACACTAAACCAGAAGAAACTACCCAGCGAGGGAATGAGTAGAACCCCTAAAATCATTTGCCGTATGCTTCTTCCGCGGGAAATTCGGGCGATGAAAATTCCGGTGAAAGGTGCCCAGGCCAGCCAGAATGCCCAGTAGTAATAGGTCCAATCGGTTAAAAAATCTTTCCCGGGATTATAATCTCCCCAGGCCAGGCTAAGCGGAATAAAGTGGATGATATAGTGATAAAGCGACACAAAAAAGTTCGATAAAATCGCGGCGATATCAGCCTGTACAAAAACAAAGATCAGCAGGGCGAGCGTTAAAAATATATTCCAGGTAGAAATTCGTTTTATTCCCTTATTCAATCCTGCAAAGGCAGAGAAAAAAGCGATTAGAGAAATTATGAAAACCAATGTAAGGCTTATTCTGATGTCTCCCGCAGGTTTAGCGCTCAAATGACTAATGCCACCTTCCATTTGCGTGGTGCCCAGCCCAATGGCTGCTACCAAACCAAAAACAGTGGTAAGAATGGTGAGAATATCTATTCCGGCGGGCAGCAATCTGGACTTTTGTAATACGGGCAAACTCTGTCCTAGATTGATTCTATTTTTCCGCACAAATAGCGAATAGCCAATAATCAGTGCGAAGGTTCCATAGAATGCCCAGGCTGTAAACCCCCATTGATAGAAAGTGTATTCCAGGGCAATGATTTCAGCTTTACTCCCGGTATTTAATGGAGGATTTAAGAACATAAATACCGGTTCCTGTACAGCCCTTAGTAAAATGCCTGCGCCCATACCGGCACTATATAGCATAGCGCTCCAAGCAAGGAGACCAAATTCAGGAGGGGAGTTGCCCAGTCTAATTTTTCCATATTTTGAGAAGGCTATGGCTAACAAAAAGAATACGCAAAACAATCCCAGCCAGAGATAAAAGCTGCCAAAAACCTCCCGAACCCACAGGGATCCGGTTTCTATGGCCGAGTAAAATTCTTTTGTAAAGAAAAAAATGACACAGGCGAAAATCAGCAAAACAGCGGTTGAAATTGCCAGAACTTTATTCTTCTGAAGCAGAATGCTAATTTTCAAAAATCAAACGTTTTATTCAGTTTCGGGTTTAGCGATTTTATTGATCATTCCTTCAAAGATAAAATAATGAAAGGGATACATCGCATACCAGTAAAGCCGGCCCCAAATTCCTTTAGGCCGAAACGTTGCGATTTGGTGCAGCACATTCTCTTCATCAATTTTAAACTCCAGCCAGGCTTCTCCAGGAACTTTCATTTCAGCAAATAATAATAATCTTTTCTCTTCTCTATCGGCCAGTAAGACCCTCCAGAAATCGAGACTATCTCCTGCAGCGATTTGGGAGGGGTGGGTGCGGCCACGACGAAGACCTACTCCGCCAAATAATTTGTCGATATACCCACGAACCTTCCAAAGCCAGTTTCCATAATACCAGCCGTTTAATCCGCCGATTGCCCATATTCGATCCAGCACCATTTCGGTATTTTCCACTTTTACAGATTGTTCGTCTTTCAGGCAGCCATAGGTGGGCACCTGTATGTATTTGTTTAAATCTTTTCTGAATCTCCCACTGCTTAAAGAATCTTTCCAGCTGGAAATCACCTGATTTTGCTCAATTTTAAAGAAAGCCAGCTTTATGGCTTCCTCATAGGTGAGCGGTTTAATATTCAAAATTTCCTGAAGCCGGGTGTCGTTGGTTACCACCTCAATTTTCATACTGTCTACCAGGTTTTGTGCGAGTTTATAGGAAGTAGAGGTAACAAAGTACAGCCAGTAGGCCGAGAGTTTGGGCGACATTACTGGTACCCCAATAATCCAGAGTTTTAATCCTCTTATTTTCGCATATACCTCCATCATTTCCTGGTAGGTGAGCACATCGGGGCCACCTACATCAAATGAATCGTTATAGCACTTTTCGTTGCCCAAAACCCCGGTTAGGAATTGAATGATATCCCGAATGGCAATGGGTTGACACCTGGTTCTCACCCAGCTGGGGGTGATCATCACCGGTAATTTTTCACAGAGGTCCCTTATAATCTCGAATGAAGAACTTCCTGAGCCTACGATAATTGCCGCCCGCAAAACGGTGAGTTTAAAGTTTCCCTTATAAAGGATTTCTTCCACCTGTTTCCGAGACTTTAAATGTTTTGAGAGTTTCTCTTCATTAATAATTCCGCTTAGGTAAATCACCTGCTCCACCGAAGTTTCAGCCATTATTTTGTTGAAATTCCTTGCTGCTCTGGCTTCCTGTTCATCAAAATCTTTGGTGGAAGCGCTCATGGAATGAATGAGATAATAGGCGGCGTCTATGTTTTTGATGATATCGGGGGCAGAATCATCTTTCAAAAAATCCAATTCTACTAACTCTACCTTTTCCCTTAATTCTTTATTGGAAGTAAACCGATTTTTATTGCGTACAGCACAAACCACCTCGTGACCCGATTCGAGTAGCTGAGGTAAAAGTCTCATTCCTATATAACCGTTAGCTCCGGTAAGCAGTATTCGCATTTGTAAGTTTTTTCAGTATTAAATTACCGATTAATTCTTACTTTCACTTTGGTTTACAAAAACTTTATAAAATGAATAACGTCCTTAAAATCGTTTTGTTAGTAGTTGGGGTAGGTTTAATTGTATATGGATTATATACCCTGGTAACTCCTGAAGTTTCAATCGATGCCGGGCCTTTGCAGGTAGAAGCCCAGGGTGATAAAACCCAACCAATAGCGATGATTGCCTTTGGCGTACTCGCTTTAATTGGAGGTCTGGCCTTTAAAAAGCGATAATTAACTTATTATCAGCTGCAATACATTTACAATAGATGAACTAATATATTCAATGCCAATAGCTATAACTATAAAGCCAATTATACGGGAAATTGCATTGATGCCTGAAGCTCCCAGAATTCTTACTATATAATGAGCGCTATGCAATACTACAAAGGTCGAAATACAAACCGCAAGTATTGCGCCTACAGTATAAAATCGCTGTTCTAATGCTGAATATTCCTCAAACAAACCAATTAAAAGGGAGATAGAACCCGGGCCGGCCAGCATAGGTATTGCCAGTGGGGTTAAGGAAACCCCTTCCCTTTGAAAAGCATCATCTTTAACCCGGGGTTTGTCCATTCCCTTATGCTTAGTAAATCTCCCTGTTAGTAGGGCAAAACCAGAGCTTACGATAATCAATCCGCCGGCGATTCGAAGTGAGTCGATACTTATCCCAAAGAACTGTAGGATGAATCTTCCGGTGAAAAAAGAAATTGTAAGAATTACGAAAATATTTATGGCGGTAAGTAGTGAAGTTTTTGATCTTTCCGCAGAATCATAATCGGTGGTGAGACCTACAAAGATTGGAACCGTACCCAATGGATTGATTACCGAGAAAAGTGCGGCAAACACATAAATGAAAATGTCCATAGTTTTTGCCGCAAAGATTCGGCAAAGCCCAGGAATGTGTATTAAAGTATATTTATTTGTGGGTTAATAAACACTACTTAAATAATTGCCTAAATTAAATTAAAGATCCTCCACCTGGGTAGGGGCATTGTCTGCCTTATAGTCCAGTATCTTTTTAAAATATTTATGAATGGCCGGGGTGTCGGCCTTCACTTTTATATGGTAATGATCCCGGTAAAGTGAGTATTCTTCGGCTTTGCCTTTATAAAGGTGCAGTTTGTAAAATGGGATTACAAGGGCATAGGTTTCTAAAAGAGACCGAAACATTACAATAATTCCTTTGGGCCTCATTTCTACATTACAGGTTTTCGCGTTGTTATCGAGCACCAGGAGATTGTGAATATCGATGCTTGCTGTAGTTATATGAAGTTTGGGCGAACCGGTGCCTTTTAATTTCATGCGTTCAAACAGGGTGAAGGGAGGCCCCACTTCAGCATATATTTTTTCCTGAATTTTTTGACGGTTATAGGAGATATTCAGCAGCATAGCTTTTTGCTTAAAGATAAGCATTTGACCCTAAAAGCACTTCCTAAACGTGCATTTTCTCTTATCTTTGCGGCTCGAAAAATAAGCCCAATCCAAAATATAGAAGAAAGAAAATGAGCATTCAGGCAAAACTTTCAGAAAAAGTAAAAGAAGCGGTCAAATCTCTTCACGGGATCGAAATAGAAAATACCGAATTTCAACCCACCCGTAAAGATTTTGAAGGAGATATTACCCTGGTGGTCTTTCCTATGCTGAAGTTGTTAAAAACCAACCCTGCCAAACTGGGACAGGAAATAGGAGATTACCTGGTTGAAAATGTAGCTGAAGTAGATCGCTTTAACGTGGTTCAGGGCTTTTTGAATATCGTGCTTGCCGATTCCTATTACCTCGATTTCTTTGTTGAAATGAAAGCCAGGGATAACTTCGGGATTGTATCCCCGTCTGAGGATGCCCGGGGCATAATGGTAGAATATTCTTCGCCAAACACCAACAAACCTTTGCATTTGGGACATATTCGAAACAACCTGTTGGGATATTCGGTTTCTGAAATCCTGGAGGCTGCTGGAAACAAAGTATATAAAACCCAGATTATAAACGACCGCGGGATTCATATCTGTAAATCTATGCTGGCCTGGGAACGCTTCGGAAATGGAGAAACTCCCGAATCTACCGGCCTTAAAGGAGATAAACTGGTAGGGAATTACTATGTGAAATTTGACCAGGAATATAAGAAAGAGATTTCAGATTTAATCGCCCGGGGAAAAACCGAAGAGCAGGCAAAAGCTGAAGCTCCCATTCTGCAAGACGCTAAAGAAATGCTTCGAAAATGGGAAGCCGGCGATCCGGAAGTAGTGGCGCTTTGGGAGAAAATGAACCAATGGGTTTACGACGGTTTTAAAAAAACCTATGCCGCACTGGGAGTAGATTTCGACAAAAACTATTATGAAAGTGACACTTATCTTTTAGGAAAAGATGTGGTGCAGCAGGGTCTTGAAAAAGGCGTTTTTTATAAAAAAGAAGATGGCAGTGTTTGGATAGATCTTAGCGATGAAGGTCTGGATGAGAAAATAGTGCTGCGTAGCGATGGTACTGCGGTGTATATGACCCAGGATATTGGGACTGCCATTCAAAGAGTAAAAGATTTCGATATAAGCGGGATGGTGTATACTGTGGGCAATGAGCAGGATTACCACTTTAAAGTACTTTTCCTGATTCTTAAAAAACTGGGTTACGATTGGGCCGACTATCTGTACCATTTAAGCTACGGGATGGTAGACCTGCCTACCGGAAAAATGAAAAGTCGTGAGGGTACCGTGGTCGATGCCGATGACCTTATGATAGAAATGACCGAAACCGCCCGAAAAATTTCAGAAGAATTGGGGAAACTGGACGGTTATACTGAAACAGAAAAGGAAGAGCTTTACAGAATCATTGGCCTGGGAGCGCTGAAATATTATATCCTAAAGGTAGATCCCAAGAAACGTATTTTATTCAACCCCGAAGAATCGGTAGATTTTCAGGGGAATACAGGGCCATTTATTCAATATACCTATGCCCGAATTCAGTCTATTTTGCGCAAGGCCAAGGATAGTGAAGAGAGCATTCCAGCCAATTATAAGCTTCACGACAAGGAAAAGGAATTGTTGAAACAGCTTCAGCAATTTCCCGAAACCATTCAACTGGCGGCCGAGAATCACAGCCCGGCGCTGGTAGCCAATTATGTGTATGAGCTGGTGAAAGAATTCAACAGTTTCTATCAAAATGTAAGCATTTTAGGAGCCGATACTGAGCAGGAGAAAAACTTTAGAGTACAACTTTCCCGGGCCGTGGCCAATGTGATTAAAACAGGTTTTGGATTGCTGGGAATTCAGGTGCCGGAGAGAATGTGATTTACAAGTTAGAAGTACGAAGACCGGCAGTAAAATAAAAGTTTTCACTTCAGTCTCAAATCATTAAATTTGCAATCCGCTGCCGGGATGGCAGGAAATTAAACCACAGCAGAGATTATGTTCGATAATTTAAGTGATAAGTTAGATAGTGCCTTACATGTTTTAAAAGGGCACGGCCAGATTACCGAGGTTAACGTTGCCGAAACCCTTAAAGAGGTTCGTCGCGCTCTGGTTGATGCCGATGTTAACTATAAAATCGCCAAAGATTTTACCAATGTAGTAAAGGAAAAAGCCCTTGGGCAGGACGTTTTAACTGCCTTAAAGCCCGGCCAGTTAATGGTGAAACTCGTGAAAGACGAGCTTACCGAGCTTATGGGGGGTGAAGCAGAAGGTATTAATCTTTCGGGCAATCCTTCTGTGATCCTTATGTCGGGCTTGCAGGGAAGTGGTAAAACTACTTTTTCGGGGAAACTCGCCAATTTCCTAAAGAATAAAAAGACTAAAAAACCATTATTGGTGGCCTGTGACGTGTACCGTCCTGCAGCGATTAATCAGTTGCACGTAGTAGGGGAGCAGGTTGGTGTTGAGGTATATTCTGAAGAAGGGAATATGGATCCTGTGGCGATTTCTAAAAATGCGATAGCCCACGCCAAAGAGAATGGTCATAATGTGGTGATTATCGATACCGCGGGTCGTTTGGCTGTAGATGAGGAAATGATGACCGAGATCGCCAATATACACTCTGCTATTGAGCCTCATGAAACTTTGTTCGTGGTAGATTCTATGACCGGTCAGGATGCCGTGAATACGGCTAAAGCCTTTAACGACAGGCTGAATTTCGACGGGGTTATTCTTACCAAATTAGATGGAGATACCCGTGGGGGAGCTGCGATTTCGATTAAATCGGTAGTGAACAAACCCATCAAGTTTATCGGAACCGGGGAGAAGATGGATGCCATCGATATTTTCTATCCTTCGCGTATGGCGGATAGGATTCTGGGAATGGGAGATGTGGTGTCTCTTGTGGAGCGTGCCCAGGAACAATATGATGAAGAGGAAGCGCGAAAACTTCAGAAGAAAATTGCCAAAAATCAGTTTGGTTTTGATGATTTCCTGAACCAGCTTCAGCAAATAAAGAAAATGGGGTCTATGAAAGACCTGTTGGGAATGATTCCGGGAGCCGGGAAAATGCTAAAGGATGTAGATATAGACGATGATGCTTTTAAAGGTATCGAAGCCATTATCCATTCTATGACTCCGGAAGAAAGAAGCAACCCAAAAATCATAAATTCAAGCAGAAAGAAGCGTATTAGCAAAGGTTCTGGCACCAGCGTGCAGGAAGTAAACCAATTGCTGAAACAATTCAACCAGATGGGGAAAATGATGAAGATGATGCAAGGTGGTGGCGGCCGCCAAATGATGCAGATGATGAAGGGAATGAAGTAAGCCCCCTTGCCCCCAAAGGGGGAATTTGGTCCCTCTGCGCTTTTGTTTTTCGATTTTTCGCCTCTAATAGTAGGCAGTTGCAGTATTCAGTTGGCACTTATCTTAATGGAATTTTATGAACTTTAAAAGCCTGCAGGTTTACAAAATTGGTTTCGAATTGGCGATGAATATTTATGAGGTTTCAAAGCAATTTCCACGTGAAGAAACCTATTCGCTGACTGATCAAATTAGAAGAAGCTCCAGGTCGGTATGTGTAAATGTAGCTGAAGCTTACAGGAAGAGGAGGTATAAAAAACATTTTATTAGTAAGCTAACCGACGCTGATGCGGAAAATTCTGAAACTCAGACCTGGCTTGAATTTGCATTTGCCTGTGGCTATATAGATTTATCATTAAAAGACACTTTAGCCGAAAAAAGCTCGGAGGTAGGAAAGCTTATAAATTATATGATTAATAATCCAGGAAAATTTGGAGTAGATTAACTGCCAACTGTGACTGCTAACTGATTACTAAAAAATGATTATACTCGACGGTAAGAAAACAAGCAACGACATCAAGGATGAAATTGCGAAGGAAGTAAAAAAGATCAAGGAAAAAGGCCATAAGGTGCCTCACCTGGCGGCGATTATCGTTGGAAACGACGGGGCCAGCCTTACTTATGTAAACGCCAAGGTACAATCCTGTAAAAGGGTTGGTTTCGAGTCTTCTTTGTACCGCCTGCCTAATACGGTAAGTGAAATTGAATTGCTCGATAAAATTGAGGAATTGAATCAAAATGACGATATCGACGGATTTATCGTTCAGCTTCCTTTACCTCCGCAAATAGATACCCAAAAAGTTTTGATGGCCGTTGACCCCGATAAAGATGTAGATGGTTTTCACCCTACCAACTTCGGAAAGATGTCGCTGGATATGACTTCATTTATCCCGGCTACCCCCTTTGGAATTCTGGAGCTTTTGGAGCGCTATGATATTCCTACAAAAGGGAAACATACCGTGGTAATTGGTCGAAGCTATATTGTAGGAAGACCTATGAGTATTTTGATGGGACGAAGCGGTTTCCCCGGAAACTCTACCGTTACGCTTACCCACGAATTCACCAAGAATATTACCCAAATTACCTCCCAGGCCGATATCATTATCATCGCCGTAGGGATCCCAGATTTCCTAAAAGCCGAAATGGTAAAAGACGATGCGGTGATTATCGATGTGGGAATTACCCGTGTCCCCGACGAAAATGCCGAAAAAGGTTATGTGATCAAGGGTGATGTGGATTTCGATAATGTAAGTAAGAAAGTATCTCATATCACGCCGGTTCCCGGCGGGGTAGGTCCTATGACCGTGGCCATGTTACTTAAAAATACGCTTCTGGCCAGAGAACGCCATAAGAAGAGAGGAATGCAGAACTAATTAAAAAGGCCATCTTTAAATTTGAGATGGCCTTTTTCAATTTTGATAAGATAAGGCTATGCCTCAGCGCCTTCTTCTTTTTCTTCAAAATCGCCCTCGCCTAATTTCCAGTCGAGGTATTTATGAAGGTCGGTTTCAATGAATCGTAAAGAGATCGTAAAAATTGCAAAATCGTCTACATAGCCAATTCCGGGGATGAAATCGGGGATGATATCCAAAGGATTAAGTACATATAATAAAGCAAATGTGATTGATGCAATGATGAACCACGGCACCTCGCGGTAACTTCCTTTTTTATAATCGCCCAGCATTCCCAGCATTACCTTACCTAATTCGGCGTATTTGCGAAGCGCATTCGCATTCAGGATCTTATTGGAAATTTCTTTTTGGTTCTTTGCGGCGATTTCAACATCACCTTCATCTACTTCAGCAACTTTATCCTTAACATATTTATCATCAATCTTTGTTTTACTTCCGAACATAATTTTAGGTTTTTCAGTTATAATCTATCGTGTGAATTTCCGTATTCTTTTTTATAAATTTTCAAGATAAGCAGGAATAGCGAAATGAGCAAAGGCCCAAATATTAAGCCTATAAATCCGAAAAGCTGTACACCTATGATCACCCCGAAAAGGGTGATGAGTGGGTGTACGCTGGCCATCCTGTCGAGTATATAAAGTCTTACCAGATTGTCGGTAACCCCAACCACGGTAAAACCATAAATTAAAATAGCTACTGCCTGCCAATCTGAGCCCTGGGCGAATAAGAGGATAGCAACCGGAATTATTCCAATTGCGGTTCCAATAAAAGGGATCATAGACCCGATTGCGGTTATTACAAACCAAAATAAGGGTTCAGGTACCCCAAAAATTAGGTAACCAATTAATGCAATTACCCCTTGAAATAGGGCTACTAAAGGAATTCCCAGCGCATTCGATTTTACCAGTTCATTGCTTTCTTCCCCAATAATATTGATGTTATCTTTTCCCAGTGGAATATAGGAAACGAGGTGGTTTTTCATCTCATCCTGATACACCAGCATATAATATAACATAAAATACATGATACCAATGGCGATAAAGGCATTGAAGGTGCCGCCGGCCAGGTCCTGTAAATTTGAGCTTAGCCAGGCGGTAACCGATGCGGTATCTATATTGCTGCTTATGTTGTACCCAATGTAGGATTCAATCGAATTGAGTTGCTCCTTGATCGCCCTGATGACCATTTCAGAATTAGCCACCGCTTTTCCGATTTTGGAAGAAAGCATAAATACGATGATTCCCACCGGGACCAAAATCAATACAAAAGAAATCGACATAAGCAGGGAGGCGGCCACGGCGGGTTTCCATCCGCGATTGAGAAGCCTTTGCATATATTTTCGAAGCACCACGTAAAGGGTAATCGCTCCCAAAACTCCAGAGAGGTATGGCAGTACTTCCTTGAAAATTAAAACCGACAAAAACAGGATGAGTAGTAATACAAAAATCTGCCTTACCAAACCCGGTTTTAATCTATCCATATAGTAATTGTTTTATCAATCTAAGCGAATAAATAGAGGCTCCGTTTATTAAAAAAATCACCTAGCTGGCAAAAAGCTGGGACTTATCTTTAAAGGCTTTAAATTCAAGCGCATTTCCGCTGGGATCCTTAAAAAACATAGTGGCCTGTTCTCCAACTTCTCCTTTAAACCTAATATAAGGCTCAATTATAAAGTTAATTCCTTTAGCTTCCAGCAGTTTTGCAAATTCGTGAAAAACTTCCCATTCCAGTACTACACCAAAATGCGGCACAGGTACATCTTTCCCGTCTACGGGGTTAGAATGAGCTTTTTCGGTTTCCTGTGGTGGTTTATAATGAATGACTAACTGGTGCCCAAAAAAATTAAAATCAACCCAATGATCACTGCTTCTGCCTTCTCCGCAACCCAGGGTTTCACGGTAAAATTTGCGTGCTTCTTCAAGATTTGAAACGGGGATAGCCAGGTGAAAAGGTTGTACTTTCATAATGGTTTGGTTGTTTTAGCAATGTCTTAAAATTAACAAGAATTCCTAAATATATAGCGCCTGGTTCGCTAAACTGCTGTTAAGATTTTCGGGGTCTACGCTTGCGGGCCTTTTGCTGCCCCGCAGCTCGCGTTCTTTTAATCCCCGGAATTTCTCCTTTTAAGCGGGAGGCTTCCTCGGTCTTACTTGATTCATTGATCATGCGATTAATCTCGCTCAATTCATCGCTGGTAAGTTCTCTGTATTCCCCAACCGGAATATCCAGATTCACATTCATAATGCGAATTCTTTTTAAAGCGGTTACCTCGTACCCAAGGTATTCGCACATACGCCTTATTTGGCGGTTTAAGCCCTGGGTAAGAATAATTCTGAATTCATTTTTTCCCAGTTTTTCAACTTCGCATTTCCTGGTCACTGTATCCAAAATGGGAACCCCATTGGCCATTCTTTTAATGAAATCGGTGGTGATGGGTCGGTTCACCTGTACGATATATTCTTTTTCGTGGTTGTTTCTGGCGCGCAGAATTTTGTTTACAATATCCCCGTCGCTGGTAAGAAATATCAGGCCTTCGCTGGGCTTGTCCAAACGGCCAATAGGAAAAATTCGCCGCGGATAATTTATGTAATCAATAATATTATCCTTTTCAACCCGGGTATCGGTAGTACACACAATTCCCACCGGCTTATTAAAAGCCAGGTAAACATCGGGCTCTTTTTTTCGGGCTTCGCTAATAAGTTTTCCATCTACTCTTACCTCGTCTCCCGGGGCTACTTTGGTGCCGAGTTCGGGAACTTTACCGTTTAAGGTGATTCGCCCCTGGTCCAGGAGTTTATCGGCCTCGCGTCGGGAGCAATAACCGGCTTCACTAAGGAATTTGTTGATGCGGGTAAGATTTTCTTCAGCCATATTTTTCACTTCTGAAGCAAAGATACGAGTTTTAAAAAGCCGCCCAATTAAAGATTTTTTCAAAAAAGTTAAAGCTCAGGCAACCTTTCGTAACTTTCCTGCGTCTATAGAATAGAAGGCTGCCTTAATGAAAGTAATTCAACTCTTTAAAAACGAAAATCAGCTTATTAAAAAAGCTTCCAAAAACAACCGGGACGCCCAAAGGCATCTTTATGAGCAGTATTCGCCAAAAATGCTGGGGGTTTGCCGGCAATATATAAAAGACCTGCAACAGGCAGAAGAGGTGATGCTGGAGGCTTTTTACAAGGTTTTCCTCAATCTGGATAAATTCAGGTTCGAAGGTAGTTTTGAAGGCTGGATGCGAAAAATTATGCTAAGGGAATGCCTGAGTTTTCTTCGGAAAAATAAGAAAATCGAGTTCCTGGAGGAAAATAAATTCGAGGCTGAAGTCGATGAAAATATCTCGGGCGAGCTGGAAGCTGAAGAAATCCAGGCGATAATTGACAGCCTTCCCGAGGGGTATAAACTGGTTTTTGTGATGTATGCCATAGAAGGCTACAAACACAGTGAAATTGCCAGCGAATTGAATATTACTGAAGGTACCTCCAAATCACAGCTGTTTAAAGCGAGGAAGATGTTGCAGGAAAAGTTGAAAATTAAAAATATGGCCGGTTATGGAACTGAATGATTTTGAAAAAATAGCGAAAAAGAAATTGGCTTCCCGGGAAATAAACGCTTCTGAAGGGAGTTGGGAAAAACTGGACGCTAAACTTAAAGGAGAGAAAGGCAAAAGAAATTTTACGAAGTATTGGTTTGCGATTGCAGCCATAGCGGTCGTGGCTTTTCTCGTAGCGAATCCATTTTTTGAGAATTTTCAAAGTCCACCTGCTATTGTAGAAGAACCAAAAGAAAATTTCAAGGAAAAAACAGGGGAGACTGAAGATTTTACTGTTCCGGTTCAAATGGCTTCAAAAGAAAATAGGCCTGAGAACGAAGCTGAAAAATCACCTTCAGTATTGATTCCAAAGCCGCAGAATCAAAACTTTGAACGCAAACAAATAACCGCTGTGACTGAAATCGATGTTTCTTCCAGGGAAGTGATGTCTAAATTGAAAATTGAGCAGCCTGAAGAACAGATTAAGACCAACAATAATGAAATGCAAAATCTTATTGCCGGGGTAATAGCCGAACAGCTAGAAAATGACCTTTCAGAGCAGGAGGTTGACAAATTATTATTGGAGGCCGCTAATCGTATTGCTGCTAAGAAGAATTATAATACAGATATTTCAATTAGTGCTTCGAGCCTCCTTGCTGAGGTGAATTCAGAAATAGATCAATCCTTCCGCAGAAAAGTATTTGAACTTTTAAAAGAAGGTTTTCAGGAAGCCAGTTATGCTTTATCAAACAGGTAAGTAGAGAAAAATTAATCATTAATAAGTAGCCCATCAAGGGTCATTCATCAATCATCAATAATAATTTATATGAAAGCAGTTATCATTTATTTAATTCTTAGTTTGAGTCTCTTTATGCATCAGCAAATTTCCGCTCAAACCCAAAATTCAGATTATCAGAAAGAGGAACGAATTGAGAAATTGAAAGAGGAAATTATTGCGGAAGAAAAAGAAGAACTAAGAAAAACCGTTGCAAGCTTAAACCGTCTTCTGGAACAGGGTAAAATATCTGAAGAATCTTCAAAGGCTCAAAAGGAAGCTGCCGCCGAAAAACACGCACAGAACATCGAAAATAGAATTGCAATTTTGGAGAATGAATTAGCTCTGGAAGCCAGAAACCGCCCCAATTCTAAAAGAGTTCTTTTGCTTCTAGGAGAAGATGGCACCGTAGGGAGTTTTAAAACGAATTTTAATAAATATGACAAACGTACAACGAATGATATTGTCATTGCTGCCGGATTTAACAATGCCCTGGAAGAAGGTCAGTCTCTAAATGATTCCGATTTTAAACTTGCGGGAAGTCGTTTCTTTGAAATTGGCTGGGCCTGGAAGACCCGCGTTTTCGAAAGATCAAATTGGCTGAGGTTTCGATATGGGGTCTCATTTCAGTTTAATGGCTTAAAACCTACTAACAACCGCATTTTTATGCAGGATGGCGAGGAAACTTTTCTTCAGGAATTCGATATAGATCTGAACAAATCAAAATTTAGAATGGACAACCTTGTAGTGCCGGTGCATTTTGAATTTGGGCCTTCGAAGAGGAATGAGTACGAAGATAAGGTGCGGTTTTCTACCGCAGGCAAAATTAAAGTTGGTCTGGGAGGTTATGCCGGATTTAATATTGGTCAACGCCAAAAACTCAAATATGAAGTAGATGGGGAAAAGGTTAAAGAAAAGCTCAAAAACAACTATAATACCAATGATCTGGTCTATGGTTTAAGTGCTTATTTAGGCTGGGGAGGTGCAACCCTTTATGGAAAGTATGACCTTAATCCCATATTTAAAGATCCTAACCGCGAATTGCATAATTTCTCTTTAGGCCTGCGTTTCGATGTAGATTAAGGAAACTTCATCCTCGCTAAATTATAGGAATTAGCCACATTTTATTTCTTAATTTTGTAGCCCTCACAGTCCCGATGCATCGGGACTGTGAGGGCTATAGACTTAAACTATTTAAATTTGATCTCCAAATCTACCATAGATACTGTTTTTGAAACCGCCCGGGTTGAGGAGGTTATCGGCGATTTCGTCCAGCTGAAAAAATCTGGGGCGAATTTTAAGGGATTAAGCCCTTTTTCCGATGAACGCACCCCCAGTTTTATGGTGTCGCCGGTGAAGCAGATCTGGAAAGATTTTTCCAGTGGGAAAGGTGGGAATGCAGTTTCCTTTTTAATGGAGCATGAGCATTTCACTTATCCTGAAGCCATAAAATATCTCGCCAAAAAATACGGGATTGAGATTGAGGAAACTCAACAAAGCGATGAGCAAAAGGAGCAGGCGAATGAGAAAGAGAGCATGTACCTGGTGTCTGAATTTGCCAATAAATATTTTCAGAAAATACTTCATAAAACCGATCCCGGCCGGGCAATAGGCTATAGCTATTTCAAAGAACGCGGATTCACCGCTGAAACCATTGAGAAATTTCAACTGGGTTACTGCCTCGATGAGTGGGACGCCTTTACCCGGGAAGCCCTGGCCGAGGGTTATAAACTCGAGTATCTTGAAAAAACCGGGCTTAGTATTGTAAAAGGCGAAAAACAATTCGACAGATTTAAAGGCCGGGTAATGTTCCCTATTCATTCCATGTCTGGCCGGGTGCTGGGGTTTGGTGGGCGAATTCTTCAGAATGATAAAAAAGCCGCCAAATACCTTAATTCTCCCGAGAGTGAAATTTATCACAAAAGCAAGGTGCTGTATGGAATCAATTTCGCCAAACAGGCCATCGCCAAAGAAGATAACTGTTACCTGGTAGAGGGGTATACCGATGTGATTCAGTTTCATCAAAGCGGGATTGAGAATGTGGTTTCCTCTTCGGGAACGGCGCTTACCAGCGAACAAATTCGTCTTATCAACCGGCTAACCAAAAACATCACCGTGCTTTTTGATGGTGATGCCGCCGGGATTCGGGCTTCTCTGCGAGGGATAGACCTTATTCTTGAGCAGGGAATGAACGTGAGGGTTTGTGGTTTCCCCAATGGAGAAGACCCCGATAGTTTTGCCAGAAAAAATTCAGATGAAGAATTAAAGGAATATTTACAGGAGAACAGCCGCGACTTTATTCGCTTTAAGGCTGAATTGCTAATGGATGAGGCCAAGAGCGACCCGGTGAAAAAGGCAGGGCTTATTCGGGATATGGTGACCAGTATTTCTAAAATTCCCGATACCATTCAACGCGAGGTCTATATACAGGAATGTTCACGCATTATGGATATTTCTGAAGAGGTGCTTTTTTCAAGTTTGGCGCAGCAGCATGCTAAAGTAGGAAAAGCCCCGGCTCCCAAACCGCAGGCTGCTCCCGGCCCGGTTAAGGCTGAAGAAAAACCTGTAGCCAGGGTAGACCACCTCTATGAACTGGAGAAAAAAATCATTAGCATCTTACTGCTTTATGGAACAAAAGTAGAGGAGTTTGAAGATTTGTTGCTGAAGGAAAATGAAAAAGGAGAAATCGTGCTGGAACCCGAAAAGCATACCGCAAAGGTTTGTGAAAAGGTGTTTATGGATCTGCAGGAAGATGAGATCGCCCTGGCCAATGAAAACTTCAGAAATATTTATTCCCATTTAGTAGAGCGTTTAAATTCTGATGAAAATTTTGCAATCGAAAATTTTGTGAGCCAGGTAGAGCCCGAGCAGGCTTCAGAAATCACCAATATTTTGATGGAGGAAGAGCAGTACGAACTTCACGACTGGCAAAGCCAGAATATCTTTGTGACCCAAAAGGAAGAATCGGTTTGCCGCCTGGTAAGTGAAACCATACTGTCACTGCGTCGCTATCTTATAAATGAAAAGATAGAAGAACTTATGGAGCGGGTAAAAGAACAGAATCAACCCGACACCGATAATTCAGAATTGATTTCAGAAATTATGGATTATCAGGGATTAAAAAAATTGCTTTCCAATCATTTAAACCGGGTGGTTTAAATTTCAGAATTTATTTGCAACAGTCTTGATCTGGTAATGAGATCGGCTACATTATCGGCCTTGAGTTTTTTCATAAGCCTGGTTTTGTAGGTACTTACCGTTTTTTCATTGATAGAAAGCGCTTCGGCAATATCTTTATTTCGCTTGCCCGATGCCAGTAAATTAAGCACCTCGGCTTCCCTGGTAGATAATTTTTTGAATTTTGAGATGAGGTTTCTTCCTTGGTTTAGACCGGTATTAATGCGTTCAGAAATTTGTTTGTTGAGGTAGATGCCACCTCTTGCTACCTGGTAAATTGCAGATTCTATAGTAGAAGGATCGGCGGTTTTGGAAAGATAACCTGCCGCCCCGGCTTTAATTGCGCTTAAAGCATACATCTCTTCAGGATGAAAACTGAAAATTAAAATTTTTATCCCCGGGTGTTCCTTTTTTATCAATCTAATCGCATTGATCCCATTTATTTCGGGAAGGTCAATTTCGATGATAAGAACATCGGGTACGCGATGGCTTAGGTATTTAAATAATTCTTTCCCGCCTGTTACATTACCAATGATTTCCAGCGCCGGATTATTTCTAAGAATATAGCCGATCCCCTGGCTAATCACAGGATGATTGTCTGCAATTAAAACCTTATTCATATTTTTTTGCTTGGTAAAGTAGTACTGGTAGGGGGGGCAAAAATTTAATCTTACTTCTAATTTAAGCCTTAATTTCTATGTTACTGAAATCCAGTCTATTTATTCGATAAAAAGCTTAATTCTTTAGATTAACGGGAATTTCGCACACAGGGATAGGTTCAATTTTATGCAGATTTGCACGATGTCTCTGGAGGTAGATTTCAAAAACTTCTCTTTTTCTACCCTCAAAATCCTGAGCTGTTTTTCCTTCTTCTTTGGCATTCATAGCCCATTCGAGTTCATCGTAAGAAGCACCAATTTGTTCCTCATCGCTGGGGCTGTCATCAAAGAGGCCATCGGTAGGTTGGGCTTCCAGTATCGCATCGCTCACTCCTAAATACTTCCCTAATTCATAGACTTCGCTTTTCATCAAATCGGCGATGGGGCTAAGATCTACCCCGCCATCTCCGTATTTGGTAAAAAAGCCTACTCCAAAATCTTCCACTTTATTGCCTGTACCGGCCACCAGGTATTTGTGCAATCCGGCAAAATAATAAAGGCTGGTCATTCTTAAACGGGCCCTGGTATTTGCCAGGCTAAGATCACGGTTTTCATTTTCGCTGGCATCTGGTACGCTTGCCGTAAAAGCATCAAAAACCGGGGTGAGGTTCACTTCGAGATCGGTTACATTGGCAAAATTCTGCTTAAGCCAGTCTATATGCTTTCGGCCCCGGCTTACCTGCGAGTGATCCTGATGAATAGGCATTTCAAGGCATAACAATCTTATACCTGTGCGCGCACATAAGGCTGAAGTAACTGCCGAATCTACCCCGCCGCTTATTCCGATAACAAATCCGCTCATTCCGGCTTTGGTGGCGTAATCTTTTAACCATTGTGTAATATGATCGGCGACTTTTTCAGCTTGCATAATATTGTGCGATTAAGTTTCTAAATAATACCTTTGCACACAAAGCTAAGCTTTAGCGATAATTTTTAAAAGCCTGCTGCGTTAAAGCCTTGCTAAACTCTGTTATGATTAAATACTTATTGATTTTCGCCGTAATTGCCTGTTGTTTTTCCTGTAAGAAAGAATCCCGGGTGGAGAAAGAAATAGCCCAGGTAGATGTAGATTTTGAGATCTACCGATTTGACAGGGAATTTGCCCAGGCAAAGCCTGAAGATCTGCCCGAATTACAGGATAAATATCCGTTTCTGTTTCCTGCGCAATACCCCGATTCGGTTTGGGTAGCGATGATGCAGGACAGCATTCAGCAGGAGATCGAAATTGAAGTGGAGAAGGCTTTTCCTAATTTAGAAAAGGAGAAAGACGAATTGCATCGTTTGTTTCAGCATATAAAATATTATTTCCCTGAATTTGAGGTTCCCGATGTAATTACGCTAACTTCTGAAGTTGACTACAAAAACAAGGTAATCGCAGCCGATGATAAATTGTTGATCTCGCTGGATACTTACCTGGGCGAAGAGCATCATTTTTATATGGGCCTGCAAACCTATTTGAAGAAAAATTTCCGAAGAGAGCAAATAGCCCCCGATGCAGCGCAGGCTTATGCCGAGAAATTCGTTCCCCGCCCTGAAAACCGAACTTTTCTGGCCCATATGGTCTATTATGGGAAAATTCAGTATTTAAAACAGGTTTTTGTTCCCTTTAAAAAAGATTGGGAAATTATAGGTTATACCGAAGAAGAGTTGCAATGGGCAAAAGCTAACGAAGAGCAGATCTGGCGGTATTTTATAGAAAACCAAATCATATACGATACTGATTCACAACTGTATACCCGATTTTTGTATCCGGGGCCGTTTTCCAAATTTTACCTGGAACTCGACAATGAATCGCCCGATAGGTTAGGGCAGTTTATTGGGCTGCAAATGCTTCGGCAATATATGGATCGCAATGAGGTGAGTGTGCAGAAAATGCTTGAAAAAACTGCTGAAGAAATCTTTAAAAATTCAAATTATAAACCTAAGAAATAATGGCATATAAAAAATCTAATATCAATATTGAGGTAGTAACCGATGAAAACCGGGTGCCTGAAGAAATTTACTGGACTGCCGAAGATGGCAATGTATATAAAGAGGAGTCAAAAGCCCTGATGCTCTCGGTTTGGGACAGCAAGCAGCAGGAAACTTTGCGAATAGACCTTTGGACCAAAGATATGCCGGTAGATGAGATGAAGAAATTTTTTCATCAAACCCTGGTTTCGATGAGCGATACCTTTCAACGCGCCACCCAGGATGAAAAAATGACCGCCACTATGAAAGATTTTTGTGATTATTTCGCTGAAAAGCTCGAGCTCACCAAAAAGTAGTGGATCGCTTAATCTTTGTATATAATGCATTTTCAGGACTTCATAATGGGGTCCTGGATTCTATGCATAAATTTTTTAGTCCCGGGACTTACACCTGTGATCTCTGCCGCATCACTCACGGGGTTTTTTCTGAAAAATCTGATTGGAAAAAGTTTCGGAAAGAAGCTAATTTTGAAATGGAGTTTCTGCATCTCGATGAATTCAGAAAGCAATATGCTTCGAAATTCGGCTATAAGTATGATTTCCCGGTGGTGTTGAGGTCTAATGGCGCAAACCTGGAGATACTTGTAACTGCTGAAGAATTGGCAGAAATCGATTCGGTGACCAGGTTAATAAATTTAATTAAAGAGCGGGTTTAATTTTCTGAAGAATTCAGGAATTATTTAACTCTAAAAAAAGCAAATTTCAGGATTCGCCTTTATGCAGAAAGTTGTTGGTTGATCGCCTCAATATAGCCTAAAATTTCTTCCTGACCCAATCCGGTAGTGGCCGAGCTAACGAAAAATTCAGGCATTTCTGCCCAGAATTCCAGCATTTGTCTTTGATATTCGTTGATGTTTCGCTCTAAAGCTTTAGGTTTTAATTTATCGGCTTTAGTGAAAATTATACAAAACGGAACCTGGTTTTCACCAAGCCATTGCATAAATTCCAAATCGATTTTTTGAGGTTCGTGCCTGCTGTCTATCAACACAAAAGCGCATACCATTTGCTTGCGCTTTTCAAAATAGGCCGTGATAAATTTTTGAAAGGTACGCTTTACCGATTTTGAAACCTTCGCATAACCATAACCCGGTAAATCTACCAGATGCCAGTTTTTATTGATCAGAAAGTGGTTTATGAGCTGGGTTTTTCCCGGTTTGGCCGAGGTTTTTGCAAGGGCTTTTCTTCCTGTAAGCATATTGATAAGGGAAGATTTTCCCACGTTACTCCTGCCGATGAAGGCATATTCTGGAAGACGGGAATCGGGACATTTCTCCACCTTCGAATTGCTTATAACAAACTCGGCAGTTTTTATTTTCATGGAAGTTAAATTAGAAGTTTCGCTTATCCAGCCAGCTACCCAAAATTTCATTAAAAAGTTCAGGGTGTTCCATCATAGCAGCGTGTCCGCATTTGTCGATCCAGTATAGATCTGCATCGGGTAGAAGCCGTTGAAAATCTTCGGCCACCTCTGGAGGGGTTACATTATCATCTTTCCCCCAAATTATGCAGGTGGGAGTTTCCATTTTTGGCAAATCTTTAGCCATATTGTGTCTTATGGCGCTTTTAGCAATAGCCAGGGTTTTTACCAATTTGTTTCGGTCGCTTACCGTTTCGTAGACATCATCTACCACTTCTTTGGTCGCCACTGCCGGGTCGTAAAAAACGTTCTGTGCTTTCTTCTTTATAAATTCGTAATCACCCCTTCTTGGGTAACTCTCACCCATAGCGTTTTCATATAATCCGGAACTTCCTGTGATCACAAGGGCTTTAACAACTTCGGGGTACATTTTTGTAGCCAAAAGCGCTATATGGCCTCCCAGGGAATTTCCAAGCAAAATAACTTCTTCGTAGCCTTTAAAATCGATAAACTCCTTGAGATATTTGGCAAAAGTGCCCACACTGGTCTTTAAAAGGGACATTGAATATAGCGGGAGTTCGGGGATTACTACCTTGTAACCTTTTTTGGGAAAGTGGTCTACAACACCGTCAAAATTACTTAAACCTCCCATAAGGCCGTGTAAGATCACGATCGGGGTACCTTCTCCTACTTCTAAATATGTGAATTTTCCCTCTTGCTTTAGATTATTTTTCATGAATACCCTTGCGGTTTAGGATTCGCAAATATAGCGAATTCGATACAAGTATAACCAATTTTCACTAATAGCCCCGCTATTTTCCGGCCGAAATTAACAGCCAAAGCGCATATTTTTAACAAAAAATTTCAGGAAAAAACCAAGAGGTTGAATCATAGAGAAATAGGCGTATTTAATAGTCTTTCAGGAAAATAGGTGGGTAAAACTTATCAACAAAGTGGTAAAAGGTGGTAAAAAGTGGTAATAATTTCAATATATTTGACTTTGTAAAGATTAGAAGTGGTAAATCTCATTGGAACATACGAATGCAAAGTAGATGCGAAGGGCCGGTTAATGGTGCCTTCAGCATTGAAAAAACAGCTCGCGCCTGCGCTGCAGGAGGGGTTTGTTGTAAAGCGTTCGGTGTTTCAGCCTTGTTTGGAGTTGTATCCTATGGATCAATGGAACGAACTAATGGCGAAAATGAATAAACTAAACCGCTTTGTTAAAAAGAACAACGACTTTATTCGAAAATTCACTGCCGGGGTAAAACAGGTGGAAGTAGATGGAAACGGCCGGTTGTTGATTCCGAAAGACCTGGTTGGTTTTGCCGGAATAAGCAAGGAGATCGTATTGTCTTCGGCGATTAATATCATTGAAATTTGGGATAAAGATAAGTATGAGAATTCATTAAACGGCGGGGAAGACGATTTTGCTGAACTGGCCGAAGAGGTAATGGGAAATGATGACTTTCATGGAATACCATAATCCGGTACTGTTAAAAGAATCTGTTGAAGGTTTGGATATAAAACCCGATGGGGTTTATGTCGATGTCACCTTTGGTGGAGGTGGTCATTCCCGGGAGATTTTAAGCAGGCTGGGCCCGTCGGGGAAATTATTTGCCTTCGATCAGGACAAAGATGCGCTTCAGAATAAAATTGAAGACCCCCGGTTTACTTTAATAAGTGAAAATTTCAGGTTTTTAAAGAGGTTTTTGCGCTTTTACGGCATTAAGCAGGTAGATGGAATTTTAGGCGATTTTGGGGTGAGCTCGCACCAATTCAATGAGGCTGAAAGAGGTTTTTCTACCCGTTTCGATGCACGCCTGGATATGCGAATGAACCAAAGTGGAGCTTTAAGTGCCTATGAGGTGGTTAATGAATATGCTGAAGAGGACCTAAAACGTATTTTCTATGAATATGCCGATTTGAAAAATGCGCCCAAACTTGCCAGGTTGATTTGTGAGTCTCGCAATGACAAGGCGATAGAAAGCAGCGAAGACCTGAATGAATTGCTGAAGCCGCATTTGTTTAAAGGAAAGGAAAATAAAATCCTGGCGCAAATTTACCAGGCTATACGTATAGAGGTAAATCAGGAAATAGAGGTGCTGAAGGAGTTTCTACAGCAAACCGAAGAAGTGGTGAAAAAGGGAGGGAGAATTAGTCTTATATCCTATCACTCTCTTGAAGATAGATTGGTGAAGCGCTATATACGAAGTGGTTTGTTTAAAGGTGAGCCCGAAAAAGATATGTACGGGAATATTAATGTTCCGTTTAAAAAGGTGGGAAAACTCATCGTGCCTACTAAAGAAGAAATTGCTCAAAACAGCAGAGCCAGAAGTGCCAAATTAAGAATCGCCGAAAGAATTTGATCTATGAAAGAAGGTTTTTACAATCTTTTAAAAGCGAATTTTTTAGTGAGCCGCGACGCGGTGAAGAACTGGCGGTTTATAGTGTATTGTACGGTATTGGCTATTATTATGATCGCCAGTGCGCATAGTGCCGAGAGAAAGGTGCATAAGATTGCTCAATTGCACCATGAAGTTAGAGAATTGAAAAGTGAGTTTGTAGACAGGAGATCGGCATTGATGAAAATTAAGATGGAATCTACCATTACCCGTAGAATGAGCAGCAGGGGGATTGGTCCCAGTGACACACCTCCTTTTAAAATCAAAGTGAATATAACTGAATAATGGCAATAAGCGAGAAGGGCATATTGAACCGTTTATATGTGGTGGCAGGGCTAATGTTTCTGTTTGCAGTAGCCGTGGGTGTAAAACTCATGGATATTCAGTTCGTAGACGGGGAGCATTACCGTCAATTAGCAGAAGAGCGCACTTATAAAAACTTCAGTATTCCTTCAAATCGTGGTAATCTTTACGATGCCACCGGAAATTTGCTGGCCACTTCAGTTCCAAAATACGATATAAGATTTGATGCGGTAACGGTTCCGGAAAAAGACTTCCAGGAAAATGTGATGCCCCTGGCCAAAGCCCTGGCAGGAATGCTGGGAAAATCTGAAACCTATTATGCACAGCTACTCAGGCAGGCCCGCAGCAATGGCCAGCGCTATGTGCTTATCGCCCGAAATCTAAGCTACTCAGAATATTTAAAAATGAAATCCTTTCCCATTTTTAATCTGGGAACCTATAAGGGTGGGATGATTGTGGAGCAGAAAACGGTTAGAGAACATCCCCTGGGGAAAATGGGTGAGCGAACCGTGGGTTACGAGCGCAAGGATGACCAGGGGTACTATACCAGGGTTGGCCTTGAAGGAGCTTACAGTAACTATTTACGTGGCACCGACGGGAGGAGACTCAAGCAAAAAATCGCCAAAGGCCAGTGGAAGCCTATTTCAGATAATAATGAAGTAGAGCCAAAAGATGGCTATGATGTAATCTCAACTATAGATGTGAATATCCAGGATATTGCCCATCACGCTTTGCTGAAGCAGTTGGAACTCTACGAAGCCGATCACGGGAGCGTGGTAGTGATGGAAGTAAAAACCGGCGAAATTAAAGCGATTTCAAACCTGGGTAGAACATCAGAAGGCACTTATTACGAAAAGCTCAATTATGCCGTAGGGGAGCTTCACGAGCCCGGTTCTACTTTTAAACTTATGGCGATGGTAGCGGCCCTGGACCATAAGGTAGTCGATACAGGAGATGTGGTTGATACTGAAAAAGGTCAGATTTTTATCCGTGGAAGAAGAGTAAGAGACTCAAGACACGGTGGGTACGGGGAAATTAGCCTGGCCCGTTCTTTCGAGGTTTCTTCTAATGTGGGAGCCGTTAAAATGATCTATGAAAATTATAAGGAGAACCCGAAGAAATTTGTAAATAAACTAAACGAAATGCACCTGAATGAGCCTTTGGGACTTTCGATTAAGGGAGAAGGAGTTCCTTATATACCTCAGCCTGGTGATAAAAAATGGAGTGGTTTGTCGCTACCCTGGATGGCTTATGGCTACGGAAGTGTACAAATGACGCCATTGCAGATTCTAAATTTCTATAACGCGATTGCGAATAACGGCGAAATGCTTCGCCCCCGGTTTATCAAGGAAATAAGAGAGTGGGATAAAACAGTGGAGAAATTCGATAAGGAAGTGATTAACCCGGCTATTTGTACCCCTGAGACTTTAGGAAAAGTCCAGGAAATGCTCAAAAATGTGGTTGAGCGTGGTACCGGGAAAAGTCTTTATTCTCCAAGTTTCTCGATGGCAGGAAAAACCGGAACAGCTCAAACCGAATACTGGATGGAAGACTGGGGTAGAAACCCAAGATATATTTCTTCTTTCGCCGGATTTTTCCCGGCCGAAAATCCTAAATATTCGGCAATTGTGGTGATTCACAAACCCAGTACCCGCAAGGGTTATTACGGTGCCGATGTTAGCGGGCCGGTATTTAAAAGAATCGCTCAGAAAATTTTCACCGATACTCCCATTGAAGATGAACTCGAAGGTCTTGAGGTGGAAAATGAAAGAATCGAGGATGATTTTGAACAATATTTTACACGGCTTCAGGATGAAAAACTGCTGATGCCCGATGTTCGGGGAATGCCTGCTATGGATGCGGTGTCTCTCCTTGAAAATCTGGGTTTGAAAGTAATTCTTGATGGCCGCGGAAAGGTGAGTTCACAATCGGTTACCGCAGGACAAAAAATAAAAACTAATCAACAAATAAAACTCAATCTAGGTTGAAGGTCTTAAAAGACATACTATATAAAGTTTCAATGGAAGCCGTTAGTGGAAGCACTTCAGTAACGGTTAAAGATATTCATTTTGATTCCCGTAAGGTGGAACTCAATGATGTTTTTGTAGCAATTAGAGGAAGCCTGGCAGATGGGCATAAATTTATCGAGCAGGCGGTAAACCAGGGGGCTTTGGCTATTATTTGTGAAGAAATGCCAAAGAATCTTGTCAATGGGATAACCTATGTGCAGGTGTCCGATTCACAAAAAGCCCTGGCTTTGATGGCTGCTAATTATTTCGGAAATCCTTCAGGAAAATTAAAGCTGGTAGGGGTTACGGGTACCAATGGGAAAACTACCATTGCCACTTTACTTTATGAACTCTGTACAATGGCCGGGTATAAAGTAGGACTGCTGTCTACCGTAAAAGTGATGGTGGGAAATGAGGAATTTAAGGCCGAAAGAACCACACCCGATTCTATTAGTATTAATTCTTACCTGAGTAAGATGAACGATGCGGGGGTGGAATTTTGTTTTATGGAAGTGAGTTCCCACGGAATAGCGCAACACCGTACCACCGGTTTGCAATTTGCCGGCGGAATATTCACCAATCTTTCACATGATCATCTCGACTATCACAAAGATTTCGCAGAATACAGAGATGTAAAAAAGCGCTTTTTTGACGAACTGCCAGCCAGTGCTTTTGCGCTTACCAATCAGGATGACAAAAACGGGTCGGTGATGCTTCAGAATACAAAGGCCAGGAAATATACCTATGCTTTGAAGTCCTATGCCGATTATCAGGCGCAAATTCTGGAGAATCAATTTACAGGCTTATTGCTGAAAGTAAACGGGCAGGAGCTTTGGACCAAGTTAATCGGGAATTTTAATGCCTATAATATTGTTGCGATTTATGCAGCTTCAGAATTATTGGGTTTAAATCCACTGGAGAGTTTGAAAATCATAAGCGAATTAAATTCTGTAAGCGGAAGATTTCAATACAGCATTTCAAAAAATAAAAAAATCACCGCCATAGTAGACTATGCTCATACTCCCGATGCTTTGAAAAATGTGTTAGAAACCATCAACAGCATTCGAACTAAAAATGAGAATCTAATCACGGTGGTAGGTTGTGGAGGTGACAGAGATAAAACCAAGCGCCCCAAAATGGGTCATATTGCCTCGGCTTTAAGTGACAGGGTGATTTTTACCAGTGATAACCCCCGTACCGAAGACCCCGAAAAAATCATAGAAGAAATTGAAGCTGGAGTTGAACCTCAGAATTTCAAAAAAACAACTTCGGTTACCAACCGAAAGCAGGCTATTAAAACGGCTTGCCAAATCGCCGGTGAGAAAGATATAATTCTTATTGCAGGCAAAGGACATGAAACCTATCAGGAAATCAATAATGAAAAATTTGATTTCGATGATTTGAAAATAGTAACCGAATTTTTGATACAACTCGAAAAGTAAACCGCCATGCTATACTATTTATTCGAATATTTAGATGCCGAATACCAGGTGCCCGGGGCGCGTTTATTTCAGTATCTCTCATTTAGGTCGGCGATGGCGATTATTTTCGCATTGCTTATTTCTACCATATACGGGAAACGAATCATCAATTACCTGCGCACCAAACAAATTGGTGAAAGTGTAAGAGATTTAGGGCTTGAAGGTCAAAGCGAGAAAGCCGGTACTCCTACTATGGGTGGGCTAATTATTATCATCGCTACCCTAATCCCGGTTTTTCTTTTCGCCAAACTGGAAAATATTTATGTGATCCTGCTAATCATCACCACCTTATGGATGGGTACTATTGGGTTTATAGATGATTATATCAAGACCTTTAAAAAGGACAAGGAGGGGCTGCAAGGTAAGTTTAAGATTATAGGACAGGTGGGCCTTGGCTTAATAGTTGGCTCTATAATGTACTTTCACCCTGGAATCACCGTAAAGGAAGAATTAAACCGCGGCAATCGTGCCGAATCCGAACTCATTACCGATGTAGATGAAATCGTGATGGGGCCTGAATTGAAAACGACTACAACCACCATCCCGTTTGTAAAGAATAACGAATTTGATTATTCCAGTCTTATTTCCTGGATTAACCCGGTCTTGAAAAACTATGCCTGGCTAATTTTTATACCCATCGTGATTTTCATTGTGGCCGCAGTTTCTAACGGGGCCAATTTAACCGATGGTATAGACGGGTTGGCAGCGGGGTCTTCGGCTATCATTGTGCTTACCCTGGGGATTTTTGCCTGGGTGTCGGGTAACATCATTTTTTCAGACTATCTCAACATTATGTACATCCCCCGTTCGGGTGAGATGACGATTTATATTACGGCATTTGCCGGGGCTTTGGTTGGTTTTCTTTGGTATAACACTTATCCGGCCCAGGTTTTTATGGGCGATACCGGAAGTCTCACCATTGGCGGGATCATCGCCGTGCTGGCCATAGCCACCCGCAAAGAATTATTGATTCCACTTCTCTGCGGAATTTTCCTGATAGAAAACCTATCGGTAATGCTGCAGGTTGCCTGGTTTAAAATCACCAAAAGAAAATACGGCGAGGGCCGCAGAATTTTCCTGATGTCGCCTTTGCATCATCATTATCAGAAAAGAGGATACCATGAAAGTAAAATCGTTGTACGCTTTTGGATCGTGGGGATTTTTCTGGCGATTGTAAGCATTATAACCCTTAAGGTGAGATAATGAAAGACTGGAGACAAAAAGGGAAAAAACTTGTGATTCTGGGTGCAGGCGAAAGCGGTGCCGGAACAGCCATTTTAGGCAAAAAACAGGGTTTTGAAGTTTTTGTTTCTGATGGAGGGAAGATAAAAGAAAAGTATAAAGAAGTTCTTGAAAATATCGAAGTACAGTGGGAAGAGGGAACTCATTCTGAAGCTGTAATTCTTGAAGCCGATGTGGTGATGAAAAGTCCGGGGATACCCGATTCAGCGCCTCTGGTTGTAAAGCTAAGGGAAAAAGGAATCCCGGTAATTTCTGAAATCGAGTTCGCCGCAGGATATACCTCAGCGAAAATCATTGGAGTAACCGGAAGCAACGGAAAAACCACAACCACAAAATTCATTTATCACATTCTTAAGCAAGCCGGTATAAATGTCGGGATGGCCGGGAATGTGGGCGATAGTTTTGCAAAACAGGTAGCCGAAACTGCTCCCGAATGGTATGTACTGGAATTAAGCAGTTTTCAGCTGGATGGGATAGTGGATTTTAAACCCGAAATCGCGGTGTTGACCAACATCACCCCCGATCATCTGGACCGTTATGAAAATTCGCTTCAGAAGTACACCGAATCGAAATTCAGGATCACGATGAACCAGGGAGAGAATGATTTTTTCATCTATGATAGCGACGATGAGATCATTGCAGGCTGGCTTCAGAAAAATAAGATTAAAGCACAAAAACTCCCGTTTTCGCTTCAGCAGAAAACAGAAAACGGAGCATATATAGAAAACGAAAATATTGTAATTAAAA
Organism: Salegentibacter haimaensis; assembly: GCF_054121495.1. NCBI lineage: Bacteria > Pseudomonadati > Bacteroidota > Flavobacteriia > Flavobacteriales > Flavobacteriaceae > Salegentibacter > Salegentibacter haimaensis. The sequence goes on from NZ_JBSYGH010000013.1 coordinate 72,493, forward strand.
CAACTAACGATCAGTTTAATATGCCAACATCAACTTTAGGTTTAGAGGGGAAACATAATACCAAGAATGCAATGGCAGCGGCCACCGTGGCCCAGTTGCTAAGAATTAGAAAAGAGACCATTCGCGAGAGCATGGAAAGCTTTCAGGGGGTAGAACACAGGTTGGAAAAGGTACTTAAGATCAATAATGTGCAGTACATCAACGATTCTAAGGCTACCAATGTGAATGCCACCTTTTACGCGCTTGACAGTATGGAGAGTGAAACCATTTGGATTGTTGGCGGAGTAGACAAAGGCAATATTTACGATGATCTTTTACCGCTGGTCAATGAAAAAGTAAAGGCGATTATCTGCCTTGGTGTGGATAATTCAAAGATTTTAAATGCTTTCGGAAACTGTGTTGATATGATCGTTGAAACCCAGTCTATGGAAGAAGCGGTGAAAATGGCTTACCGAATGGGTGAAAAAGGAGATACCGTTTTGTTATCTCCCGCCTGTGCGAGTTTCGATCTTTTCGAAAATTATGAAGACCGTGGGAGACAGTTTAAAAATGCAGTAAGAAACCTGTAACAGTTACAACCAGGAATGAGCAATATTTTTTCAAATCTTAAAGGAGACAAGGTTATCTGGGCTACAGCCGGCTTGTTGGCAATATTTTCATTTTTGCCGGTATATAGCGCCAGTAGTAATCTTGCCTATCTCTATGGAGACGGCAGTACTTTTAAGTATTTGGTGGTTCATTTTTTTCATTTGGTGCTCGGGTTTTGTTTGCTGTTTGCAGTTCACAAAGTGCCCTACCATTATTTTAGGGGGATTTCTATCTTATTATTGCCGGTGGTAGCCGTTTTACTATTATATACCGCGGCACAGGGCACGGTGATCGACGGGGCAAATGCCAGCCGATGGATTCAAATTCCCGTGTTGGGGATGTCTTTTCAGCCTTCGGTTTTTGCAGCGGTGGTTTTATTGGTTTATGTGGCAAGATATCTGTCAAAAATCACGCATAAAACCCCATCATTTAAAGAGTCGATTTTACCGCTTTGGCTGCCCGTAGGAGTGATATTATTGCTAATATTGCCGGCCAATTTCAGCACAACCGCTATTGTATTTTGTATGGTGTTGATGTTGATGTTTTTAGGAGGCTATCCTATAAAATACCTGGGAGCCATAGTAGGCTCGGCGGTGGTGATTTTTGCGATTTTCATTCTAATCGCCAAGGCTTTCCCCGGGGTTTTACCTAACAGGGTGGATACCTGGACCAGCCGAATCGAAAATTTTGCCAATGCTGAAGATACCGAAGCCGATTACCAAATCGAAAAGGCAAAAATCGCGATTGCCCGTGGCGGGGTAACCGGAGTTGGAGTAGGTAAAAGCGTGCAGCGAAATTTTTTGCCCCAGTCTTCTTCCGATTTTATCTACGCGATAATTGTAGAGGAAATGGGGTTAATAGGAGGCTTGCTGGTAATGAGTGCTTACCTCATGCTGTTTTTTAGAATAATAATAGTGGCTACCAAAGCCAATACAGTCTTTGGTAAGCTCGTTGTGATAGGGGTGGGTCTGCCCATAATTTTTCAGGCCTTTGTAAATATGGCCGTCGCCGTGGAATTATTCCCGGTTACCGGTCAAACCCTGCCGCTTATTAGTAGCGGAGGAACCTCGATCTGGATGACCTGTATGGCCCTGGGTATAATCTTAAGCGTTAGTGCCAAACGGGAAGAGATCAAGGAAGCTGAAGAAAGATTAAACGAAGAAGAAAATCCGCTGGATATACTCAGCGAAGCTATATAAATGAAGAAGAATTTGCGCGTCATATTATCTGGAGGAGGCACCGGGGGGCATATTTACCCGGCCATAGCCATTGCCAATGAAATCAGGCAAAGATTTCCCGATGCCGAATTTTTATTTGTTGGCGCCAAAGATCGTATGGAAATGGAAAAGGTTCCTGCGGCCGGCTACGAGATTAAAGGCTTATGGATTAGCGGTATTCAGCGAAAATTGACTCTGGATAATTTGATGTTCCCGTTCAAGCTTTTAAGCAGTTTGAGTGCATCGAGAAAAATAATCAAAGATTTTAAGCCAGACTTGGCTATAGGCACCGGCGGATTTGCCAGTGGACCACTGCTCAAAGTGGCCAGCTCCCAGGGAATTCCCTGCCTTATTCAGGAACAAAACTCATTGCCGGGAATTACCAATCGCATTCTTTCTAAGCGTGTGGATAGAATTTGTGTGGCTTATGAAGAAGTGTACAGATTTTTTCCGAAAGATAAAACCCTTATCACCGGTAATCCCGTACGACAGGATTTGCTGGAAGTGAATTCTAAAAAGGCTGAAGCCCTGGAGTTTTTTAAACTCGAGCCCGCAACCAAAACAATTTTAGTTCTTGGTGGCAGTCTTGGCGCAAGAAGAATCAATCAATTGATTGAAACCTATGCCGAAAGATTTGAAAAGGAGAAAATTCAGCTTATCTGGCAAACCGGGAAGCTGTATTACCAGGAGTATAAAAATTACGCCGGAAAGTACGTTCAGGTTCACGAGTTTTTAAACCGAATGGACCTGGCCTATGCTGCGGCCGATATTATAATTTCCCGTGCCGGCGCGGGTAGCGTTTCAGAATTATGCATTGTGGGGAAACCGGTGATTTTCATCCCGTCTCCCAATGTGGCTGAAGATCATCAAACCAAAAACGCCAAAGCGGTAGCCGATAAAGATGCGGCGTTATTGATCAGGGAAACCGACCTGGAAACCCGTTTTGAAGGCGAACTTTTTGAGTTATTGGCATCAGAAGAGAAGCAGACCAAACTATCTGAAAATATAAAAAAACTGGCCCTGCCTAATGCGACGGCCGCGATTGTAGACGAAGTAGAAAAATTAATAAAAGCATAGTTGAAGGATCTTAAGCACATAGAGAACATTTATTTTATCGGCATTGGCGGTATTGGAATGAGCGCCCTGGCCCGGTATTTTAAATTTCAGGGTAAAAATGTGGCGGGATATGATAAAACTTCAACCCAACTTACCCGTGAACTGGAGCAGGAAGGCATCAAGGTGATTTATGATGAAAAGCTGGAAGCACTGCCCGAAAATTTCAGAAGTAAAGAAAATATGCTGGTGGTTTATACCCCTGCCATTCCTAAAGAACATCCCCAATTACAATTTTTTATTGCTGAAGGCTTTCCGCTTAAAAAACGCGCTGAGGTTTTAGGCTTAATCACTCGTGGGAAAACTACCCTTGCAGTGGCCGGTACCCACGGAAAAACCACTACCACGGCCATTTTAGGTCATTTACTAAAAGAGACAGGTGCCCCGGTAATCGGCTTTTTAGGCGGGATTAGTGAAGATATTCAAAGCAATTTGATCCTTAAGGGTGACCAGGTAATTGTTGTAGAAGCCGATGAATTCGATCGCTCTTTTATGCAGTTATCACCAAATATCGCCGCGGTAACATCGATGGATGCCGATCATTTGGATATCTATGGAGCAAAAGAAGAACTGGAAAAAACCTTCAGAGACTTTGCTGCTTTGGTGCCCAATGACGGGAAGCTTTTTATAAAAAATGGGCTGCCGCTTAAGGGTACAAGCCTTGGTATAGAAGACGATGCCGATTTTTCGGCTCAAAATATTAAAATAGATAATGGGCGTTACATTTTTGATCTCAAAACGCCTACAGAAACTATAACGAATTTACAGTGCAACCTTCCGGGGAAGCACAACCTACTTAATGTGGTTACAGCCCTGGCAATGAGTATTCAGTACGGCTCCCCAACCGCTGAACTTGCCAGGGCTTTAATAAGCTTTCAAGGTGTAAGAAGACGATTCACCTACAAAATAAGAACTGAGAAGCTGGTGCTTATCGATGATTATGCCCACCATCCCACCGAGATCTCGGCGGTACATCAGGCGGTGAGGGAGATGCATCCCGGGAAGCGGGTTTTGGCGGTTTTTCAGCCGCATTTGTTTAGCCGCACCAGAGATTTTATAGATGATTTTGCTGAAAGCCTTTCACAATTCGATGAGCTTTTACTGCTGGATATTTACCCTGCCAGAGAATTGCCTATTGAAGGAGTGAATTCGCAGTGGCTTTTGGATAAAATCAGCAACCAAAATAAGAAGCTTATTTCTAAAGATGAAATTCAGCAGGAAGTGAAGGCTTCAGCTGCGCAGGTGGTAGTGATGATGGGCGCCGGAGATATTGGAGAAGAAGTTGAACCCCTTAAAAAATTCCTTCAGAATGAAGTCTAAGATGGGATACATAAAAGCCTTGTTTTTGCTGGTTTTGGTAGCCTTTCTTTATGGTTTTGCCGGGGAGCGCCATAAGTCACGCAAAATCAGTGAGATAAGCATTCAGTTTGCGCCGGGAGAAAACCTCTATGTGACTGAGGAAGCGGTTAATAAGTTGTTAATACAAAATAAGTTGGAGCCTGCGAGCATAGTTAAAGAAACTTTAGATTTGAATAGGGTGGAATCCCTGCTGACCGATCACGACATGATAGAAAAAGCTGAAGTTTATCTTAGCCTGGACGGAAAACTTAAGGCTGATATCAGCCAGCGCAAGCCCATAGGAAGACTTGCCGGATCTTCAGCCTCCTATATCGACCGTCACGGGAAGCTAATGCCGCTGTCTCCCTACTACTCGGCAAGAGTTCCTTTTCTTTACAACTTTGATCAGGAAAACCTGGATGCAGTATTTCCTTTAGTAGCTTATATCACCACCGATGAATTTTTAACCCGGCATATCACCGGGATTTCCCGGTTTCCGGGAGATCGATATGAGCTGGAAATGCGTAAACTCGATTTTAGCGTGTTTTTTGGCAAAGCAGAAAATATTGAATTGAAGTTTAACAATTTCAAGGCTTTTTATAAGAAAGCCCTTAAAGAGGACAAATTAAATACATACAAAAACGTGAACCTGCAATTTGGAAATCAGGTTGTTTGTACTAAAAAATGATTATGGAACAAAACGACATTGCAGTAGGATTAGATATAGGAACTACTAAGATTGTGGCAATGATCGGCCGCAAAAATGAGTACGGCAAGGTTGAAATAGTGGGTATTGGAAAATCCCGAAGTTTAGGGGTGCACCGCGGAGTGGTTAATAATATCACTCAAACCATTCAGTCTATTCAACAGGCTATTCAGGAAGCTGAAGCCGATTCTGGTTTGGATATCAGTGAAGTGGTGGTGGGCATTGCGGGTCAACACATTAGAAGTCTGCAGCATAGTGATTATATCACCAGGCCAAACCCCGATGAAGTGATAGATGCTGAAGATATTCACAGCCTTTGCAACCAGGTGCATAAACTGGTAATGCTGCCGGGAGAGGAAATTATTCACGTGCTTCCGCAGGAATATAAGGTAGACGGGCAGGCCGAGATCAAAGAGCCTATCGGGATGTATGGCGGCAGGCTGGAAGCCAACTTCCACGTAGTGGTAGGCCAGGTTTCTTCAATTCGCAATATTGGGCGCTGTGTGAAAAGTGCAGGGCTTGACCTTTCTGCTGTTACCCTGGAGCCACTTGCTTCGGCAAATGCGGTGTTGAGCCAGGAAGAGAAAGAAGCCGGAGTGGCCCTTATCGATATAGGTGGAGGTACTACAGATCTGGCCATCTTTAAAGATGGTATTATTCGCCATACTGCTGTAATTCCTTTTGGTGGAAATGTGATTACTGAAGATATCAAAGAAGGTTGCAGCATCATTGAAAAGCAGGCTGAATTATTGAAAATAAAATTCGGTTCGGCCTGGCCGGGGGAAAATAAAGACAACGAGATTGTATCTATTCCAGGCTTGCGCGGAAGGGAGCCCAAGGAAATTACCTTGAAAAACCTATCAAAGATCATTCACGCCCGCGTGGTTGAGATTATCGAGCAGGTATATCTCGAGATTAAAAATTACGGGCACGAAGAACAAAAGAAAAAACTTATCGCCGGTTTGGTATTAACCGGTGGTGGCGCCCAGCTAAATCACTTAAAACAGCTGGCTGAATATATTACCGGTATGGATACCCGAATTGGATATCCCAATGAGCATTTAGCCGGAAACAATGATACCGAAACCACCAGCCCGGTGTATGCCACCGCAGTTGGATTGGTGATGAACAGTTTAGAGCAGGGCAAGAAGAAATTTCAGGAAGAAGCCGTGCTTTCAAATAATGAAGAAGAACCGGTAATGGAGGTCGATTCCCAGGGAGACCTAACCCACGAAGAGGAAGAAATCCAGGCCGAGCAACGCCAGAGATCGCAAAATCGCAAAAGCATTTTCGATAAATGGGCCGAGAAGTTTAAAGATTTTTTAGATAACGCAGAGTAAAAGAGAGAGAACCAGTAAAATAGAATTTATGAGCAGTACAGAATTCGGAAACATCGCATTTGATTTGCCCAAAAATCAATCGAACGTAATTAAAGTTATTGGTGTTGGTGGTGGAGGAAGCAACGCTATCAATCACATGTTCCAATTAGGAATCAAGGGAGTGGATTTCGTGATTTGTAATACCGATTCCCAGGCCCTTGAAAACAGTCCCGTGCCTAATAAAATTCAGTTAGGGGTAAGCCTTACTGAAGGTCTTGGAGCAGGGGCGAATCCGCATATTGGTGAACAGGCCGCGGTAGAGAGTTTTGATGAGATAAAACAAATGCTCGATACCAATACTAAAATGGTATTTATCACGGCCGGGATGGGCGGAGGTACCGGAACGGGAGCAGCGCCTATCATCGCTAAACAAGCCAAAGAAATGGACATCCTTACTGTAGGGATTGTTACCATTCCGTTTCAGTTTGAAGGTAAGATGAGAAACGAGCAGGCCCAGGCCGGGGTTGAAAGACTTCGCAGTCACGTAGACAGCCTTATCGTGATCAATAACAATAAACTACGTGAGGTATACGGAAACCTTGGTTTTAAAGCCGGTTTTTCTAAAGCCGATGAGGTTCTTGCTACAGCTTCCCGCGGAATTGCCGAAGTAATTACCCATCACTACACACAAAACATTGACCTTCGCGATGCCAAAACTGTACTAAGCAACAGCGGTACTGCCATTATGGGATCGGCTCAGGCTTCTGGCGCCAACCGTGCGCAGGATGCTATCGCGAAAGCCCTGGATTCTCCTTTGCTTAATGATAACAAGATTACCGGAGCGCAAAACGTATTACTGCTAATCGTTTCTGGTTCTGAAGAAATCACTATAGATGAAATTGGAGAAATTAACGACCATATCCAGGCAGAAGCCGGGAACTCTGCCAACATCATTATGGGGGTTGGAGAAGATGAAGCCCTCGATGAGGCAATCTCGGTAACTATTATTGCCACGGGGTTTAACGTGGAGCAGCAAAATGAAATTGTGAATACTGAAACCAAGAAAATTATTCACACTCTTGAAGACGAACAGAAAGCTGAACAGCAATTAAATCCGAAAAGCACCGGTTCTTCTCCAATGATGGATTTCTTTAGCCCAAAATCTGAAGAAAATAAAGCTGAGCCTCAAGAGCCAAAAAACAAAATTGTACACACTCTCGATGATTCGGTAGAAGAAGTTGATGAAGTGGGAAATATCACCAGCCTGGAAGAAGATAAGTTCAGCACTCCCAGAGCGGTAAAAGAAATGGAGGTTTCGTTTGAGGAGGTAAATCCTGAAGATTTTATCATTAACGATACTGCTTCAGCTGAAGTTAAGAAGGAGGAAGAAAAGCCTGAAAAAACACAAAATGAAGATCAGTTTATGTTTACTTTCGATCTTCCGTTGAATACTTCCGAAGAGAAAAAAGAGAACGAAACTCCAAAAATGGAAATGCCGGAGAAGAAGGCCGAAATGCCCGAATCACGCCTGGTACGCCACGAATTGCACGAGGAAACCCGCAATATCGAGGTAAATGAGCATATTGAGATTATTCCGGCCAGCGAAAATTCTCAAAAGCAGGTAAAACGCTACAGCCTTGAGGATTATATGGAGTTGGAAAAAAACCTTGAAAGCTCCAGACCTTCTCAAAAAGCCGAGCCTAAAGACGAGACAATTGCCATCGAAAGAAAGGTAGTTCCTGCAGCGCCAGAGCAAAAGGAAGAGAATAATGAGGAAGATCCGTTTAACGCGCCAATTTCAGAAATTTTAAAGGAAAGAGCTGCCGAGCGACGGGCTAAAATGAAGGAGTTCAATTATAGGTTTAGAAGCAATGCGGCTCAAATAGATGAAATTGAACGCCAGCCGGCTTATAAAAGAGCCGGGGTAGATTTGGATTCAAACAGGCCCGGGGAGGGCAATTTATCCCGAACCAGTGTAGGAAAGGATGATAACGATGAACTTTACTTCAGAAGAAATAATTCGTTTCTGCACGATAATGTAGACTAATTTCCCAATTTATTTTACTGTTCATAATTCCGAGCCGTTTCAATTTGATTGAAACGGCTCTTTTTTTTTGAAAATTCTACGGATTAAGGCACAAAAAAAGCCGTCGTGTAAGACGGCTTTTGGTATTATAAATAAGGATAATAGCCTAATGATTTTCGGCTTCGATATCTTCGGTGTCTTTTCTTCGCTTAATCAGGGAAATACCCGAAATAAAGAAAATAAAACCAATAATGGTAAGGGCCCAGGGGCTTAGCATAAGGCCAATACTTCCAAAGATTCCTAAAACTCCCATTACCAGTGCCACGGCACCACCAATGGTAAGAATAATTCCCAGAATTTTAATCATAGCTTAGGGTTTTGGTTAGAGGATAAAGTTATATAAAGATTTAATACTCCTAATATGATTAACATTTAATAAAGACTGAAAGCTGAAAATATGTCGATTTTTAACTTAATTTCAACTTTTTCTCTATTAGTCCCAGTAGATCATGAAATATTTAATTTTCGCATCATCGGGGATTTGAGAGGCCCTAATTCTGCTGTCGGTATCATATCGTAAATCGGCCGGGAGTTCTTTCTTGTCTATGGTGATATACGCATTTATTTCATCCAGAAAGATCACCGCAGCATTCAGGGTGTTTTCAATGCGGGAGATATTGTAATTCTCAACGATGTCTTTAAAGCTGCTCCCGGTGTTCAACCCGGCTTTGGTTTCGTAGCGGGCATCCAGGATGCGAATATAGCCAATCGTGCTGGTGCTGTCGAATTCCTGAAGCGGTTCGAGCAATAACAAAGCTTTCCCACCTTTTTCAAAAATCTTGATCTCATCGGTGCTTCGAAGCTGCTGGCTACCGCTGGTTTGACTTACCAGCGAATCTTCTGCAAAGATGGAATCTAACTGGTTAATACGGGTTTCTTTCTTTATAGGACCCACCTGGGTTGCAGTGATGAGAAATGGATTGTCTTCATCTTTAGAACATGAAAAAAGTACGAGTGAAATTAGTAGTAGTGAAAACAGGTTTCGTTTCATAATAGATTTAAGTAAGATTTATTTCATCATTTTATTGAGCACTCCCATAACGCCGCGAATAAATGTAGCGCTGGTGAGCACTTTAATCAGGGCGCCCTGGGTTTTTTTATTGCCTGAACCTCGGTTGCTTTTGCTTTGTTTTTCTAATTTTTTACGCTCCTCTTCGGCTTCTTTTTTTGCTTTTTCGGTTTCTGCGTAGGCTACTTTCTTTTGAAGCAATTCATAAGCGCTTTCCCGCTCTAAACTATCATTATACTTCGGCTTTAGCACTGAAGTTTTTAAAAGTTCTTTTAGTTCCTGCTCGCTAAGAATATCCATTCTGCTCATAGGAGCTCTAAGCATAGTAGCTGCCAGGGGCGTGGGCCGGCCTTTTTCATCCAGAGCCGAAACAAAAGCCTCCCCAATACCTAACGAGGTTAGCAGGTTTTTGGTATCATAAAATTCTGATATGGGATAATTTTCTGCCGCCTGTTTTATCGCCCTGCGGTCTTTGGCGGTAAAAGCCCTAAGCGAATGCTGAATTTTTAATCCTAATTGCCCGAGGATGGCTTCAGGAACATCGGTAGGGTTTTGGGTGACAAAGAAAAGCCCAACCCCTTTCGAACGAATAAGTTTTACGATGCTTTCAATTTGATCTAAAAGCGCTGAAGAAGCCTCCTTAAAAAATAAATGCGCCTCATCTATAAATAGAACCAGCTCGGGTTTGTCGCTGTCGCCTTTTTCCGGGAAGGTATTGTAGATTTCGGCCAGCAAACACAGCATAAAGCAGGAAAACAGGCCGGGTTTATCCTGGATATCATCTAATCTTATAATATTCACTATGCCTTCGCCCTTCTCATTGCGACGGGTGAGATCATCTGGATCAAAAGAGCGTTCACCAAAAAACAGCTCGGCGCCCTGTTGTTCAAGGCCAATTATCTTTCTTAAAATCGCACCGGTAGAGGCGGTTGAAATTCTTCCATATTCTTTTTCGAAAGCCTCCTTGCCTTCATTAGTGGAATACCGAATAATTTCTTTAAGGTCCTTTAAGTCAAGCAAGGGTAGGTGATGATCATCGCAATATTTAAACAAAATCGCCATCACACCCATTTGAACATCGCTAAGATCGAGAATTCGGGAGAGCAAGACGGGGCCAAATTCGCTCACAGTAGCTCTTAGTCGCACGCCGTCCTGTTCTGAAATACTTAAAATTTCTACCGGGCTTGCGCCCGGGCTAAATTCCAGATCGATTTTTTGATGCCGCTCCAGGATAAAATCTTTTGTTTCGGCTGTTTGTGCAATTCCGCTTAGATCGCCTTTAAGATCCATCAATAGCGAAGGCACCCCCTGCCGGGATAGATTTTCGGCCAGGATTTGAAGGGTTTTTGTCTTCCCGGTACCGGTGGCTCCCGCGATTAATCCGTGCCGGTTTAAGGTTTTCAACGGAATCTTAACGGCGGCTTCAGCATAAGTGACGCCTTCCAGCATCGCCGCGCCCAGGTGGATATAATTTCCTTTTGGCTGATAACCCTTTGCAATATGCTCAACAAACTCCTTTTCCCTGTTCATAATATGATTATTTAACGGCAGAGGTCAATAGTTGAATTTGGCCTTTTTCAGCATCGATTTCAGCTTGAATTCCGTTAGGAACAGTAATATTGTCGTCTATATGTCCTATCATCGCTCCAGAGAATGCGGGGATTTCCAGGGGTTTGATGTAATGATCAATAACTTCTTCGAGCGTAAGGGAACCATAGCCGCTACCGCCGGGTTTACAACTGCTGCATTTTCCGAAGACAAAGCCGGCAATTTTATCTAAAACTCCGCCTAAATATAGTTGAGACATCATGCGATCTACGGCATAGATTTGCTCGCCAACATCCTCGAGATAGAGAATTTTTCCCTCCCAGTCTTCAGGAAAGAAATCAGAGCCCATAATCCCGGTCATTACAGAAAGGTTTCCGCCTAGCAAATGGCCTTTAGCCCTTCCCGGATTAATAGTTCTAATACGATTTTTTGTTTGCGCCAATTGGCCACCTTTTTCTGAAGGGTTTTGGAAAAGCATAGCTTCTTTTTCAAACAGTAACCTTTTTAAATGCTCACTGCTAAACTGGTTCCAAACCGAAACCGCCACCGGGCCGTGATAAGTAACCAATCCTGTTTTCTTATAAATCGCCAGGTGCAGCGCAGTGATATCGCTGTAGCCTATAAAAACTTTTGGATTGTTTTTTATGGCCTGGTAATCCAGTTTATCCAGAATTCTTGCCGAGCCCGAGCCGCCTCTTAGTGCGATGATGCCGTGAACTTTGGGGTCTCTAAACATATCGTTAAGCTCTTCGGCGCGTTCTTCATCGCTTCCGGCAAGATGCCCGAGCCTGTTTTTTACAAAAGCTCCGAATTTCACTTTTAAGCCCATCGCTTCAAATGATTCTTTGGCGATTTCATAGGGTTCAGACTCAAAAATTGCACTGGCCGGGCTCACAATTCCAATAGTGTCGCCGGGTTTAAGGGCGGCTGGTATTGTGATATTGTTGGGAAGGCGGCTATCGGTAAAATTGATTGGCTTGGAATTGGCGAAGCCGGCCAGGGGAAGTGCCAGGCTGCTCAGGCCAATATTCTGAATAAATTTTCTGCGTTGCATATCGGGCTGCTTGATTGAAATTCTAAAATAGCAATTTTGAACCGAAAAAATCAGTAATTATCGCGTATGCTTTGTAAAACCTTTTCCATCTCCAGCTTTAAATCGCTGGTAGGAACGGTGTAATTATTATTCATAAAACTAAAAATCAGCATCCTGCCGCTGTTTGTTATTAAATATCCACTAAGGCTGTGGTTATGGCGAAGAGTGCCTGTTTTTGCAAAAATATATGGAGGTTCTCCTGCATATGAATTTCTAAGGGTTCCCGAAACTCCCCCGGTGGCCAGCATTGAAAATAACCTGGAGCGGGGTACTTCCTGCTGAATCTTATCCAGCAATTTTACCATACTCCTGGGCGTAAAAAGATTATAGCGGGATAAGCCTGATCCATCTACCCAAATGGGTTCGTCGGGTAAATCATTTAAATGATTTTCTTTCATATAATCTATCGCGATTCCGGCTTTTAGACTGTCTTCTAAAACCCCTGCGGCCATAAGGAGAATTTGTTCTGCGATAAAATTATCGCTCACCTCCATCATTCGTTTATAGATACTATCGGCCGGGATACTATATAAGGTCTTATCCAGATTAATTTCTTCGGAAGGATTTTTATGAAAGCTTATTTTTCTTTTTAAGGTATCCTCTAATGCTTTTACCAGCATAGGTTCTGAATAATGAAAAGGGATATTTTGGCTGAAGCTTTCCCGTAGCTCTCCATAATTAAAGATATTGGCTTCAGAATTTCGTTTAATTCCTCGTGGGCTTAGGAGTTTATTTTTTGAGAGACTATCCCTAAAAATAGTAGGAAAAACCTGAAGCTCTCCATTTTCCTCTTTGCTGAAGTTCACCAGGTTTCCGTAAATGGGAAAAGGGGTACGTTCAGCCGAATAATACGAATTATAATCATCCCAGGACCAACCCGGCCCCAGACGTTTCTCGGTAAAATTTGGTGGAAGGTACACCAGGTTTTCAGCTCTATTTTTTAGAAATTCTAAAACCCGGGATTCCCCGAGATTAGGATTTAAAAAAGATGGATCTCCCGTGCCGGTAAAATACAGGCTGTCGTTTTTGATAGTGTATTTTAAGGCGGGCAGGGAATCTCCCAGGATTTTAAGACCTGTATATAAGGTAAATAATTTGGTATTTGAAGCCGGGGTGTGGTATTTATGGGCATTATGCTCGATCAAAGTTTTTCCCGACTCGGGGTCATATAACATAAAACCTACAAAAGCCTGCTTAAAGGCCGGGGAGTTATTAAATGATTGGTAAGCATTTTTCTCGATTTTCCTGGTGCCGGCACAGGAAAAGAGAATGAGACTAAACAGGCTAAGGATACTAAATTTAAGGCTTCGGATTATCATTTTTAGTGTCAGGGAATTATAAGATTAATTATCGCTGAAATGCTTTTTTAGAATTTTTCACTAAGGTAGTTTAATTTTAAAAAATTTAGCAAAAGTTAAAATTTGTAACAAATTTTCTTGGACAGGTTGAATCGATTTATCTATATTTAAATTTAATTCACAGAACATTAACACAACAAGGAATGAAAAACAAAATTATTTTAACGGCTGTCTTAGCTGTTTTTCAGATGACGATTTTGTTTGCGCAGCAACGTACTGTTAGCGGTCAGGTAAGCTCTGAAGCTGACGGGATGCCCCTGCCCGGCGTAAACGTACTCGTAAAGGGAACCAATCAGGGTACCGTAACCGATTTTGACGGGAACTATTCGATTGATGTAAATGAGGGAGCCGTTTTGGTTTTTTCTTCATTGGGATTTGAACGCCGTGAAGTTACGGTAGGGAACCAAAGTACTATCGATGTTAGACTTCAGGAAGATTTGGAAAGTCTTGAGGAGGTAGTAGTAACCTCATTTGGTATTGAAAGGGAAAAGAAAGCCCTGGGATATGCCGTGCAGGAAGTAAGCGGGGAAGACATCACCCGAACCAAGCAGCCTAACGTGGTGAGCGCCTTACAGGGGCAGGCCGCAGGGGTGCAGATTACCAACTCGGGAGGTGCGCCGGGACAAAGTGCCCGAATTATTATTCGTGGTATCAACTCGCTCGATCCCGGAGCCGATAACCAGCCATTATTTGTAATCGATGGGGTGCCAATGGATAACTCGACCACCGAAAGTGCCGGGACTCCGCGTGGTCTATCAAACCGTGCTGCCGACCTAAACCCTAACGACATAGAATCTATGAACGTACTTAAGGGTGCAGCGGCAACTGCTCTTTATGGAGTGCGTGCAGCGAATGGTGCGGTAATTATTACTACCAAAAAAGGTAAAGAAGGCGCTGTTAGAATTAACCTGAATTCCAGCCTCGGATTTGAAGAAATCAATAGATATCCAAGAATTCAGGATGTTTACGGACAGGGATTTGGTGGCGTTTACGATCCAAACTCTTTCTGGCCAAACTGGGGTCCTTCAATAGATGAGATTAGACAAACCGATCCCGATGCCGAAATTCGTGATATCTGGAGAGAGGCGATGAGAACTGGAGTTCAATTCGAGAACTCATTTAATATTTCGGGAGGAACAGAAACTGCTAACTTTTATGCGTCCTTTAGCAACCTGGACCAGGAAGGGGTAATTCCTTTTAGTGACTGGGGTAGAACTTCAACCAGGTTAAATGGAGAATTAAAATTCAGCGACCAGTTTAAGGTTGCTGCCAATATGAATTATGTAGTATCGGGAGGTAATCGTGTACCACACGATCGCTTTATGGAGCGTATGGTGTACAATACTCCAATGCAGGATATCAATGACTATATAAACCCAGATGGAACGATGAAGAGTATTGGGAGTAATACAAACCCTATTTATGACGCGCGTTTCAGTACTTTTGAAGACGAGGTAAACCGCCTGGTCGGTAATCTTAATTTTACCTATTCGCCGTTTGAATGGATGGACGTAAATTATATTGTAGGTACTGACTGGTTCAACGATTCAAGAACCGAAATTACACCGGGGCCTCTGGGAATAGATGGAGAAGTGCCGCTTAGTGCTACAGGTTTTATCACCGAAACCCGCATTAATAGTAGGGATCTTAACTCCAACCTGTTTGTGACTCTTAAAAAACAATGGGATGAGCGTTGGAACACTACTCTAAGAGTAGGTAATGATGTATTCGAAAGAGATTATGAAAGAGTAGCTGCCACCGGAACCGATTTTGTGATTCCAAGATTTTACCATCTCAACTATGCCAGCCAGATTTCAAACGATCAATTTCTTAGAAAAAGAAGACTGGTAGGTTTATACGGTGATTTAAGCATAGATTATAACGATATGCTTTTCCTTAATATCACCGCACGTAACGATTGGACTTCAACCCTACCAATAGGAAATAACTCTTTCTTCTATCCTTCGGTAAACCTTGGGTATGTGTTCACCGAGTCATTCGACCAGCCAGATTTTTTTAGCTTCGGAAAAATTCGTGCTTCCTATGCTGAGGTAGGTAAAGACACCGATCCTTATCGAATAGGGCAAACCTATAACTCGGTTGGAGTGCCATTAAACGGGCAGGTGCGTTTCTCCAGAAACGGCCAGTTTGGAGACCTTGGCTTACTTCCTGAAAGAACGGTTTCTTTGGAATTAGGTACAGACCTTAGGTTTTTCAATAATAGATTGGGTCTTGATTTTACCTGGTACAAAACCAATTCAAAAGATCAGATAATTCCGGTGCCGGTATCTCAAACATCAGGATTCTCAACCTTTATCACGAATGCCGGAGAAATTCAAAACTCTGGGGTTGAATTTATCATCAATGCCACCCCGGTAAGAAATGAAGATTTCTCGTGGAATGTATCTTTTAACGCCGCCTATAACCAAAACGAAGTGGTTAGCATACGTGAGGGAATTGAACAAATCCAGTTAGGAAGCCAGTTTGGATACGTGGGAAGTACAGTTTATACGATTCTTACCGAAGGGGAGCCTTATGGTAACCTTTGGGGAAGTAGTTACCAGCGTTTTGGTGCTTCAGAAGATAATATCTACCTGAACAGAGATTTACCTGTAGTGATTGGTGAAAATGGATTCCCAAATATGAATTTCGATCTTAAAGTTCTGGGGAATTCCGTTCCAAAATGGATTGGAGGATTAAGAAATAACTTCAATTACAAAAACTGGGATCTTTCATTCCTTATCGACTTTAGAACAGGAATCGAACAATACAGCCAGTATGATAACTTCTTCTCTGCCTTTGGTATTTCTGAATATACTTTAGATAGAAATGACTTCAGAGTATTTGAAGGAGTGCTTGCCGATGGAACACCAAATACTCAGGAAGTATGGTTAGGCCAGGGTGTGGGACCAGATGGAAGAGATTACGGTGCAGGTTTCTATAGAAATACCTATAGAAGAATGAGTGAAAACTTTGTGCACGATGCTTCTTTTATCAAATTGAGAAATATTAGCCTTGGCTACAATTTTGGTGATGCTTTATTAAGTAACCTGCCGATTGAAACCGCCAGAGTTTCGGTAGCTGCTAATAATATCATTCTTTACACTCCCTGGGATGGATTTGACCCTGAATCATTCAGCGCAGGTGCCGGAGGGAATGCCACCGGATTTACCGGCCTTGGGTATCCGGGAGTTCAAAGTTTCTTCTTTACTCTTAACTTAGGCCTATAAAAAAACAATGACTATGAAGATTTTTAATAAAACATATAAAATTTTAATGCTGGCAACTGTCTTTTTCGCCTTTGCCGGCTGTGATGATTATCTGGATATCAATGATAATCCTAATAATCCAACCGATGCGCCTCTGGCCGGTCTAATGGCACATACCACTTATGAAACGGCCCAGAATACCTATAGAGTAGGTAGCACTACCTCATTTTATGTACAGCATTTGGCCTCGCCTAACCCTGCAAGCGGAACCGATGTTATGGATCCTCAAAGTTTCGATAACACCTGGGCAAACCTGTACGGGGTGATGACCGATCTTAATGATATGATCATCGAAGCCAATGAGACAGGCGCGCCGCATTACGAAGGTGCTGGCCAGGTGTTAATGGCTTTGAACCTTGCTATGACCGTAGACCTGTTTGGTGATGTGCCATTTAGCCAGAGTTTTAACTTCGAAAGTATCACTCCTGCTTATGATGATGATGCTGAATTATATTCCAGAGTTTTTGGATATCTTGATTCAGGAATCGCCAATTTATCCCAGGAAAGCGACCTGAGTATGGGAGCCGATGATTTTATTTACGGAGGCGACACCGGGCAGTGGATTAAATTTGCCAATATGCTTAAGGCACGTTACCTCAATCATTTGAGTAAAACCGGCCAGTATAGCCCATCTGAGATACTTGCGGCTATAGATGCAGGTTTCGATTCCAATGCCGACGATGCGCAGGTAGAGTATTTTGAAGAAGCCCGAAACCCCTGGTTTCTACTGGCTTTAAACAACGAAAACCTGTTGCTTGGTGGCTGGATTTCTGAACAATTAGTAGAGGCTACAGATGGTACTACCTTTGGAGTTGAAGATCCCAGAATTGGATATATGATCGGTACTACCGATGATGGTGACTATGTAGGGGTGCCCAATGGTGCCGGTAGAGGTAGCGCTTCAGAGCAAGGCGAACGCTCTACTTTAGTGACCGGCGATTTCTATACTTCTGAAACTTCTCCGGTTTTAATCGCCACTTACGCCGAGCAAAAATTCATCGAGGCCGAAGCTGCCTTTGAGATTGACAAGCCCCGTGCTTACCAGGCTTACCTGGATGGAATTCGCGCTCATATGACCAAGATTGGAGTTGAGAGTGCTCAAATAGAGGCTTATCTTAGTAATCCTGAGGTAGCAATGGGAGTTGATGCCTTCACCATCGCCGATATTTTCAAAGAAAAATGGGTTGCTTTATTCCTGCACCCAGAGGCCTGGAATGACGCCAGAAGATTCGATTATGCTTATGAGAATTTTGATCTTCCGGCTAACCTTAACCCGAATTTAAACGGGCAGTTCTTAAGAAGATTAAGATATCCCGATTCTGAATTGAGTAGAAACGGAAGCAATGTGCCTTCTGTAACTTTACTGGATCGCATTTTTTGGGATGAGTAATTTTAATTGAAATCAATAAAATAAATCTCCCGGCACTCCCGGGAGATTTTTGTTTAAGAGCATAGCTATGAAAAAAATAATATTAATTGTACTCACCGCTTTTCAGATTTCCTGCGGGCCGGCTAAGACCGTCCCGGAAATTGTAGATAGGCCAATTGAATTCAACCAGCAACGATTGGAACTAACAAGAGAATATTTAAAAGAACGCTATGGTTTAAAAGCGGAAGATGCCACTATTAACCCAAAAATGATCGTGGTGCATTGGACGGCTATTCCAACTTTAGAGGCTTCTTTTAAGGCTTTTGACCCGGTGAAACTTCCCGGGGCGCGAGGAGATATCAAATCGGCGGGAGATTTGAATGTTTCCGCTCATTTTTTAATAGACCGAGACGGAACTATCTATCGCCTTATGCCCGAAAATATAATGGCCCGCCACGTAATTGGGCTTAACCACGTGGCTCTAGGAATAGAAAATGTAGGTGGCACTCCCGAAACTCCCCTGACCAGGGCCCAGCTTAAAGCAAATATTAAGCTCGTTAAATATCTTTCAAAACAATATGAAATCGACTATTTAATTGGTCATTTTGAATATACCCTTTTTGAGGGACATGCACTCTGGTTGGAAAGAGATGCGGACTATCGCACTACAAAGACCGATCCCGGCGAAAATTTTATGCAGGAGCTAAGAAATGCCACCAAAAGCTTTAATTTTAAACCCGTTCCCACAAAATAAACTCAACATGAAATTTTTAAAATTTAGCCTGCTTTTCTTTTTAATCGTCTCTTCAGCCCAGGCACAGGTTCCTCAACTTTATAAAGAATTATTCGAATCCTGGCCAAAGTATAAGGCCGAAGGCTTTGAAACACGGCGTTTCAAGCACAGCCAGGTTAAAAAGAGTCTTGAAAACCTATCGTCTGTTGAAAATTTTGAGATCAGCCAGGTAGGCACCTCCATAGAAGGTCGGGAACTTTATTTGTTGAGCACCGGGACCGGGGATATAGACGTTTTTCTATGGTCTCAAATGCACGGCGATGAAAGCACCGCAACCATGGCGCTTTTCGATATTTTCAATTTTTTGAAATCTGAAGATTATTCCGAAGAAAAGAAAGAAATGCTTTCAAGGCTGAAACTTCATTTTTTGCCTATGCTCAATCCCGATGGTGCCGAGAAATTTCAACGCCGCAATGCTTTGGGAGTAGACCTGAACCGGGATGCACTTCGGCTTCAGAATCCTGAGAGCAAAACCCTGAAGCGAATACGGGATAGTCTCGATGCCGATTTTGGTTTTAATCTGCACGACCAGAGCAAATACTATAATGCTTCCAGAACAGAAAAACCGGCTACTATTTCATTTTTGGCCCCGGCTTATAATTATGAAAAGGAAATTAATGAGGTGAGGGGAGATGCGATGAAACTTATAGTTGAGATGAACAAATTGCTTCAGGAGTTAATCCCGGGGCAGGTGGGACGTTACAACGATGATTTTGAGCCCAGGGCTTTTGGTGACAATATTCAGAAATGGGGCACCAGCACAATTTTGATCGAATCTGGCGGATATCCCGGCGATCCAGAAAAGCAGGAAATTCGCAGGTTGAATTTCAGCATTATTCTAGCTTCACTTTTCGCTATTGCCGATGAGTCGTATAAAATGAACGAACTTGAAAGTTATGAAGAGATCCCCAATAACGATCGTATGTTGTTTGACTTGAAACTGGAAGCTTTGAGTTATGAGTTACACGGAAATGAATATATCATCGATTTGGGCATTAATCATTCGGAAGTTGAGGTAGGCGATGATTTTTATTACCGAGGCTATATCGCCGACCGTGGCGACTTGTCAACCAGTTATGGCTATGCCGATTTTAACGCGGCAGGCTATAAAATCGTTGAACCCAAAGTTTACGGGGAAACCCTGGAAAAACCCGAAGATTTGAAAGACCAGGATCTTAGTCAAATTCTGAATGATGGCTTCGCTTACGTGAAGCTAAAGAATCTGCCCGAAGATGTGGCGTATTCAGAAATGCCTGTAAATTTTGTAGGCGAAGACTTTGAGGCGCCTCAAACTTTAACTCCAACTTTCTTTCTGGAAAAAGAGGGGAGTCTGAAATATGCCGTGATCAACGGGTTTCTAATAGATCTTTCTTCAGAAATACTTTCAATAGAAAACGCTTTAATCCTGAAATAGAATCTGGCCAGGCATAGAGTTTTAAACAGGATAAGATTGCTTATCTTTGCAGGCTATGATTTCAGAAGAGACAAAAGAGCTTGTAGAGGAGGGGATTATGCTTCCGCTTATGGAAGAATTCTATACCATACAGGGGGAAGGCTTTCATAAAGGGACTGCTGCCTACTTTATTAGAATTGGTGGTTGTGATGTAGGTTGCCATTGGTGTGACGTGAAAGAAAGTTGGGATGCGGGATTACATCCTCCCACTCATGTGGGTCAAATCATCGAAAAAGCTGCAGCCTCCAGTAAAACTGTGGTGGTTACCGGGGGAGAACCGCTCACCTGGAATATGGATCATCTTACTAAAGGTCTAAAAGCCCTTTCCTGCCAAACTCATATCGAAACCAGTGGAGCTTATCCGGTGACCGGCGAATGGGATTGGATATGCCTTTCACCCAAGAAAATAAAACTTCCGGTAGATGAAATTTACCCTATGGCCAACGAGCTTAAAATGATTGTTTTTAATAAAAGCGATTTTAAATTTGCTGAAGAGCAGGCCGCAAAAGTAGGGGAGAATTGCATTTTATACCTGCAGCCTGAGTGGAGTAACCGGGAAAAAATGATGCCGCTCATCGTAGATTATGTAATGAAAAATCCAAAGTGGAAGGTGAGTTTGCAAACTCATAAGTATTTGAATATTCCGTAGAGTATTGAAAATTGAGGTTTTCAAAGAATTATTCGTATAACAAAAAAGCTGCCTTGAAAAGCAGCTTTTTTGTTATTTACCTGAAGTTAAATTTATTCCTTAAATGGAACTTTCACATAACTGGTGTCCCAACCAATTAAAAGATTAGCGCCATCTTCAGTGTTTTCGAAGGTCATTGAGAAATGCTCTACCGGGGTAGGGGTAGTTCTCACGGGAACTTTAATGCGCACGATATCCTGTTCGTCGGTGTACTCGTAAGCACCCCAGGTCATAGTTTTGTTGTTTAGGATAATAGTCCATTCTTTTTCTTCAGGAATAGTGTATAACGTATAGGTGCCTTTCTTAACGGTTTCGCCGCCAATTTGCATATCCTTATAAAAGGTAAGTTCGGTCGCCTCGTTTGCGCCGGTTCTCCAAACCTGGCCATAGGGAACCAGTTTTCCGAAAATTTCACGATTACGTTTTTTAGGTCTACTGTAGATCACCCGGGCCACTGCTTCATCATTGTTATTGCGGTAGACCACAAGATCTAGCGGGCTGGCATCAACTTTAGGAAAATTAGGACCTGTAGTATCGGTTTCCTGAGCCTGTACATTCGTAGTTGCCAAAAATCCAACTGCGATTAGGGCAGTAAAAAGTATTTTCTTCATCGGTTTTAATGTTTGAATTAAAGATACGGGTTTAAAGATAGTATATCAAGAGCTTTGCCATAGTTAAATCTTTGGGCGGTTTCGTTAAAATTATATGTCGAATTTACATCTGACAAGATTTTGCTGAAAATTAAAGCCGGAATGTTTCATTTGAAACTAAATTTAATCATTTTTGTTTTCAAATAACACCATTTGCGATACTTATGTTTAATAAATGTAACCGTTGGGTAATATTTGTATTGAATTAATAAAGCAAATGTTATGTGTGGAATTTTAGCAGTAATTGGAAAAGACCTTAAGCAAGCTCAAATAAGTAAGCTTTCCAAAAGAATGTCTCATAGGGGTCCCGATGAAAGAGGTTTTCAGGTTACCGAAAAAGGCTATGTGTTAAGTCACGAGCGCCTGTCTATTGTAGATCTCCAAACCGGCCAGCAGCCTATTCAGGGCAGTAAATCGGCCTGGATGGTTCACAATGGCGAGATTTATAACCATAAGGCACTGCGCGAAAATGAACTGAAATCCCACCAATTTAGAACCAGCGGAGATTCGGAAGTAATCGTTCATCTATATGAAGAATTTGGATATGAGTTTGTCAACAAGCTCGATGGGGTTTTCTCTTTCGTAGTGGTAGATGGCGACGATTTTATCGCAGCCCGTGACCCGATTGGGGTAAAACCGCTTTATTACGGAACCGACGAAAGCGGTGCAATTTGGTTTGCTTCTGAAATGAAGGTTTTAGCCGAGAGCTGTAGTTCTTTCGCTGCATTTCCTCCCGGGCATTACTACACCCCTAAAACCGGGTTTGTAGAATATTATACACCAGATTGGTTTGATTTTGAAAAAGCCGATAAACAGTTGGATCTCGATAAATTAAGAGAAAGCTTAATCGATGCCACCCGAAAAAGATTGATGGCCGATGTTCCCCTTGGCGTCTTGTTGAGTGGAGGCCTGGATTCTTCCTTAACTTCTTCGATCGCTGCCCGATTGATGAAAGATTCAGGGCAAAAGCTGCATTCTTTTTCGATAGGTCTTGATGCCGATGCCCCCGATTTAATAGCCGCAAGAAAAGTAGCAGAGTTTCTGGGTACAGAGCATTCAGAAATTTATTTCACGGTAGAAGAAGGAATCGAAATCCTGAAAAAACTGGTATGGCATCTGGAAACCTACGATGTGACCTCCATCAGAGCCAGTACCCCTATGTATTTTCTCTCGAAGGCCATCGCCGAAAAAGGAGTGAAGGTTGTGTTGAGTGGCGAAGGAGCCGATGAGATTTTCGGGGGTTACCTGTATTTTAAAAATGCACCTTCGGCCGATGAGTTTCAAAAGGAAACCATTAGAAGGGTTCAAAGGCTGGCAACTGCCGATTGCCTTCGCGCCGATAAATCTACAATGGCTCACGGGCTGGAGGCCAGGGTTCCGTTTTTGGATAAGAAATTCCTGGAAGTGGCAATGCAAACCAGGCCTGAAGCTAAAATGCCGCATACCTATGACGGAGTGGAGAAATATATACTTAGAAAAGCCTTCGATACTCCTGAGCAGCCTTTTCTGCCTGAAGAGGTTTTGTGGAGACAAAAAGAACAGTTCAGCGATGGGGTTGGGTATAACTGGATAGACGAGCTTATTGCCTATGCCACAGCTCGTGTAAGTGATGCTGAGATGGAAGCGGCTTCAGAGAAATATCCATATAACACTCCGGCTACCAAAGAGGCCTATTTTTATCGCGAGATTTTTGCAGAGCATTTTCCGCAGGAATGCGCGGCAAAAACCGTAAAAAGATGGGTTCCAAAATGGCAGGCCGATCTCGACCCAAGCGGGCGTGCCAACACCTCTCACGTGGCTACTACAGCTAAGAAAGAATTGGAAAAACTGGCCGAGGCCTCATAAAGCAAGCGTGTGGTTTGTTAAGCCCGCAGATACAGGTTACGAATTAGCCTGCTGTGGGCTTTTTTTACACAAATTGTTAATAACTTGAAGGCTTAATCACCTGTCCTGAGCCCTGATAAGTATGCGTTTTGTTATATTTGTTCGTTATAGAATCACACGAATTTAATTAGCAAATTATATGAGCGAAGAAGCCAAGAAACATAGTTATTCGGCAGAAAGCATTCAGGCATTGGAGGGAATGGAGCATGTGCGCATGCGACCCTCGATGTATATAGGTGATACCGGGGTTAGAGGTTTACATCATTTGGTTTATGAGGTTGTTGATAACTCCATAGATGAAGCTATGGCAGGTCACTGTGATAGCATTAAAGTTACTATTAATGAAGACGGCTCTGTAACTACCGAAGATAATGGTAGGGGTATTCCTGTAGACCTGCATAAAAAAGAAGGGGTTTCTGCGCTCGAGGTGGTAATGACCAAGATTGGTGCAGGTGGTAAATTCGATAAAGACTCCTATAAAGTTTCAGGAGGTCTTCACGGGGTAGGGGTTAGTTGTGTGAACGCTCTTTCTACCCATTTAAAAGCCACGGTTTATCGCGATGGTAAAATCTGGGAGCAGGAATACGAAAGAGGTAAATCAATGTATCCGGTTAAACCTGTGGGGGAAACCGAGCTTAGCGGTACTGTGGTGACCTTTATGCCCGATCCCACCATATTTCAGCAAACTACAGAATATAATTACGATACGCTCGCTAACCGTATGCGTGAACTCGCTTTTTTAAATAAAGGAATCGAGATCATTATCACCGATAAAAGGGAGAAAGATGATAAAGGCGAATTTAAAAGTGAGCGCTTTCATTCTGAAGAAGGATTAAAGGAATTTATTGAATACCTTGATGGAAATCGTGAGCGTATTACCGCCGATGTGATTTCGATGGAAGGGGAAAAGAATGATATTCCGGTTGAAGTTGCTATGGTGTATAACACCAGTTTTAATGAAAACCTGCATTCTTATGTAAATAATATCAACACTCACGAAGGGGGAACTCACCTTTCGGGGTTCAGACGAGGGCTTACTACCACTCTTAAAAAGTATGCCGATGCCTCTGGCTTACTGGATAAATTAAAATTTGAGATTACCGGAGATGACTTCCGCGAAGGGCTTACTGCGATAATTTCGGTAAAGGTTGCCGAGCCTCAGTTTGAGGGGCAAACCAAGACCAAACTGGGGAACCGGGAAGTAACTTCGGCGGTTTCGCAGGCAGTTTCTGAAATGCTGGAAATTTACCTTGAGGAAAACCCTAACGATGCCAAAACGATCATTCAAAAAGTGATACTTGCGGCCCAGGCCAGGAATGCGGCTAAGAAAGCCCGTGAGATGGTACAGCGAAAAACTGCGATGAGCATTGGAGGTCTGCCCGGGAAATTATCAGACTGTTCAGAACAGGATCCCACTCAATGTGAAGTTTTCCTTGTTGAGGGAGACTCGGCAGGGGGTACGGCTAAATCTGGTAGAGATCGAAATTTCCAGGCTATTTTGCCTTTAAGGGGAAAAATTCTGAATGTTGAAAAAGCGATGAGCCATCGGGTTTTTGATAACGAGGAAATCAAAAACATCTATACCGCACTTGGTGTTACTATAGGAACCGAAGAAGATAGTAAAGCTCTAAACCTTGAAAAACTTCGTTACCATAAGGTGATCATTATGTGTGATGCCGATGTAGATGGTAGTCATATCGAAACTCTGATTCTTACCTTCTTTTTTAGGTATATGAAAGAACTCATTGAGAACGGGCATATTTATATCGCAACCCCGCCATTATATCTGGTGAAAAAAGGAAATAAA
This sequence comes from Salegentibacter haimaensis, assembly GCF_054121495.1. NCBI lineage: Bacteria > Pseudomonadati > Bacteroidota > Flavobacteriia > Flavobacteriales > Flavobacteriaceae > Salegentibacter > Salegentibacter haimaensis. The sequence continues at coordinate 97,781 of NZ_JBSYGH010000013.1, forward strand.
AAGCGATATGCCTGGAACGAGAAAGACCGGGATGCTATAGCCGAAGAATTTGGTGGAAGTGTTCAAATTCAGCGATATAAAGGTTTGGGAGAGATGAATGCTATTCAGCTTTGGGATACCACAATGGATCCTGAATTCAGAAAACTGAGACAGGTTTCTATAGAAAACAGTAGTGAAGCCGATAGAATTTTCTCTATGTTAATGGGGGATGAGGTGCCGCCAAGACGTGAATTCATTGAGAAGAATGCAAAGTATGCCAATATAGACGCATAATTGTTTATTTCAATATAACAGGAAACCTGCATTTTTGATGCGGGTTTCTTTTTTATCCACATTTTAGCTATGCTTTTTTTGTTATTTTTACCTAACTAATAAAAACCTACTTATTGTGAAAAAATTCAATTTAGTGCTGTTCTCAGTATGTATGCTTTGGGGGCATATTTCAACAGCACAGAGTGATGAAGAACGAGTAATTAATGATCTTTTATTTATAGCCGATAACTTTGCGCGACCCGCAGCCGACGGGGCTTCCTATCAGGCCAGTGCCGGTTGGTTTACTTCTGCACAGAGTTTGAAAAAGTGGCGGGTAGAAGTTTCTTTTCACGGGAACGCCTTGTTTGTTCCCACCAGCAAACAAAATTTTACAGTAAATAACAATCGTTTTAGCTTATTAAGAATAAAGGACGAAAGTGGAGGAGTGAGAGTGCCCTCGGCTTTTGGTGGCGACACCGATGTGTTTTTTGAAGGTGAGGTTAGAGGAAATTCCTTTGAATTTCAGGCCCTGGAAGGGGTGAATAAAAGCGCTGTGCCTCACGCCTTTCCGCAGGTGACTGTAGGTCTGCCTTACGAGTCTGAACTTGCAATAAGAGTGCTTCCGGCAATGACGATAGATGGAGTGAAATTCAGCACTTACGGGGCAGGATTAAAGCATAACTTCAGTCAGTATTTCAGGTTTAATGAACCTGAAGATTTCCAGTTTGCTGCGATTTTAGCTTATTCAAAATTTGATGTGGAATATGAATTTAATCCTGTAGATATTCCCAACCTTGCTAACCTCAATGTAATAGATGTAAATGCCAATTTATGGGTAGCTTCTGTATTAGGCTCAAAACGCTATGGTGATTTTGAAGTTTTTGGAGCCCTGGGAGCTACAAATTCTAATTTCACTTACGAAATGGGAGGAACCGGTGTAGCCCTGGGAGCAATCAATACTGCCCTGGGAGAGATCGATGATGCCAAAGCTCAGTTTAAGGGAGACCTCGGATTTAATTTCTATCTCAATAGATTTAAAATTAGCAGCATGTTATCGGCCGGTAATTTCTTCAATGCGAACCTTGGTTTGCATTTCAGGATATAGGGCTTTTAACCATTCCTTATTATTTATCCTGTTGCATAATTTGTATTTTCGCAACAATTACTAATCGATTTAAAATAATTTATAATGAAAGTTACCATAGTAGGAGCCGGTGCCGTAGGTGCCAGTTGTGCCGAATATATAGCGATTAAAGATTTCGCTTCAGAAGTTGTAATTCTGGATATTAAAGAAGGATTTGCTGAAGGAAAAGCGATGGACCTTATGCAAACTGCCAGTTTAAACGGTTTCGACACCAAAATTACCGGAACCACCAACGATTATTCGAAAACAGCGAATAGCCATATTGCTGTAATCACCAGTGGAATTCCGCGTAAACCCGGGATGACCCGTGAGGAGTTAATAGGAATTAATGCAGGGATTGTAAAAGAGGTTTCTTCAAACCTTATTAAGCATTCTCCAGATGTAACCCTAATTGTGGTAAGCAACCCTATGGATACCATGACTTACCTTGTTCATAAAACCACCAACCTTCCGAAGAGTAAAATTATAGGAATGGGAGGAGCTTTAGACAGTGCCCGTTTTAAATACAGACTTGCTGAGGCCCTGGAATGCCCAACTTCTGATGTTGATGGGATGGTAATTGGAGGTCATAGCGATACCGGAATGGTGCCTCTTACCCGATTTGCTACCCGCAACAGTATTCCAGTAAATGCATTTCTTTCGAAAGAGCGTTTAGAACAGGTGGCCGAAGATACCAAAGTAGGTGGAGCTACTCTTACCAAGTTACTGGGAACCAGTGCCTGGTATGCCCCCGGTGCTGCGGTTTCAGCATTGGTACAGGCAATCGCCTGTGACCAGAAGAAAATGTTCCCCTGTTCAGCTTTACTTGAAGGGGAATATGGAATGGAAGATCTTTGTATTGGCGTACCTGCCATTTTAGGGAAAGACGGTTTGGAGAAAATCGTAGAGCTTGAACTAGACAAAGCCGAGAAAAACAAAATGAAAGAAAGTGCAGAAGGTGTGAAAAAGACCAATGCATTGTTGGATGTGTAAACATTCTGAAAGCTTTCTAAAAATATGAGATAAGGCCGCGAAATTCGCGGCCTTTTTGCTGTTAAAAAGTTAAATTATTCCAAAAAAAAATATTGGGATTTGAATTTTGAAACCCTATATTTGTCCGTTTTTAAAATCGACCTAATTAATTATAATTTAAGGAATAATGCAGAATAAAGGACTGATTAAGGTTTTTGCGATCTTGTTTGGGCTGGTGTGTATTTACCAGTTATCTTTTACGTTTATTACAAGTAATATTGAAAGTAAAGCCGAAGATTACGCCGTTCAAAAAGTTGGTGAAGATGTAGAGGATTATTCAGCTTTAAGAGAAGCTGAGCAGCAAAGATATCTTGATTCTATTGGAGATGATGAAATCATTGCAGGAATTACTTACAATAATGCTAAAGAAAAGGAGCTAAATAAGGGTCTGGATCTTAAAGGAGGGATTAACGTAATTCTTCAAATTTCAGTAAAAGATATTCTTAAAGGTCTTGCTAATAACAGCAACGATCCTGCATTTAATCAGGCTTTAAACAGAGCCGACGAAGCCCAGAAAAACAGCCAGAGCGACTATATTGATCTATTCTTTGAGGAGTTCAATAAAATTTCTGATGCCCGCCTGGCATCTCCCGATATTTTTGCCAATAAGACCCTAAGCGGCGAGTTGAATTATGAGATGTCTAACAGCGAAACCGAGCAAGTGATTCGCCGTAAAGTTGATGAATCGATTACCTCTGCTTTCGAAGTTTTGAGAAAGCGTATCGATAAATTCGGGGTAACTCAACCTAACATCCAAAGACTTGGAAATTCAGGAAGAATTTTGGTAGAACTTCCGGGAGCTAAAGATATCGAGCGGGTTCAGGGCCTACTTCAAAGTACTGCTCAACTTGAATTCTGGCACGTATATAAAAATACCGAATTAGGTAACTTCCTTGGCCAGGCCAATAATGTGCTTAGAGATGTAGTTGCCAAAGAGAGAAAAACCGAAACTCCTGCTCAAACCGATACTACTGCCGTAGAGCAGGATGATGATTTGGAGGAGTTATTGGCTGAAACCGAAGACACTTCAGATGTAGCTCCTGGAAACAACCCATTAATCGAGCTTGTACAGGGACCCGGATATCAGGGAGGACCTGTGTTGGCCTATTTTTCAGTAAGAGATACCGCAAAGGTTAATTCTTACCTTAAAAGATCGGAAGTTAGAAACCTTCTAAGCGGAGACCAGCGTTATGCTAAATTCGTTTGGGGAGTTGAAGATGAAGGGGTTACCGGTCTTTACGCGTTAAAAGGAAACCGTAATATGGAGCCACCACTTAGTGGTAGTGTAATTACAGATGCACAACAAACCTATGACCAGGTGGGGAGAGTAGCGGTTTCGATGCAAATGGATGGTCGTGGAGCCAAGATTTGGGAAGAAATGACCGGTTACGCTTCAAATCAACAAAGTCAAATAGCGATTGTGCTTGATAATATAGTGTATTCTGCGCCGGGTGTATCAACTGGAGCCATTTCAGGTGGTCGAAGTGAAATTACCGGAGACTTTACCATCACCCAGGGTCAGGATTTAGCTAATGTGCTTAGAGCCGGTAAGCTGCCAGCTTCAGCCGATATTATTCAGAGTGAGATTGTAGGTCCGTCATTGGGACAGGAAGCAATCGATGCCGGGATGATGTCATTTATCATCGCGCTTATTTTTGTTTTGCTTTGGATGATTTTCTACTACGGAAAAGCCGGAGCCTTCGCCGATGTGGCACTTGCTCTTAACATCCTTTTGATCTTCGGAATTCTGGCCGGTCTTGGAGCGGTACTTACCCTTCCCGGAATTGCCGGTATTGTTCTTACCATAGGTATTTCGGTTGATGCGAACGTACTTATTTTTGAAAGAATACGCGAAGAACTTGCAAAAGGTAAAGTTCAAAAAGATGCGATTAAAGATGGTTTCAACAACGCACTATCTTCAATTCTTGATGCGAACATCACCACTGGTTTAACCGCCTTTATCCTGTTCATTCTTGGAACAGGACCTATTAAGGGTTTTGCAACTACCTTATTAATCGGTATTGCAACTTCTCTTTTCACCGCTATTTTCATCACCAGATTGTTTATTGATGGCTATGGTAAAAACGGAAAATCGCTGGCTTTCTCAACCTCGGCCACAAAAGGTCTTTTGCAGAATGTAAATATCAACTGGTTAGGAAAGAGAAAAATCGCCTATGTAATATCGGGTATTGCAATTGTGATCAGCCTTGGTTCTCTATTTGTGAACAATCTAAACATGGGAGTTGATTTTGTTGGAGGAAGAACCTATACAGTTCGTTTCGATAAGGAAGTAAACCCAAGTGAAATTGAAAGTAATCTTGTAGCTGCTTTTGGTAGTGCAGAGGTAAAAACCTATGGACCTAAAAACCAGGTAAAAGTTACCACGAACTATAAGGTTGATGAAGATGGTACCGGAGTTGATCGTGAAATTCAACAAGGGATGTACGATGCGCTTCAGGCTGAATTGCCCGAAAATGTAACTTTTGAGCAATTCGTTAATCCTGAAGATGGTCAAATTGGAATTCTGCAATCTATGAAAGTGGGACCAACTATTGCCGATGATATTAAGAACGATTCCTTCTGGGCGATTCTTGGATCTTTGGTGGTGATCTTCCTTTACATCCTGTTGCGATTCAGAAAGTGGCAATTTAGTATTGGAGCGGTAGCTGCCGTAGCTCACGATGTTGTCATAGTATTGGGTATTTTCTCTTTGCTTTACAAAGTAATGCCTTTTAGTATGGAGATTAACCAGGCTTTTATTGCCGCGATCTTAACCGTAATTGGTTACTCGCTTAACGATACGGTGGTAGTGTTCGATAGAATTCGTGAATTTGTTAATGAACATACTTCGTGGCCCCTACACAGAACCGTAAACGCTGCTTTGAATAGTACTTTAAGCCGTACCTTAAATACCTCGCTTACTACCTTACTTGTACTACTTGCCATCTTTATTTTTGGTGGAGAAAGTATTCGAGGATTTATGTTTGCCCTGATTATTGGTGTGATTGTGGGTACTTACTCATCTATGTTTATCGCCACTCCGGTGATGGTAGACAGTGTGACCGACAAATCTAAAATTGAAAGCAAGAAAAAGTTAACCGAAGAAGAAGCTGAAGCTACTGCCTAGGTTAGAATCTTTATAATAAACAAAGAGGCTGTCTGAAAAGGCAGTCTCTTTTTTATTGGAAATAATTCAGGATAGTATTATTTTCATGGTATGAAAGC